>JBNMFJ010000052.1:0-3070 GCA_051269935.1 Patescibacteria group bacterium | reverse complement strand
ATATAGTCGTGATCCAAAGGCTTAAAAATCGAACATTACTTATTATCCTATGAATACAAACTTGATTGCAACAATGGCAATTCCTATTCTTTAAATTAGGCATAGTTTGAACTTTGTTTTTGGTGATTTTATACGATGAAAAAAGTAAAAGACTTCTCATGGCATTCTGGTTTGACGGTAACTGAAATGATGGATAGTTTTGGTAGCTTGGGCTATCAGGCTATTGAGCTTGCTGAAGCTGCAAATGTGGTTATGAAGATGAAGCGAAATGGTGCTAAGATCTTTTTGACTTTTACATCGAATATGGTAACGTCTGGGTTGCGTGGTTTTTTTGCACAGCTTTGTACTCTTGGTATACCAAATATTATGGTGACAACTTCGGGAGCTATTGAGGAAGATATTATGAAGTCTTTGGGTGAGGATTTTACGGTTTCGAGTTTTTATGCTGATGATACTGAATTACATGAACGGGGTGAAAACCGTGTTGGTAATTTGGTTATTCGGAGTGAATCGTATATGAAATTTGAGGATTTAATTCAGGTTTACTTGGCTAAGATTTATGCTAAGAAGCAAAGGATCTCTGTTTCTGAATTGCTCTATGAGATTGGTTTACAAATTGATGATGATTACTCTATTTTATCCTGTGCGGCTAAGCAGAATATTCCTATTTATTGCCCTGGTATTGCTGATTCTTCTTTTGGTTTTCAGCTATATATGTTTCAACAGAAACATCCTGATTTTATGGTTGATACTTTATATGATATGGAACGAGTAATTACTGATTTATCTTTTGATGAAAAAAAGGGTTTGATTTCTTTGGGTGGTTCTATCTCCAAGCATTACGCGATTTTCTCAGCTTTATTATCTGGTGGATTTGATTATGCGGTATACTTGACTACTTCTCATGCTTCAAGTGGTTCTATGAGTGGTGCTACAACTCAAGAAGCTAAGAGTTGGGGAAAGCTTAAAGATGATGCTCAGGCGGCTACGGTTAATGGTGATGTTTGTATTACATTTCCGTTGATGATGACTAAGGTTTTGGATCAATTAACTGATGAAGGAATTGTATCTTTAGGAGAGAAAAATGGATAGGGAATTTACTGAAGAGGAAAAGGTTATTTTGACTTTTATTGGTGACTCGATTTCTGTTGGCTCTTTACATGATGTGTTAACTGAAAAACAAGATCCTATTTTGGAGGAATTAATTTCTTCGAAGGTTGTTTTCTTGAAGGATGATTATTATCATATTACTGGAGGAATTGATCCGGATTCTATGTGGTCTCCTATTGCTGAGACACTTTGGAATGCGGATGAATATATGTAATGGCAGAGGCACAATTTATTCTTTCAAAGTCTGCTCTTTTGGAACAAGTTAGAATATTGAATGATATGGGATTAGAGATTTCGTATTCGTATAAAACTAATCATGAAGTTGGAGATTTGTTGCAAGAATTATGCCCAGAGGTTGATTATTCAATTCATGCAAAGCAAGAAATACCAATGATTACAGATTCTTCAAAAATTTCTTTTTTTACTCAGGCGGAAAGTGTATCTGAATTGCAAGAGATCTTATCGACTGGTATACGTAGTTTTGTTATTGATAATACTATTGATTTAGAGCGAATTCTAGAAGCTATTACTTTAGCAAAGGTGAAGATTGATTTATCTATTCGAATGAAGTTTCAGGAACATCGGATTGGGACGGGAAAATACTTTGTCTATGGTTTGCCTGCTTTGGAAGTTAATGATTTAATTCTTGCAACTGTTAAGCATCTTTTTATTGAGCATATTGGTGTTCATATTCATCGTAAAAGTCAAAATACATCCGAGTGGGAAATTCTTGAAGAGTTACAAGATTCTTTATCGACTGAGACTTTGAAGTCTATTAGCTTTTTGAATATGGGAGGAGGTTTGCCTTCTCGATACAAAAGTTATACTGCGAATGTTATGCCTTATATTACGGAGAAGCTTATGGAGGCTAAGGAATTTTTGGATGAGCATGACATAAAGATGATTATTGAGCCAGGACGATTTCTTGCTGCGCCTGCTGTTACTTTAGAGACTGAGGTTAAACAGCTTCAAGGGAAAAATATTATTCTCAATACAACTTTGTATAATTGTGCTTTGGATGCTTTACTTACTGGGACAAAGATGTTGGTCGAGGGTGAGCTTGATGATTCTGAAGATGGTGAATATTATCTCTTAAAGGGGAATAGCCCGACGAGGGATGATATTTTTAGATATAGAGTTAAGCTGAAGGATGTTCAAATTGGAGATACTATTAGATTTTTGTATGCGGGTGCGTATAATTATACTACTGATTTCTTTGGGTATACTAAGTTGAAAACGGTTCTCACTGAATGATACTGCGTTATACGGTTTGGGCTGTCTGCTTATACTATCGCCAAATCGAAAGCCTTGTCTGAATCTCGTAAAAATCATTTTTGGAACCTGAATACTTACTGTCACTCAAGTGACAGTAAGTGTGGAATATTGCGAGTTCATATTTTTAATCTTCCTCCTGATCGTAATATATTTCTTAGATTATTCTGTGAATTTATGTCTACTAATTCTCTTTGATAAAAACATGAAGGGATATCGGTAAATATTCCTGCTATATTTACAGGACAGTGATAAGTGATGTACTGGGTCGGAGGCAAGTCATTTAGTGCTTGAGAAAATAGTTCTAGGGTACTTCCTGAAAATTACCTGACGCTTGAGCCCTGATAACATTTCCGCTATTCATGTCTTTTGAGACTACCCTATATACTCGAAGGCCTCTGGAGATTGGATGATCGAGAATGTCCTTATATTGTCGCCGATCAAATTTTCTAACATCTTCTGATAATTTATATCCGCTAGCTGTATTTCGGAATTCTTGAGCAAAGTGTGATTGTAGTGACATTGCTACCAGTATGATTATAGTTATATAAACATTGTTGTTATTTATTTGATAATTCGATAATATAGTCAACTAGCTCTCTTGCGATCTCGACTGTTTTGTTACCCTTATCATTTTTCTCTACGATTTCAACGAGGTCAATTGCTTTGATATTTGTTTCCTTGACGA
>JBNMFJ010000051.1:0-3234 GCA_051269935.1 Patescibacteria group bacterium | reverse complement strand
TTATGCCTTGTCTGATCCACATAAAAAATATTTTCTATTGTTGGATGTCTTATTGTACTTATGTGAAATTAGAGAGTGATTTCTTAGACTAATTATTTCTCGGGGTATGCTTTTTTCTGGGGTGAGAAGTATTTCTGTGTTATCTTTATTGTATATATTCTTGGCCTAAGTATACTATTCTTATTCCTAGTTCTAGGGCTTTTTTGTGTTCCCATTTTGCTCCGTATGAGGTTTGCCATCCTGGGATGAAATAGAGTGTTTTGATTTGTCTTGACTGGAGGATTGGGAGGTAGAATTCGGTTAGGATTTCATGGCTTTTTTCTTCTGTGTTTAGAATTGTTTTTTCTTTTATTTTTTGCATGGGTTCTTCGAAGGGCATTTGGTTAAACATGTGTATACCTTCTTGATCTAGTTTGTCTATTGCTTTACTTAGTAGTTTGAGGTTTTCTGGTATTGATCCTTTGCCACCGTTTGCGATTGGTCCGCAGATTTGTCCTTTGGGTTGCTGCGTTGATTTGAGTACTTCTAATGCGATGTCTTTTAGATCTGTGTAGGTTTTTGCGTTTGGGATGAGGTCTAGATGTTCTTGTTTCCAGTTGATTGTTGTGAGGTTAGATATCTTTTTTTCTTGGTCTTCTTTTTTCCATCTGTCTTTGTCTCGGCCGTAGCATTTGTCCATTGCTTTTTTGAATGCGTTGTCGAGTGAGAGGCCTTCTCGGTTTGCGAGGCAGGTTATGGCGAAAAGGATGTCTCCGATTTCTTCTTCGAGGTCGCCGTTATCTTCTGTTGCCTTTTTTTTCTTTGGCCCATACATGTGGTTAAGTTCTCGGGATACTTCGCCAACTTCTTCGATAATTCTTGCGAGTATTTCAAGTGGTTGAAAGTATCCGATTTTATATTGGGAAACCCATTCTTCGACTTGTTGTTGGGTTTCGTTTAATGTCATGTATTTTAATAGAGAAAAGGGTATTTATGGATTGTTGTTTTATAATTTTTGGAAGGTTGTTTCTTGTGATATTAGTTTTCGTATTGTATCTTTGATGCCTTCTATTGCGATTCGTTTTTGTTCTCCTGTGTCTCGGTCTCGAATTGTTACTTGGTTGTCTTCTTTTGTTTCTGGGTCTACTGTTATACAGAATGGAGTTCCTGCTTCATCGTTTCGTGCGTATCTTCGTCCGACTGATCCGGTTTGGTCGTATGTTACATTGAATTCTGTGTGTAAGATTTTTACTATTTCTTTGGCTGTTTGTACTTGTGCTTCATCTTTTTTAATTAATGGGAAGATTGCTGCTTTGACTGGTGCTAACTTTGGATTTAATGTTAGTGTGATTTTCTCTGGGTTGTCTTTGTCTTTTTTGAATGCCTCGAATAACAGAACTAATAGGATTCGTTCTACCCCGAGGGATGGTTCTGAGATCACCATTGGTAGGATTTTTTGTTTTGTTGCTTCGTCTAATAATTCTAATGATTTTTTTGAGTGTTCTTGGTGTTGGGTTAGGTCGTATATTCCTCGGTCAGCTATCCCCTGGACTTCTTTGTATCCGAATGGGAATTTATATTCTATGTCCCAGGTGTCTGTTGCGTAATGTGATTTTTCATCTTTCTCGTGTTGCCTGATTCTGAGGTTTTGAGTTGATATTCCTAATGATTTAAAAAAGTGTAGTTCTGTTGCTAACCAATATGCGTGCCAGGGAAGTTTGATAATTTTGTCTTTTAATGCATTTGAGATTTTCATTAGTTTTGCTTCTGCTTTTCCTTCTTGCATTTTTTGATCGTATACTAAGATTTCAATATCTTCGAATTCATATGGGCACTCGTTTTTTTTACTTGGGTCGATGAAGTATTCTATTTCCATTTGTTCAAATTCTCGGCATCTAAAGATAAAGTTTCTTGGTGCGATTTCGTTTCGGAATGCTTTTCCTATTTGTGCGATTCCGAAGGGTAGTTTGACTCTTGCTGTATCGGTTACTTGTTTGAAGTTTGCAAAGATTAATTGTGCTGTTTCTGGTCGTAGGTAGGCTTTTGTTGCGTCCTCTTTTATTGGTCCGACGTCAGTTGTGAACATTGGGTTAAATTCTCCCTTGTTCTCGTAGTCTGCTCCACATTTTTCACATTTTGCGGTTTCGACTTCATGTGGATCTACTTTTGACTTTGTCTTACATTTTGTACAGATTACTGCAACATCTACGAAAGAGGCTATATGTCCTGATGCTTCCCATACTTTAGGATGAGTAATTATTGACCCGTCGATTCCTGTTACGTCGTCTCTCATGTGAACATGATATTTCCACCATTGGTCCTTTAGATTTTTCTTAAGTTCGCTTCCTAATGGGCCATAGTCCCAGAATCCTGCTAGTCCACCATATATCTCTGCTGAGGGGAAAATAAGGCCTTTACGCTTTGCAAAGTTGGTAATTTCTTCTACTGTTATTTCTTGTGTTGTCATTATTCTCTAAATGGTTATGTATTTATAAATATGTGTTTGTTCTTTTTGGATATGGCTATTAAGCAAGGAGCATATAGGGAAAAACATACTATAGATGCTAAGGTGGGTGAAGAATTTTCCTTTACTAATGGCTGTGATCTTAGCTTAATTAAGCAAGTGTTGTATCCTGGATCTAATTTAATTCTTCGAAGAGAGGGCTCTGCCGATAAACCAAATTCAGAGATGACTCAGAGTAAGTATTCTTTTACAGCTGCTTCTCCAGGGAAATATTGTATTGAATTTCGAGCAAACAAGATGCGTATGGCTGGAATTGTTTATACTGACCTTTATACTGTTACGGTAACTGAGTAGAATCATGAAGGCAATCAAAAGGCTTTTAAAGGTATTTTTGGACTATATTTTATGGAAATTAAGGTTTTACTTGATGAGAAGAAAGTACTTGAGGTTGAAGTAGATAACGTCACAATTGCTGAAGTTGTACGTATGTATTTGAATGATGGTGGGGCTAGTTTAGCTGTTTGGCACCGTAGCCATCCAAATGAGAAGCCAATAATTCGAGTTGAGGGTGATAATCCTAAGAAACTTATGGCTACTGCTATTGATGCTGTTGTTAATGATATAGATTCAACTGTTGAATCTTTTAAGAAGTTAAAGTAATTTTTGTTATATTGTTTTTTATCTATTTATTTTCAATAATACCCCGCAGCTTGCTGCGATTGGGATAAGCCTATAAGTTGCCTTTTCCTTGCGTTCTAATGTAAGTAGAACGCGCATCTCATTGTACTTAT
>JBNMFJ010000050.1:0-3450 GCA_051269935.1 Patescibacteria group bacterium | reverse complement strand
CGTTTTCGACGTTATAGAACTCAATTATCATTTCCTTTGTCTCTTTATGCTCTATGAAGACGAATTGTTTATCTACGATCATTTCTTTACCGTTAATATAGACTTTGTCGCCTTCGGTTACGTCTGTAATGGGTTTACTTTGTTTTTCTATTTTTATCATGGTTTTCCATGGTTTTTATGTTTTATAAATATTATGAAAAGTCAAATTTTGGTTTTCCTGGTATAACGTGGTGTTTTATGCAGCGACATTGATATTCGTCTTTATCTCCTTCTATGGATACGACTGGAGCGTCGTAATGGGCGGGGGCGCTGTTTACTAATCTTTGGGTCAGGGTTGCTATATTGTTACAATCTAGATATTCACATGTTCCTCCTGACTTTGATACATGATCAGCTACTGCGAGGAGATCTCCCATTGATCCGAAGGGCATTCCTCTAAAATCGGTATCTAAGCCGGAGGCTAAGATCATTATACCTTTATTTCTTAATATTTGTATTACTTCGACTATTTTTTTATTGAAGAACATTATTTCGTCTATTGCGATTACTTTATAGCCTCCTGTAAGTTCCATTAGCATTTTTTCTGGTTCATCTTGTGGGATAAAATGGCATTTATGCTTTAACTCACCGTACCTTGATTTGAGAACGCTATCTCTGGTATCTGTTTCTGGTTTGAATATGATAAATTCTGCGTCGTTTCTATAGCTTATTCCATCTAATCTATCGAAGAGGGCTTTTGTTTTACCGGATTTCATGCAGCCGGTATATATTTCAAAAAAACCTGGTATGAGTAGTTGTCGTTGTATCATCTTTCACCTCAATGTATTATCGTATATTCTTATTTATAAAAAAGCGTATTGTCTAGCAGATTATTTAGATCGTCTTAATAGATCCTGGAGTTTTTCCTTATTCTGTTCTCTATTAATTACTTCTTCAATTGTGTATACTTTTGTTGAGCCAATGTCTTCGCTTCTCATTACTTTTAGATCTCGCATCATGTTCTTCCTGATTCTGTCGGAGATTAAGATATTATTTTCGGCTTGTTTTGTGATTTTATTTAATGTTGTAAATACTGTATCCATACTTGCATATTTTAGCTTGATTCCTTCTTTTTTAGATACTAGTTCTCCACTATGGATTCCTATACCGAAATGAAATTCTCCATTCATTCCTCTCTTGAATGCTGTTAATTTATCCTTAACTTTCTGGGCTACTTGTACAGCCTGTGAATCGTTTTTGTATTTTTGAGTGATTAATGGTGAGTATATTAGATAAATTATATCGTCTCTTACGTCGGTAACTCCTTCTTTCCCACAGCATTCTCTGATTATCTTTACGATATTATCTTGTACTTCTTCGGAGAATGTTTCTCGTTCTTTGATATGGACTCCGATTATTGTTGTATTTGCTTTTTGACCTTGAATTACTGTTGCGGATTCTGCATCTTTCATTTCTTGCTTCTTTTGGGTATAATCTATCATATGTGTATCGACTTTGCTTTCTGCCTTATTATGTCTCATTTTTGAACCTATTTTCTTAGTTATGCCTTTGATCTTTTCTGTGAATCCTCTTTTCTCTCCTACTACTGTTGTCTTTTGATACATATTTATCATCAGCATTCCGATACTTCCTGCAATAAAAATTATAAAAATCCAAATATATGAGAAATTATAAAGTCCGCCGCTACCTAATTCTTTTATTCCTACTGCATTTCCTGTTAGAAATCCAACAGTTTCAAAAGAGTTTTCTCCGTCGTTTACCTTGATGTTATATTCTCCTTCTGGTGCTTCAAGGACATATTCCTTAGAATCTCCCATCTTTAGGCTTACCTCTAGTGGTCGTTTTTCTTCTCCGATTTGAATGTTTGCAATTCCATCGTAATTTACATTTCCTATGTTTTTTACAATTAGTCGGCTCCCTTCAACTGTATATTCAACTCTTGCTACTCCTAATACGTTTATTTGTTGTTCATAATGGAGCGTATCGGTGAATGTGTATATTACCCATGGGCCAGATGTTGCATTTGTTGGGAATGATAATTCAAATTCTTCGCCTGATGCTAGGCTATAATCAATTTTGTCTCCATCGGGGTTTGTTACATACATTGATACGGCTCCCTGCATCTCTTGACCTGTTTGATCGAGTATTGTTGGGATAACTTTGAATGGTTTTCCTGGTACTGCGTCAGTTGTTGCGATACTTGTTTTTAGGTCGGTAGGGATTTGGTTAACGATTACTAATAATTCTTTTGAGCCTAGGTTTCTAATATTTCTGTCTGCATCCAAGTCGTATATTTGCACTTTCATAAAATATTCTCCAGCTTCTTTATCTGAATCAACTGATATTGACTTTTCTATTGCTCCGTCAGATATTGCTCCTTGGGACTCACTGAAATTTTCTATTTTGTAGAATCCATTAAATGGTTCTCCGTCTGCTCTTTTGGCCTTTATGGATAATTCTATATCTTCTCCTGGGTTAAATCGGACTTTATTGAAGTTTACATCTACTGCTATTTCTTTACTTATTTGGAATGTTCCTGTTTCTAGGAATTGGCCTGCTAGTTCTGTTCGTAGGTGGCAGTTGCCAATTAATAAGTGGGTTGAAGCTACTTCGAGGTCTTCTTTTGTGAGATATTTATATGGTATTGAATATGATTGGCCGCCTTCGATTGGGAATGCACGGGCAGATATTTTTAAGAGGTTTATTGTTGTGTTTGAGCAGAATAGATCGATATTTAGATTTCCGTTTTCTGAGCCGATGATGTCTGTTACGGTTATGAAGAGTTTGTCTCCTAGGTTATATACCGGTTTTGGCTCGGTGATACCGAGTTCTGCTGCTAGAAAAGGGGAGATTAGTAGTGTTGCGATAAGTAAGACTAGTATTTCTCTTTTCATAGTGTTTTTATGTGGTAATAGTATTTAAAAGTATCTTGGGGAGTACTCAACTTTTGGCGGACTCAACTTTTCTTATAAAGATACCGAGAAATGGCACTAGAACCTGCGAGCAGGAAGTTGGCAAAGAATTATTCCTACGGAATTAATGTTTCTGAACGTAAGCGAAGCTCACGTTAGAGAATATCAGAAGTCTTGTTTTTGCCATGGCGTATTATTTAGAATAATGTTGTTTGTTTACCATCGGCTGAAATGCCGCTAATGTCTACGTCGAATATTTCAAAGATTGATTCGAGTGGGGGGACTATTTGGTTTTCGAGGTAGTATTTTATGTCGTATTTTCCTTCTTCATCCGGAAGTAAAACTTTGTCTCCGATATTTTTGCCTTTTTTGTCGGAGATGTAGTATTCGATTACCATTCCTGTGGATATAGGTATGTCTCGTTTTTGCATCTTCTCGGCGGCTATTACGTGGGGGCCTTTTGATTTGTAATCTTTGAGGGATTTCTTTAGTTGGGTTCTTACTAATAATTCCTTTATGTCAACTTTTCCTTCTTTTA
>JBNMFJ010000049.1:0-3999 GCA_051269935.1 Patescibacteria group bacterium | reverse complement strand
GGAAATTGATGCTGCTAAAACAAAGGCTGCTAGATCCGAAGCTGCACGAAAGAAAGAGGAATTGGCTTTAAAAAAGAGAAAGGAAAAGGATGCTTTACGACAAGAGCGAAAGCGAAAACAATTGAAGGTTAAGAAACGGAAGAATAGAATCTTGGCAAGAACCATGGAACTTGAGATGCAACAAGAAGAACGTGCTCTTACTCATATAGTTCGACGAAAGCAGCGTGATCAAGAACTTACCATCCAGGAGATGGAATTAGGAAACAGAAAACTTAAAGAGGATGTTGTTAAGGGTATTGTTCGTGAAGAACGATTCCATGAGGACTTTGATCGCCGTGATACATTTTTGGATGAGTTTATCGAAACTAAACCAAAGAAAAGTGCGTTAACAAAACTTCGTGAAGATCTTAAATAAGTTCTTTATTTTTTAGATTTTTTAATTATTTTTACTGGTGGTATTATTTGGCATACTATTCCTTTTTTAATGCTTTGACTTATTTGTATTATTGAAAAAAGGAGGAGTCCTATTGCTATTAATGATAATTCTGTTCCTTTGTATGGAAGGAATCTTAAGAAAGCAGAGCTTAATCCAAGTACAGAGAGTAACCCAAGTCCGCAAGCTGCGCATCCTGGGGCCAATACACCAATAAATAATCCTATTCCTGTTATCATACTATATTTTTCTGGTTCGGCGTCTTTTAGTGCTCTTGTCTTATATGATATTAATGCTACGATTATTCCGAAAAGGATACTTATTGCAATAAGGGTTACTAGTGAGGTTAGACTTACTGTCTTGACGAATCCTGCTATTAATGCGTAATGTATTTTTATAGTTCCTACTAGGCCTAAAGAAAACCCGTATGATCTCATCGTTGGATAGCTTGAAACCATTGCATTTGCTATATAAAATAAAAGGGCAGATATAATTGCGAGAGTAATGTATCTCTTCTTCGAGAACACTTCCTTGACTACTTCTATTGTATTTTTAATCTTCATGTTAACAAGTGTTTATTTTAGCTTATATACCTAACGAGTACACTGTTATTAGTAAAAATATCTTTGATTTTCAGTGGATTGTTTGCTTCGTGCAAAGGCTTTCCTGTATTTTCCTCCTCATAATTTGTATGGGACTGATTACTTACCTTTCTCCAAAGCGAATCACCCGCCCAGGTCGTAAAATACAGATCTATTATACGAGGCAACTAGACTCCCTTTATATTTCGGCCACTGCGCTATGGCATAAGATATCTTTTTAAATCTCTTTATAGGATGTTTATATATGGCTTATAGTGATATGATTATCTCTCTCTTTGCATTTGGAACTCTTATTGCAGATTTATTTATCGTACTTTTTATTGCTCTTTTTGCTTATACATATTTTTCGGGTAAGCGGATGGAATTATTAGATAATGTGTATGCTATGGTAGACAATAATGTTCTGAGGCTTTTATTCTTGGTTCCTCTTGCATCTTTACTTGGTACTTTATTTTTCTCTGAAATTTTAACGTTTACTCCATGTCAACTTTGTTGGTATCAACGAATTTTTATGTATCCGCAATTTATTCTTTTTGGTATGGCTTTGTTTCATGATGATAAACGAATTATTCCCTATGGGCTTGTTATGAGTTTTGTTGGTATTTGTTTTGCATTCTTTCAATATGCTATGCAGGTTGCTGGTTTGTTCTCTGGTTTTTGTGATGTGAGTACTGAAGCTACTAGTTGTGCTGAGAAATTAATCTTTGAGTTTGGTTATATTACTATTCCGATGATGAGTATTACGGCTTATAGTATTTTGATTATTATTTCTTTAATTTACTTTAGATCTAAGAAACACTTTGCTCAGGATATTGTTTCTGAAGTTGGTGGGTTAGAGGATGCAACTAGCGAAGAACTTGTTAGTGAGATTGTTGCGGTAGAAGAAGAGCAAATTGTTGAGTTAGTTGCTTGAATAGAATCTATCTAATCTATAAGTATCTAGAATCATCCCAAGGGATGACCTAAAGGCCTAAACGGATCAAGTGACTTGGAAATATCTTAGGGAGAGTCAGAGAGGAAAGTGTAATGGGATCAAAGGATCCCATGAATACGCCCCCACCCGGAATCGAACCGGGATGCCACAAGGGCCCGGTGTTCAAGACCGGTGCACTACCATTATACGATGGAGGCAAATGCAATATATTAGTCTATAATAAGAGCCTTTTAAAGATTTCTACAGAGAAATTTTTCATTTTTTTATCTTACTTTTTCGTTCTTTCTTGAGTTTTATTAGGGAAACGAATAAAGGTGCTAGAGTGGTTGTTATAATTGCCAAAAGAATTATAGCGCTTGTGAGGGTACTGTCAATTATTCCGAGGGATGATGTTGTATAGGTTACTGCTAGGGTTGTAGTTAGTTGTGTTGTTGAAACGACTCCAAATATGAGTGATTCTTTATTGGTAAATCTAATGAGTTTCCCTCCTATGAATCCGCTTAAGGTTTTGGCAATTATTACTCCGAGTATTATTACGGGAATTACCATATTTGTTTGATCGAATTTTGAAAATAGAGATATATCTAATTGCATTCCAACGATAAAGAAAAATATTGGGATAAATAGGCCGTAGCCTAGGGTATGTATTTTGTTATAAAGAGTATGGGTTACATCTTTCTTTATGATGGTCGAGAGAGAAAGCCCTGCGAGGAATCCTGCTAAGATCGGATGGACTCCGAGAAGTGTAAAATATAATATTATTCCGAGTACTATTGTTAGGATAAACCGTATCCTTCTTTCTTTTCCTTCATTGTTTTTAAATTGGTGACTCATTTCATATTTTGAAAACTTTGGTATTATATAGAATATTAATGGCAATGATAATATCAGTAAAAGAAAATAAATTGGCAGGGGAATAAAGGTTATTGGAGAGATATTCTGGAGTACTATTCCTAAAAATATTAAGCTTGCTATGTCTGTGAGTATTATTGAAGCGAGGATAGTTTGATGGGTTTCTGGTTTCATATTTTTCTTTGTTGCGATTGTTGGTATTATTATTGCAACAGAAGAAGAGATCGCAATTATTCCTATTATTAGGCTTGGGAGTAGAGCGTAGCCAAAGTATCTTGTTATGCCAAATCCTACAATGAAGGGGATTAATCCGTTTGCAATTGCGAGCAGCGATATTTTTACCTTTGAATGATTTAGGAGCTTAAGATTTGTTTCGAGCCCAGCCATGAGCATTACAAAGGTCATTCCAAGAAATCCTAAGAACTCCATTGTTGCGTTTGTCTGAATATAGTTAAGTCCATGTGGTCCCAGGATTGTTCCTGATATTATTATCACTGAGATTAAAGGGAGCTTGTAATTCTTGAGTAATTCGGGGATAATTAGAGTTATTGCTAGGATGGTTAATAGAGAAATTAGTATATTTTCTGTCACCATCTTTAATTCTTAAGGATCTTATGACTTTTATATGTTGGGTTAGATCTTTTCTATAAAGCGAATGATTTAAAACAGTCACTTCTTTGGTAGGTTTGTTAGGGAGAGTTAAATTCTCTAATGAGTACAAAGTATCATAAGGAGGTAACACAATGGAAGGAAATGTAAAATTTTTTAATGTACAGAAAGGGTTTGGTTTTATCTCAACTGGAGATGGAAAAGATGTATTTGTTCACCACACAGCACTTGCTGAGGGAGTTCGATTATTCGAGAACGATACTGTAACTTTTGACTTAGAAGAATCTGATAAAGGACCAAATGCTGTCAATGTCATGAAGACTGGTAGTGGTTCTCCTAACCCTCAAGAGTCAAGAGGTAGAGATGATGAGCCAGCTGAAGAGAATATGTCAGAAGAAGATATGCAATCAGAAGCTGCTTTAGGCGAAGGTACCGAAGCTGAGGCTGAAGATATGTCAGAAGAAGCACCAAAGACTGAATAATCTTTATTCGTCTATACTTTTTTATTTTTTATTTTTGAAGAATGAGTTTACCCTTTTAAGGGCAATGCAAGCATTTAAAAGAGGCCA
>JBNMFJ010000048.1:0-4023 GCA_051269935.1 Patescibacteria group bacterium | reverse complement strand
ACATCCCGCTTCTCATGAATCACAGTCAAGCCATTAGCCAAAACCTTTCGATTAAATTCTACCATACACACATATCTCAAATTAGCTTTTTAATCCTTTATATATATGAGAATAGAGGTAAAATTACGCAATACTTATCTCTTCATGCAGTCTGGAAATGTTTCCTTCATCGGAGGTATAATTAATATATCCAAAACATTCAGACATTTCTCCAAAATTAACAAATGAAAAGTCAAAAGTAATAGTTTTATCCAATATTCCAAATATGCGAGCAATGTTAGATCTAAAAGAGCATTTAATTAGATTCATATCAACATTCTTTTGAACATATTCAAGAGATGCATCAAGAAAGGAAACAAAACCCTCTAAATCAAAATCAGAATACACATCTTTTATCCGAGAAGCCAACTCAGCAACAACTCTCATATTAAACACATTCCGAAGAGAAAATTCTACCCCCTCATTAACTTCATGAACCATAGAATATAAAGAATATCACACTTCAAAAAGATTTAGGAAACGCCCTCAACATCTCACACAAAAAAATCGCTCTTCAAACATCTCAAAATCATCCAAGATCTCAAAATGCTCTTCCAAAAACTCGCCCAACCATTTCCTCGTAACCTTCGTCTCACGCCCACCACTCAAACTAGCCGTCATCGGCATAGACACAATAATACAATCAACCTTCTCCTTCATCTTCAACAACAACTCCTTTGAAGAATCCCTCACCTCATGCTCCATAGCATCAACAACCTGAAACAAAAAAGCAACCCGAGCACGATCACCAGAATCAAAAATAGAAAAATCCAATTCAAATAAATCAACAACATGAGCATCAGCATGAAACTTCTTATCCAAAAAGTAATTCTTCATATGCCCAACCAATTGCCCCGAAGCCTCTAATCCTACATACTCAACATCACCAAACACTTCTCGCAAATATGAGTAACTAAACCCATTCATCCCACAACCCAAGTCAAATACACTCCCAATTTTTCCAACATCAGAAATCACTTCAGCAAGTCTAGAATATAATACAGAATAATCCCGCTTAGCACTACTCTTATGACTTTTCAAAACAGAATCAAAATCTAAAATATCTTTGGGCTTCAAAACCCGATTAGTCAAAAACACACCAAAGTATTTTCTCAAGTGAGCCCGAGCCTCCTTAACAATATACTTAGAATCTAAATCTGAATCAACCTCCGCAATCGCCCTCAAAACAACCGAATCAGGCAACACTGAAAATTCCCTCTTTTCCTTAATCATCCCTACTAAATCCATTTTTTCCATATACATCTACAATATCTTTAATATTTATAAATGCCCCCGCATAAAAGTATGAAAATATCATCTAAAAGTGAATTCACTTCATTTTTAGACTTCAATTTTTCTTTTTATCGAAGGTAAAGATGAAAAATACTAATTACATTAGCAATTACACTAATAAAAAGCTTTTTTAAGTGTGCACTGTTTAGAAGAGCAACAAGGAGGTTTAACAATGTTTTACAATATTTTATACATAGTGGGATTAGTCGCATTAATCTGGGTTATCTACGATGTACTCATGAATCAAAAATCCATGAGCACTGGAGAGAAAGTTCTCTGGATCATCCTAGCTCTGCTTTTCAGCATCCTTACAGCTATAGTATATTACTTTATGCGTATTAAATAAACGCATACAGTTACTGTCACTTGAGTGACAGTAATCTTTTTTTATTTTTCCTTTATTTTAATTCTTACACGATCACAAACCAACAAAAGTTTCAATAATCCCTGACTGTCGAACCTCAGGGTGAAACAAGACCCCAAACCAATCTTTATCACTATGGACAACGGCTTGATCAACGCCATTATCAGACTTTGCCACAACCCTAAACTCATCCAAAGAAGAAAAGTCAATATAATTTTGATGCAAATGATAAACCTCTTGCCGACCATTAACACCCAAAAATTCTTCGCTAAATTCTTCAAAACTATATCCAATTTCAATTTTCTCAGAAAGAATCCCCTTATGTAGCAAACCCAATATTTGCATCCCCGCACAAATACCCAGAACCTTTCCGGAATAACCAAATAAAGACTCAAATACATCAACTTCCTCTAAATACATATTATCACTCAAAGCAGTACCACATATAATAACATGAGAGTATTTTTCCAAATCATCATCACCAAAATGGGCAAAATTAATAATATCATAAGAAAGGCCCAAATCACTAACTACCATTTCAATAGGACGAACAAACTCTAATCGATGCAAAGAATCAGCACATAAGTCAACAATCAATACCCGCTTAGCCAAAACCTTCTTGTGCTCCTCATATTCAAATGCTCCCTTATTCATCTTTCACTCCCAATATTAGCTCACGTCGATAGCTATACTTTCCCTCGCTAAAATCACGAAATGATTCAATCATACAATAAGAGCTAAACCAAGGGGCCCACAAACAACAAGTCTCATATTCTCCACCTTCACCAGCAATTTCAATACCAAGAGTATCATGTAACTTCCGTACATCAACAATAAATGTATCATCAATCTCCCGACCCAAATAAGAAGCATTCAATCCATCCGCAAAAACACCATCAACAACAACCTTCATACCAAGAGACAATATCTCTTCTAATATCTCTTCCTGACTCTTAAGCCATAAAGGATTAAAAACAGCAACACCCAAACCACTACAAACCTTCTGAACTCTACTTCCCTGATACACACTAAACACCGCTCCAGTAACAATCCCTTCAATCTTATATTTCTCTATTCCACTAGATATCAAGGAATACAAATCATCAACTTCAATCTCTTCAACACCATCAGTTTTTTGAATAATCAAAGGAACCCCAGCAGCCTTCGCTTGAACACTCACCGCAGAAATCGAAGGAGTGTGAAACATATAACTATGCAAATTCCGACTATTCATCGACAATAAACAAACAATCTCATGACCAGCATCAATTGCCTTCTGAGTAGCAAGGCACGAATCCTTACCTCCACTAAATAAAACGCCTAATCTCATAAAAATACATGCCCAAACAACATTAAAAAACCTATCTTCTAGGTTTAGAACCTGGTTTTGCATCAGATTTACCACGAACAACCGGACGAGTACCATTAGATGCATTTGCAAGTTTTCCAGGATTCCTCCTGGAATTCACAGAAGTCAAGGGATTCTCTTTCGGTTTACGGTCAAACCCATTTTTAGAAGGGAAAAAGAATAAATAAATAAATACAGCTAACACAATCACAAACAATACAAGCATTCCCATTGCAAGATAAAACTCAGTAGTATAAACCATAAGTAAAAAAGGACTACGGTATTATTAAATCTACCTAAAAGAATATTCCCAAAACTTCTTAAACGAAAAGTCATTCATCTTAATATGGCATCAACAAATCAATCACCATTCTACCAAAGGGCAGAAGAAGAATTTAGCAACGCATCAACAGACGAAGAGCGAATAGCATGCCTAGAAATAATGCTCAAAGAATGCCCAAAACATAAATCTTCAGAGAACATGCTCAGAAACCTAACTCTAAGGTACAAAAAATTAAAGTCAGGAGTTGAGAAAAAAACAAGAAGTAAAAAAGGAGTAAAGGGAATCAAGAAAGCAGACATTCAATGTACACTCGTTGGCCTACCAAACTCAGGGAAATCAACAATCTTTAACATCCTAACCAATAATAATCCCAAATCAAAAATATCCGAGTATCCATATTCAACACACAAACCAATTCTAGGAACATTTGATTATCAAGAAACAAAAGTCCAAATCATAGACGATGCCCCTATACCTGCACATAATAAATCAACAGTAAATGCAACAGACGTATTACTCATAATCATAAATTCACTTAACGAAATAGAAGAAATAGAAAAATATATTTACCGAGCAAATGGAAAACGAATATATTTTTATAACAAATTTGAAGATTTAAACGAAACACAAATGAGAAAACTAACAGCAACTATGAAATCAAAACATAAAACAAAACAATTTTATTTATTAAAGCAA
>JBNMFJ010000047.1:0-4068 GCA_051269935.1 Patescibacteria group bacterium | reverse complement strand
TCACTAACCCTCTCAAAAATATCAGTAATTTGTTCAGCACTCAAGGCAATCCTAGTATTCTCTCGCTGACCAGCTCGAATAATAGTTAATAGCTTCGAGGGAGCAAAACATTGAATCCGAGAAATACTCCGATCAGACAATAAAGGCAATATCTTATCATACCCATTCATAGTATCCACAGAACCAGTCGGCAAAGATTGATGTGGAGTGGCCACATCATGCTTTATAGGGTGAGATCTTCCTCGAGGAGGTGCACGAGTTGACATCATTCGTCGAGGTTTTGGAGCTGGCGTTGTAACAATAGCAGATTCAAACTCTTCAACAACCTGAGAAGTTGAATTATACCGACGTAGCTCATCTAACAATAAATTATTCAATTCATACTCACGAACCAATTCCCGAGACAATTCCGGAATCAGATCAGCATCAATAATCTCCATCCCAGGCTCAATATGATACTTCTCAGCCTCGACATATCCAATCGCAGCAAGAGTAAATTGTTTTAAAAAATCCTTATCATAGAGAGACTTATCTAATTTCATACACTAGGTAACCTTTTAGGCATACCAACAGAAGAGACAGGGGCACTTTGTAATTGTCGAGCATATAACTGATTAGAACCCGCAGGTTTCGCTCTCCTCATGTTAGCATCCACATTGTTTATTTCCCGACTCAAGTCTTTATTCTGTGCCACCAGAGCATCAAGCTTAGAAGTCAAGGTAGCATCAACCTGCTTCTCTGAGGCAGCCAAAGTCTTAGCAGCACCTTCAAACACAGCCAATAAATTATTCATATTCTTAGACAGCTCACTAAACTTCAAAGACAAGTTAGTCATAGCCTTTTGCAAACCAACAAAATTATCAATTAAAATAGAATCCTTTTTTTCCATCCTAGCCAAGACAGCCGAAGTAGAAACCGAAGTGGATTTCACAGTAGTAGTTTTCTTTTTAGCAGCAGTTTTTCTTTTTTTAGGAGCTGCTTTACGCTTAGTTGTAGTCCGTTTTTTAGCAGCAGAAGTCTTCTTAGTAGTCCTCATTTTTTTCTTACCGTCCTCGGTAATTGTCACAGTCTTAGTCACCACCTTTTTCACCATAGTATATACAGTAATATATATTTTATAAAGATATCTAAAGAATAGCTATTAAAACAAACACTTAAAATAGATAATTAAATAAAGATAATATGATAGAATCAAATACGCTAATGAAAGACTACAACAAGCCCCTTCACATAATAGACTTAGAATTAACAGGTACTTATAGTAGTGATTCTAATGGATCAAAACAAGACATAATCAAAATTCAAGGTGGATTCCGCCAAATGATAGAAAACTATTCTCCCGCAAAAATACCAAACATAAGAAGAAGGGAAGACCCAAGGGTACGATTCGCACTTACAACAAGGTACTCAAAAGATTTTATTCAGGAATTAAAAAAAAATATAAAGGCCTACGGACTTCCTCTAAATTGCCCAATATACACATATGAAGAACTCCATAAGAACGGCACTCCACAAGAACCATATACAGATTATTCTCAAATATACGATGATCATAATATTATTAATCACTTCAGAGAAACCACCATCATTGGGCAGATGAAAGAAATGCCTAATGACTACAGCTATAACCCTAAAGAAGCTTTCAGATACAGATACAATGACAACATTGAAGACTACATACAACCTGATTCTTTTGATCATATTCCTCTACCAAGAGTAGATACTAGAAAAGGTGTCCTAAAGTCTTCACCTTTCATTGCAATGCAAACACCAATTCAAGAACCACAACATCAACATTATGGAAACAGTAATATATACACAATTACACAAAAAGTAACACAAGACCTAACTTTTGATAGATTTAGTAATATATTTGGGGGTTACGATTACGCACCACATAATGAACACACTGAACATGAAGTATCCGGGAGCATCGCATTCTTCAAAAGAAACGATCTCGCAAAAGAGATCTTAATGCTTCCTTGTGTACAACCTTATTTTCTCGTAACCGCGACAGATAAAAGATATTGGTCACAACCAGAAACAATTACAAAACAAAATATAATTAATCAAAACCCTAGGACTAATCACCTTGCTTCACAATATCAATAAGCATCAAGCATTTCCCTAAAGTTTCAGACTGATCATTAACCGATGTAGGCAAATATTCAATTTTTCCATTTAAAAATGCAAAAGGATTTTGAAAATAAGATTTAGGATAATCAACAATAGAATCTCTTAAAGGATTTTTTTCATGAACTTCATCAATTTTCAGACCATATACTTTAGCAAAACCACCATGAGATGGCTCAACATCAGTAACAGACAATCGTAAATCTACATGACTTATTGAAAATTGATCATACATTCCTACAAATTTATTCTGTTCTTCCTGATTCAAAAGATTCCAATGAGATTCTTGTGACATCCAATGCAAAGCCTCACGAAACATAAATGACTGAGCATGAACATTTCCAACATAATCAATTAAAAGAATAGGTCGACTAATATCTAATCCAGGTTCCCTTACAAAATTATAAAGCAAATCAAGTGTCTTAGAACGATATACAGAATTATTCATAATTTCATCATCAAAAACCTCTCTTAAAACATCATTAAAATTTCCTTCCCCATTCCGATGTACAGTTGCAGAAGAAGAAATAATATTACTCAAATTGCCATAATACTCTAAACAAGAATTACCTTTACGAAAATCATCATTCATAATGGCATCAATAGCTTCACTAATTCTATACATTTGCTCATTATCAGAAAGCCTACCCCAATTATAACTCTGACTAGCAACTAATCCATATGCTTCATTATATAGTTCATCAAATTCATCATTCATAGCTAAATGCTTTCGATTAATATCATGAACAATTTTAATACTTGACTGATCCAAAGCAGAATACATTGGCATCGTATAATCAAAACCATCACTCCCCAAAAAAATACGTTGATAAATAGGAGAATCGGCATAAACCAAACTAACAAAATTTTTAAAATCAATCAACGCATTTTCTCGATATTCCCCTAATATTATTTCTGGAGAGTTGTCCATACGAGATTCTCCCCATCCTCCTTCCTCTTGTAATTTCCACTTAAAGTTTTCTCCAAGAGAAACATATCTCTGAGCTCTTGCATCCAAAGAAAGGTCAGAAAGAAATCCTTCAGGACTTCTCCCTAAAACATAGGGCAAGCTGCGATAATCATTAGCATTCCCTTCTTCTTTAAGATAAAGCATCATATTATCAAACTCTTCTAAATCAGAAACTACAGGAAAGAACTTCTCGAACATTGTAGCCATGTAACTACTATAAAATAACTACTCTTAAGTTTATCTATGATAAACATTTCCAAAATCACTACTCTCCATGGACGAATCAAGAAAGTATTTAAAGCATAATTGATATATATACATATGAAAAAAAAGGGGAAAATATCAGTTGCACCAAACAATCGATCTCTCGGAGAAAAAGCCGCTGACATAATCAGTAAATGGGCTGGAAGTTGGGCATTTATATTATCATTCTTAGGATTTTTAGTCCTCTGGATGATCGCAAACACATACCTCCTATTAACCAAACAATGGGATCCATACCCATTCATATTCCTAAATTTCATATTATCCTGCCTAGCAGCATTACAAGCTCCTGTAATCCTTATGAGCCAAAGCAGACAAGCCCAAATCGACAGACAACGATTTGAATACGATTACAGAGTAGACCGAAAAGCAGAAAGGGAGATCTCAGAGATCCAAAAAAACATAGAACTCATAAGAAACAGCCTTATCAAGAAAAAAAGAAAGTGATTACTATAAGTAACTACTCACTTAATATTTTTCATCTTATCTTCCTTCGGCAAATAGTTCTCTTCAGAAATAACATCCCTACCAAGACTTCTCTCTAAATCTTCTCTTGCTCGCTTTGCAATACTCCCACCCTCATTCGCAGATTCCTTACATTCTTCAAAACCACGAGATTCTTTTTCTTTAGTAATGTCCGTAGTTGCTTTTTCTCCAAACATAGTTAAAATCAGCTCCCAATCAGTCATATGATCTCTTAA
>JBNMFJ010000046.1:0-4273 GCA_051269935.1 Patescibacteria group bacterium | reverse complement strand
CATAAAAGGCAAGAAAGTCCTCCATGTAGCAGACCTAAATAATGAAGGAAGCTCTCCAAGAGATTCTTGGATACCCCAAATCAAAGAAGCAGGAGGAGAAATCTCAAGCATACTATTCTATGTAGATCGGTGCGAAGCCGGCGTACAAGTTATTGAAGAAGAATTAGGCCTAAACAGATATTCAGTAATAGACCTCGATAAAGATGCATGGACATACCTAAGAGACCATCCAGATGCCGGAGTAACTGATGAAATATATCAAAATCTTACAGAGCGACAAAAAAACCCAGAACAATGGGCAGAAAATATGCTGCGAAGCGAAGAAGGTTTCACTCAATTAGTAACTTACCTACAAGATGAAAAAACAAGAGCAAAAGCAGAGAAAATAATAGAAGGCCCATACCAACACATCGGAAGAGAACTAAAGGCGCAATTAGAAAGTGAAGGAATATATTCCCTTAGAAGATAATAAGCAACATGAATTCTATCAAAAAGAGTCAATTGATTCTAATACAAATAAAAAGATATTATATCAACAGATAAAAGAAAGAGAAAAAAGCTTAGATCTTATAAAGAAAATGCAAAGTTGGACAGAAATACTTCGTGTATTTGGCGTAAAAGAATACGCTCCAGAATACAATATCTTTCTATTGGAAATTGACATTAGCCAAGAAAGGCTAACAGTAACTGCCTTTAATAAAAATCAAGAAGATAAGGCTATTGAGACTTTAGAAAGATTAGAAAAGAAAAATCAGGATCGCAAAGAATACGACATTGTATTAGTGGGAGCAGATAAAATAGAAGATGTGAAAAAAGCATATTCCAATTATTTCGCTGATACAAAAGATTTTTTAAAGATATTAGAGAAAATATTAGGGAAAGCTAGTGATAAATAAAAAAAGATAAATGCGCAGGCCGGGCATATGCCAAAAAGGTGACTTTGGGTGCGCTTACCCTCAATATTATGAGTGTAAACTAAGTATAATAAATCATAGAATTATATAAATATATCTATCGTGTATGGGGTAGAAGTTGTGTTTATCAAAAGTAAAGAAATAGATATATTTTTATTAATATTGTTCAAAAATAACCCTATAAAGAATAAAATAAATATCAATTAATTCAATAGTTTACTTTTTGACATATTAATGCTCAATACCACAATGCAATAAAGTTTATATATAACTAACTACATATGAATTCATTAAAGGCAGTGATATTGATTAAGATAACAAAATACAAAAAAATAATGTATTGCTAATCAATAAGAATACGCATGGATCCACAGTCGGAGCTCATGACACTAACCGATAATGCTAGCCAATATGGAAGAAGAAAGTGTCCTCGCAAAAGAGATAGTAGATATACTACAGAATGAAAGGCTAGGCCTCCATGTCCAAAAAATTGCTATGAAATTAGGAAAGACTCGAAATACAACTGCTATCGCATTAGCATTGCTCCAAGGAATGGGAATTGTTAAATATCAAATGATGGGCAAATCAAAAGTATATTATATTTCTGAAGAACTATACGGGAAGAAGGTAAAAATTTAAAATGGAAAAAATAACAAAACGTTCATCCGTAAAAGAGGAGGCAGGGTATGTCAGTGTAATTGAAAAAAGTGATACGCCAAGCCTGGCGAATATTGGTCAAAATTGGCAAGCCTCCCTAATCCCATTTACTAATAATTATGATGCACGCCTTACGGCCAGTGAGATTTCTCGAAAAATAGGTGTCCCAAATAGAACTGTTTCCAGAGTTCTTTCTCGCTTAGTTACATTAAATCTAATTCGGTATCTAGTAGAAGGAAAGAATAAAAAGTATTTTCTAAATGCAGATGATGAAAGGGCTAGGTTAGTATTAGTGTGTGTTGAAGCGTATAAATCATTGTTATTCATAATGGAGCAGAAAAAAGTTTGGCTTAAAATTCATGAAGTAGCACAAGAGGTTGAATGTGTTCTATTTGGATCATATGCAAAAGGGATATCAACAAAGGATAGTGATATCGATCTCTTGATTATTGGGGAGAGGTCTGAGAAGCTAAATAAAATAATTAGCCAATCATCGATTACTATTCATGTTCATTATAGTAGCATGAAGGAATTTGAAAAAAAGCTAAAGCAAAAAAATACATTGACAATAGAAATTCTGAGAGATCACGTCATTTTTGGAGGAACTGCTTTTGTAGATGTCTGTTGGAGGTATTATTATGGATAAAGGAAAAATAGAATGGTGCATTAAGCAATCGAAGGGCATACGGCCAGTAGATTCGAATGAGGCTATTAGTAAAGAGTATAGGGATGAAGCTATGCAAGATTTAGAGGCAGTCTCAATGACAAATAAAAAGTGGAGATCTATTGCGGGATACTATTCTTGTTATGATATGTTATATGCAATACTAATGAAGTGTGGTATTAAATGTGAAATTCATGATTGTTCCCTTTCCTTGATGCCAATGTTAGGATTTAATGAAGAATATGTTGATTATATCACCCTCTTGAAGCGGGAAAGAATTGATGTTCAATATTATCTTAAAGAACCAAAGAATGATGTTAGTGCAGAGAAGGTCAGTTGGTTTTTGGATAAACGTCAAGAGATATTGTTGGATATGAATGATTCGGTAATTGCTCAAATCCGAAAAGAGATCCAGGAGGTGATGATTTAATATGAAGCGTCAAACAATACAAACAATCACTCTCCTATTCGCCTGCCTTTTCCTATTCACCCTAGTAGCTGCCCAAACAGACAATTTTATATTCACTCAATCCATTCCAATTGTCTCAGATCTATCATTCTCTTATACCGCTCCTATATATAATACAGTAAATACATTAATCACCACACCAACATTTTCAATAATCCAATCATTGCAAAATATCTTTGGCATATCTCAAGTTGCAGTGTTAGCAAATGAAACCCAAAATACAACAAGCGAGCAAGCACAAGTAACTACCACTCAAGAATATTCTTCTTCAAATACCAATAACCAAGAGCAAAATAATTCAACTAACGATGAGACTCCTACTAACCAAACTAACACAACATCTCAAGAATCTCCTATCTCAAATACTACAGAGAACCAAACAAGTACTACAACAAATTTAGAAGTAACAAAATTCTTATCATTACTAATAGATCCATCCCAAGTAACTCTTGGAGAACTATTCCAAGTCTCTTCAATATTAGCATATGAAAACGACACCCCAATCTCTGGCGAAGAAGTTTCCTATTATGCAGATGATATGTATTTAGGAAAAAACATAACTAACCAAGAGGGAGTAAGTAAAATAATTGTTAATTCGTCTGAAGAATTACAAGAAGGCAACTATACTATCAAAGCTATTTTTGACGGAACTGATAACCTACAACCAACCCTTATAGAAAGTATCCTAAGAGTAATTGTCGCAACAGTAAATGGCAAAGTAGTAGAAGAAACTGCTAACATCGTTGATCAAGCAACAGTACAAGTCATTGCGCAAATCGCCAAATCTAATATCCAAGAGGATCAAGTGTTGCAAACTGCTCTCAAAGAAGAGTTGTCCCAAATACAAAGTAAAGGTGTAAAATTTACAAATATCAATATTCCAAATAAAAACGAAACCCAAATTTATGAAGAAGCATTAACTCAAAAAACTCAAGTATTTTCAGTCCAGTCAGTTCAAACTCCAGAAAAGAAAGTCCTGCAAGAAAATCTCGTAGACGTAGAGCTAGAATTACCAAGCGGAACACTCCAATTAGAAGGAGTTAATGCATCACAACTAAGGGAAATATTCGCTTCAAACAACAAAATATATCTTAATTCAATAGATATAGAAAAAGCAACAATAACATTCCAAAATACAGGAAAGATTGAAAAAATACTTACTTGTTCTGACAGCGATTGGTTAGGAGAAGATTGTAGTAATTGGGTAGATTCGGGATTAAGCTTTACTCAAAACAGAAATAATGTAGAATTCGAAGTAACTCATTTTAGTGGTTTCACCACATTAGATATTGTTGCTCATTTGAATGCTACTTCGACGGCTAATCTAACAACTGATAATTTGACTGCTACTGTTAGTGGTTTCTCCCCTAATGATTCTAATTTGAGTTATCAATGGTATAGGAACGGATCATTGTTTGGTGGTGGTGCTGGAGGAGTCGGGGCAACTTATAATTTCACTACTTGTGGGGCTCTTGGAGTTAATGGTCCAAGTCAGGGAAGTTGTGATACAGATTATTCTGGTACATCTTTGGCTGGTGACGTGACTGTCACTTCCGGTATTCAGGCATG
>JBNMFJ010000045.1:0-4582 GCA_051269935.1 Patescibacteria group bacterium | reverse complement strand
GCAAACGCAATAATTAAGACATTAACAAAGGAAGGATTCAAAATAATTAATATTGCCGATACAACTAAAGTTCCTCGAGGCGGACCAAAGAAAAAAGGTGGCCGTAGAGGGCGAAGAGTATAAGCTTATAAACTAAAAAACGGATAAAATAATATGGAACTACAAACAAAAACTAACGAAAAAATAACATTTACAGCGGAAATTAATGTGAGTTTAGCAAATGCATTACGAAGAAGCTTAAACGAAGTCCCAGTTCTAGCAGTAACTGAATGTGATGTCTACAAAAACGATTCAGCATTATACGACGAAATTATTGCACATAGATTAGGCCTAGTCCCATTAAAGCACCAAAAATTAAAAGGCGATCAAACAGTTGAATTGAAATTTAAAGCTAAAGTAAAGGGCGACGCGGAATATGTATTATCAAGTGAATTAGGATCTGATTCAGTGTACCAAGATATCCCCATCGTATTATTGGCAAACAACCAAGAAATTGAAATTGTTGCTCGAGCAGGAATGGGTAAAGGTGTTGATCACTCGAAATTTAGCCCAGGGCTAATGTACTACAACCATTTACCAAATATAAAAATAGGAAAAGAAGCACAAAGTAATACAGAATTAGCGCAGTTATACCCAGAAGTATTTGAATTTAAAAATAAATTAGCAGTAAAAGACGCATCAAAATGTACTCTTGATCAAGATGACTTTAAGGATTTTCCAGGAATCACAGTTACAGAAGATAACAACTTAGTTATCAGTATAGAATCATGGGGACAAATGAGCGCGAAAGATATTCTAATCGAATCCGCTAAAGTATTAAAAACAAATCTAAACGAACTTAAAAAGGCAATCAAATGAGAGCAATCAGTAAGACAAAGATTGAGAAGAGAATGCAACAAAAGAAAGATAATACATTAATTGAAACAATTATCAAATTGAAAAAAACAAACCCAGAACTTGCTAAAGATTTAGCACGACCAAAAAGAAGATGGCCTGGAGTAAATTTAAAAGAACTTTCTCACGTTGAAGGAGACGTAGTAGTTCCAGGAAAAGTATTAAGCGCTGGAGACCTCTCAGTAGAAAAGAGAATAGTAGCATGGTCATTCTCAGAAAAAGCAAGAACAAAAATCGCAGAAAACAACGGAACAGCAATTCTAATAACAGAAGAAATAATAAAAAATCCAGAATTAAACGGACTATCAATTGTACGATGAAAACATTTATCTATGACGGAAACGGTGCAGTAATGGGACGACTAGCTTCACAAGTAGCTAAAGATCTATTAAAAGGAAACGAAGTATTTGTAGTAAACTCAGAAGCTGTAGTAATCTCAGGAAAAAAAGAATTAATCGTTGAAAGAATACTAGAAAAACGAAGAATGGGTTCAGGTGGTTCATTAAAAGGACCAACATACATTAGACAATCAGACCGATTATTAAAAAGAATGATTCGAGGAATGCTCCCATGGGATAGAACCAAAGGAAGAGAAGCATACAAAAGGTTAAGATGTTTTGTTGGAAACGGTGAATTAACTCAAGAACAAGCAAAAAACGCTACCAAACTAGACCATAACATTCCAGAAAAACATGTATCAATGCATGATATAGTGAGGTCACTTACATGAATAATTTAGTTGTAATGGGTAAGCGAAAGACTGCTATTGCAAAAGCAACAATAATGGCAGGAAGCGGAAACATTACAATGAATAAAAGACCATTATCATTTTTGTCAAGATTACAACAACTAGAAATTTCTGAACCATTAGTAATTGCAAGAAGCCAATTAGGAGACATAAAATATGATATCACAATCAATGTAACAGGCGGCGGAACAGCATCCCAAGTAGAAGCAGCACGATTATCAATCGCAAAAGCATTAGTAGCAATCACCGGAAACGAAGATTTAAAGCGAGCATTTATCTCCTACGATAGAAACTTAATCGTTGCTGATACAAGAAGAAAAGAAGTCTGTAAACCAGGTGATTCTAAGGCTCGAAGTATGAGACAAACATCTTTCCGATAGTTGTTTTGAAAGTTTATTTTTAATACTATTTTTGAAGAATAAAGTATAGTATACATAATAATTATGTTGAGTATTCTATTGATACACTAATCTAATTTTTCATACTCACGTAGAACCCAGTTATATGCCATTCTGATACGCGGATGTAGTCCCCATTGCTCTACAGGAAGCTCAATCATTTGAGACATATAAAGGCGTGACATATCAGTAAATTCATCTTTAGTAAAACGAGAAGTAATATCAGAAACCGTGATTGGATTAGTAGCATAATAGTCAGGATCAGGATGAAAAATGCTGTCGCATACCATACTCATGCTAAGCGGAAAGGATTTTTGTATGTCATCTTTTGTTAAATACATAATTAAGTCAAGGTGAGGGTATTTATATATATTATGAACTACCCCTACAACCCTAATCCAGAATCATACAAACTATGCTTTCCCTTTTTCAAAGTAGCCTTTTCTTTCTCTCTCGTAACAAACTTCTCCTCATTACCTTTCATCCTATCCTTCTCTTCCTCACTTAATGACCTCAAACTATCCGTCTTCCTCTTCTCATTATCAGCCTTCAATGGCTCAGCAGTTCCCGCTAACACATGCTTGTTTGCAAGCTTACCCCGAGGCCTCAAATACCCCTCAAGTTTCCTCTGCACCGCGTAAAACAAGGACGGCTTAATCAGTGCCTTATGAGTCGCCTTATGAATCTGAGCATCAAACTTAATCTCTCCCAAATAAGTCCGGTTCATTAAAATTTTCTTTAACCCAGTAAGACTAAACCCATACTTTTTAGACAGAGCATTTAGCGACCATTGCCCTTCCAGAAAATCCCGAAAAAGAGTATGCACAGTTCCCGAATCTACATTCAGAACCAACTCCCCATTCACAACATCATACCCAAACGCCGCTCGACTCATAACAATCCCTTTCGCGGCCTTAACTTTCATCCCACTCTTTTGCTTAATCCCCGGCATCTCCCCACGCTCCCGAAACGTATCAAGAGCCTTCCAGTCAACCGCCTCAGCAACATACGCCTCAAACTTTTCCTTCACCGACGGAGCAAACACAAAACACACATTGCACAAATGAACCCCAAACCGGTCACTCCCTTTCTCTCCAATATACCCACATTTATAACATAACATACAATAATCAAGAACTCAAAGAATTTAAGTCTTAGCAAATACCCAAATAACTAAATACCTTAAAATTCTTATAAAATAATGGAAGAAGCCTATTACTCTCTCTATGAATTATTGGAAATGATAGACGAACCCAATAGATCATCTTGCAAAAATATATATCAGGAAAATAAAGAAAAATTTGAAAGAGCAAAAGGCTCAAAAACAAAACATCAAACATGGGAAGGAGGATATCTCGGTCATATCAAAGATGCCATGAATATTGCATTAGTAATGTACAAGGCTCTAAACCCAAAAAGAGAATTACCATTCACTATCTCCGACACCCTCCTTACCATCTATCTCCATGACTTAGAGAAAGCTTGGAAATACGGAGGAACACAAAAAGAACAAGAAGAAGTACAAGGCTTCCCCCATTATCAAGATTTCATACAATCAAAAATAAAAGAATATAAGTTTGACCTATCCCCAGAACATCATAATGCAATCAAGTACGTTCATGGAGAAAGCGACGATTATAGCCCAACAGAAAGAATTCAAGGCCCCCTCGCCGCATTTATCCATATCTGCGACAATATAAGCGCAAGAATCTGGCACGACTATCCCAAAGAAGAAAAGTGGTAAAAGTCTACCCACTAAATTTTTATAAATCTAAAATTCTTAAGACAAAACATGATAGAAGAACTCATATATAGCCAATTAACAAATAACGAACAAATTACCTTAGATGAAGCAAAGACTGCAATGCGACTTCACACTAGTCCGACATCTCTAACTCAAATCGGTGCAGCTGTATTTGCTCAAGATAGTAAAACATATCTTGGCGTAAATTATGACTTTAATGAAAAGAGACCAACCGATCCAGTATTCTCAGTAATAAGACATGCGAAAGCTCATAATGAACACAGATATGACCACTTAGCTCTAATAGCAAGAGGTGAAGGATATGAAAATCAAGAGTTATATATTCCCGAAGATAGAAACGAGAAATTGCTCCTAGAAGCTTCACTATCCGATAGAATGACAATAATATTATCTAGTACCGACAATAAAAAGATAAAAAGATTACTTGTGAGCGACCTCCCTGCGTTATACCAATCTCTTGAATAATAACCTTTAAAAAGGATAAAATCCCTATAATTTTGGACGGCCATAGCGATTTGGTTACACCTGTTCCCATTCCGAACACAGAAGTTAAGCTTATCGTGTTTATGTCTGTACTGTCTTTGATGGGAAAACATGAAGCTGTCCACCTTATACTCTCTACCCTAAAAAATATTACGTAAATACGTAAATACGTAAATACGTAAATACGTAAATACTTAAATCTAAAATTATTATACTATTCATGGAACTAAGTATAATTTTCATTATTACTCTGCTAACAACCTTTCTAGTAGTAAGAGTCGCAGCTCACAAATT
>JBNMFJ010000044.1:0-5009 GCA_051269935.1 Patescibacteria group bacterium | reverse complement strand
CCAAACTCCTATTGACTTAACATTAGTATGTGGAATTGCTATCTTGTGGAAATTAGCTTCAGGTTTAGGAACTTGATCTTTGTCATAAACCATCTCATAACTATCTATGCAAGTAAAGTATCGAGATAAAACAAGATACTCCGAGTCAGATTTATCAAGTACACCATAGATAGATATAGGGCGATTACTATTCATTGCATACGGTCTCTCTATTACTTGTACATCAACTATATTATCTCTAAATGTCTCTGTTAAAATGTTTTCTATATTTTTCATTTTTTCTATACCCCCTTTCAATTCTATAAATAGAAATTCCCATTAGGCCACTCTCCTATAGTTTCCACTATCTTGTTCGCATGCGAGACCTTGATACTTCATAGTCTCTTTATCTAAGAGATACCGTAGGTTTCCCCTGCCAGATTGATTAGTATGCCTATTGAGAATTTTGGCATCCCCAACAATATATATTGCCCCAGCTACAGGAACTCGGTGAATGTGGTAAGCCTTTGCCTCAGGGTTTGAGAATCCCCGAGTTAGCTGTTCCACTTGCGCAATCTCATTGCAAACTTTCTCTAAGTCGATCCCCTTACAGGGTTTGTATTTTCGTATCTTTTGTATTTCCATTTTATTAAGCACCACTTATAAGTAGTTACTATTATAAAAAAATAACAGATAATAAAGATATGTCGCACCAAATACATGCGACAATATTATAAATAGAAAAGCCCTAGATAAAGCATGAACACACAACTACTAGAAGACATTGGACTATCAGAAAACGAAAAAGAGATATATCTAACACTCATAAAACATAATACACAAACTGCATATGAATTAGCTAAGCTCACAGGAATCAACAGAGCACACATCTACGACAAACTCGAGCACCTCATCCACAAAGGACTCGTAAGCTACGCCATTCGAAAAAAGCGAAAAGTCTACAAAGCATATACACCCGAAAAACTCAACGACTACATCAAGGAAAAGCAAGAAAAGCTAAGAAGTCAACACGACCAACTCCAGCAGTTAATCCCACAATTACTTTCACTACAAAACATAGAAAAATCCGACACGCAAGTTGAAGTATTCGAAGGTAAAGAAGGCCTCAAAAGTATCCTCAAAGACATCGCATACCGTAAATCTAATCTTGATGCAATTGGAATCGATGACACTCTGTACCGTAACACTTTCGGAATCTATATGGATCAATTTTTCAGAGATCTTAAAATAAGCAAATCAAAAGAAAGAATAATCACAACCAAGGCAGCCTACAAATATCCCAAAGCAATTGCTAAAACAACAAGATACAAATATCTTGATGCTAAAGATTTTAATCCAACTAATACATTCATATATTCTAACGTCGTCGCCATAGTTATTTGGGGCACACCAATAATAGTAATAAAAATAGAAAATAACAATCTTTCAAAAACATACAAAGAACATTTCGAACATCTATGGAAAATAGCTAAACCATTATAAGACCCAACCTTACTGTCACTCAAGTGACAGTAACCTTAATGGAAACCAGAATTAGTAAAAGTGCTCTTCACCAGCTCGCCTATACGAATGCAATTCATCAATCCCAAACCACAACCCAACCTCGTACCCCGCATCTTCACTATTCCCAGAAGCATGAATCACATTCCGAACAACAACATTATTTTCCTTCGTATGCGCATAAGAAACATGTGAAAAATCCCCACGAATAGTCCCCGGAGCAGCACTCTTACTCTCAGTTGAACCAACCATCTTTCGAACATTAGCTATAGCATCAACACCCTCAATAACCATAGCAACAACCGGTCCTTCAGTTACAAAATCCAAAAGCATCTGACGAACCTCAGGCCCATGAGCTTCACTAATAGCTTCAGTATAATGCTTAGATGCAAAATCACTACTAACAGAAGTCAATTTCAATCCAATAATCTTTAACCCAGCCATTTCAAATCTCTTAATAACCTCTCCAGTCAATCCCCTAGCTACCCCATCCGGTTTAACCAAAACCAACGTTCGCTCTATCATAACAAAGCTCGAGTCGCCTCGCCTCCTTGAATTGTTTTAACGGTCACTTTGTTGCCGTTCAAAACATGACAACTTAACGAAATTAAGTTGTTTCTTTTGCCAACTTTTCTTGTAAGAAAAAGTTGATTAACCCCATCCGGTTTTACAAGTACCAACGTTCGCTCTATCATGACATTATACAGAAATCAGGACTTATAAAAATACTGCTCCTCAAATCAATCAAGAGACCCGATCATAACAATTAAATACTAGGTTGACACTGTCAACACAAGAGAGTGAAAAGGAGGTGAAAAATGAGTTTAGATAAAGTCGCAAGTTGGTTAGTAATAATAGGTGCATTAAATTGGCTACTAGTAGGTCTCGGAGGATTCTTTGGAGGTAACTGGAACGTTGTATGGATGCTACTTGGAACCTGGCCTGCTGTAATGAATATAGTCTATGTATTAGTAGGATTATCCGGAGTACATATGCTAGTTAATATGCTGAAAGAATAAGCATTACACAATATTTTTTTTATTTTTTTATTTTCTAGAAAAAAAACAACTAATTAAGTAAAGAGTCATTTGTTTTATGTTTTGGACGAGGAGCACGAATTCGAGCACCACCAGTCTTTAATTTCTCAATTTGAGCTTTTCTTCGAGCCACTTGGAATTTTCTATTTCGATCTAATCTCTTTGGCTTGTTTTTACTTGGCATTTTTTTCTTCCTCCACAACTTCTTCAGATTCAGTCTTATCTTCTTCAGCTTCTACTTCTTCCTTAATTTCTTCAACAACCTCAGCAACAACTTCTTTTTCTACTTCCTTCTCAGCAGTTTCTTCAGCTTCAGGGGTATCAGCTTCATCAGCTTGAGCAATCTCTTCGTCTTGAGATACAACTTCTTCCTCAGCTCCAATAGCTTGAACATCTTTTCCTTCTACAACAGTAACTGCAGAAGCAATATCAAGCTTAGCTAACTCCTTAGTTCCGAAAACTCTAATATCACAGAATGCTAAAGGATATACCTTCTTTAACTTAGGTAACAATCCTCTTTGAAGTGAACCATCTAAAATCTCATTACATAATTCAATATAACTCTTCTCTTTTGTATATTGCATCAAATATTCACGCGCAGTATTTCGCAAGTTTCGACGTACAGCTCGAGAAACCTTCTTTCGTGTAACCAAAAATGGTTTCATAGTAGCAGGAACATCCAAACAATGAGTCAAGAATGAATCATCAACACCATCAGTACCCTTTCGAACAACCTTTCGCGTATAAGAAGTCATTAATTCCATATTCTTAGGAACACCAACTAACTTATCCTCATGGTTAAAGATTTCGAATACAACCAATAATCCCTTACCTCGCATCTTTCGAGACAAGTCAAGCTTGATAGTTTTACCAACTAAATCCTTGATTGTACCAAGAACTTGAATAGTATCCTTTAACATTGGGATTTCCACATCGATGAATTTTTTTCGTTCTGCCATTATTCTAATACCAATTTACTCGTCCGTTTACCTGATTTTTGATACTTACCCTTCTTACAGACATCACATGTATATACAATGTTTGTCTTTTTTGTAGTTTTTCGTTTACCTTTTTGCTGGTTCTTCAAACGACTAAATTTTCCTTGATTACCAATTCCCCTCCAAAGACCTCGTAGCTGAATTCTTAACTTTCCACCACGCTTAAGAGAGCTAGGTTTTCCCTTAGATGGTTCCTTCAACTTCTGATTTGTCTGCTTATTACAATACGGGCAAAATCGCTTAGTCTTCTTTGGAATCTTCATAAACTACCTCCATCTTTTTCCTTTTTAAAGCTTTCGTACATGAGGTGTCGCAGTTATAATTATAAAGCAGAATATCTGTACTTATAGATGAACAGAATATCATTCCCCGAGGGAAAACAAAAAGAATTCCTAGAAAATGTCCGACAAAACCTCAATGCCCCCTCAATGACAAGCATCCTCCAATACGGATTCACAACCACAGCCACAGCCCTCAAAAATTATTACACAGAAAGACGAAATCTCCCAGAAGAATTATTCGAAGAAATGTGCCAATTAGCAAAAATAGAAAAGTCCACATTAGAATACCAAGAAAAAAAGATCAATTGGGGCCAACAAAAAGGCGGCAGCATAAGCAAACGTAAGGGCAAATAATATAAACCATAAATTCGTAAAAAGAAGATGGAAACAATACAGGTCGACAAAGATATAAAGGCAAAATTAGATATGCTAAAAGAACACGATTCAGAAACCTATAATGAACTTCTTTCAAGAGTCGTAGCCGTCCTAAACCCAAGAGGACAAGAAAGCCTCCTTGAGACCATCGAAATTCTATCAGACTCAGAAACAATGCAAAACATAGAGCAGGGCCTTCAAGAAATTCGAGAGGGAAAAGTAAGCGAACTTATTATAGAATGAAATATAAGATAATAATTAACGACAGGCCCACGAAATATCTTTCTAAATTACCCAATACTGAATATCTAAAAAATTCAAAAATCTCCAAGAAAATCCTTAGCTGGGCAAGCCCTTGGTCTCAAGACTTGCAGGAACCTGGAGCTTACGAGTCGGCCAATACAGAATATTATATCAGATTATAGAGAAGCATATAGAAATAATAGTAATTGACATAGGGCACAGAAAGAATATCTATACACAATAAAACAAGTCAAAAGTTTTATAATATCAAATCAAATAGTATTTCCATAGACCCCTTAGGCTAATGGTAGACTGTCGCATTGACTTTGCGAAGACCCAAGTTCGATTCTTGGAGGGGTCATTTTATTTTATAAAATTCCCCCTCCCTTCATCTCACAAGATTATTCAATTTCGCTTGATCAAGTTAGGCCCTTAGGTCATCCCGGGACGATTCTTGGAGGGGTCATTTTATTTTATAAAATTCCCCCTCCCTTCATCTCACAAGATTATTCAATTTCGCTTGATCAAGTTAGGCCCTTAGGTCATCCCGGGACGATTCTTGGAGGGGTCATTTT
>JBNMFJ010000043.1:0-5689 GCA_051269935.1 Patescibacteria group bacterium | reverse complement strand
TAGATACAAAAATTCCAGCTGAACAAAGTTGGGAAATTTATGATTTAATGAATAAAAAAGAGGGTGTTCTAGAGAGGAATAATCCTTTTAGTCGTAGTTTTGATCATTTTCCTATTGATGAAGCAAGAGACATGCTTCTTGAAGTTGGATATGTAACATTGAGGGGGGCTAAGTATACTCTACGGAATGAGAAGATTTTGGACTCTCCATCTGAGGGAGCTAGGATGAGAAATGTTATTAGAAGTGCATATAAGTCTGTTTTGGATTACAATATGGATGCATGTCCCTTGATTGACTAGATTATATTCTCTTAAAATCATCTTCTAGTCTGATTATATCATCTTCGTCGAATTCTCCGAATGAAATTTCTAGGACGTTTACTTCTTTGTCAAAGGATTGAATTCTGTGAACTGCTCCGCAGGGGATTGCTATTTCGTCGCCGCCTGTTACTCTTATTTTTTTGTCGTCTAGGGTTACTTCGGCTTCGTTATCTAGGAATCGCCAGAATTCATGGCGTTTTTTATGGTATTGGAGGCTGAGGCGTTTGTTTGGTGAGACGGTTAAAATTTTTACGGTTGAGATTTCGTTTTGGGTGAATTTTTCGAATCCTCCCCAGGGTCTTTTTTCAGTGTATTTTTCCATTCTTTGATATAATAGTTTTTGGTTTAAGTATTTATGGGAAATTGGCTTTTTCATAAGGTTTAAATCTCCGCTTTTCCTTGTTTTGCCATGGGTGTTAACATTAGCGAGATTATTCCGAAGAAGGAAATTGATATTAGTTTTTTAAGGGATAAAACTGTTGCGATTGATGCGTATAATACGTTGTATCAGTTTCTAACTACTATCCGGCAGAGTGATGGTACTCCTTTAAAGAATAAGAGCGGGGACATAACCTCACATATTTCAGGTTTGTTTTATAGAAATATTAACCTGCTACAAGACGGAGTTAAGCCAGTCTATGTATTTGATGGGAAGCCGCCGGCATTGAAATCTGCAGAAATTGCAAAAAGAAGAGAAGCTAAAAGGATTGCCATGGAAAAGTTCGACACAGCAAAATCAGAAGGAGATGTTGATAACATGAAAAAGTTTTCCTCACAATTTGTTGGAATAACGAAGCAAATAATTGATGATAGTAAAGAACTCCTTGACGCATTAGGGATAGCCTGGGTTCAAGCACCATCAGAAGGAGAGGCCGAAGCAGCATATTTAGCACGAAATAAAAAAGTCTGGGCAGCTGCATCGCAGGACTACGACGCAATACTCTATGGTGTCCCTTACTTAGTCCGAAATTTAACACTCGCAAGAAAAAGAAAATCCAGTTCAGGAATCTATGTTGATGTACCTATAGAGTTCTTAGAGATTAACGAAGTCCTCTCTAAACTAGATGTAAGCTTGGATATGTTAATTTGCATTGCAATAATGGTCGGAACCGATTATAACCCAGGAGGAATTAAGGGAATTGGCCAAAAAAAAGCCCTTGAATTCGGACGACAATTTGACAGCCCATACGAACTATTTACCTATTTAGATACACACGATAAGTACGAACTAAACTTCGATTGGAAAGCAATCTTTGAGCAATTTCATGGCTATCATTCAGAGACTCCAGAAATTGTATTTAAGGATTATAGCCCTGAGAAGATTAGGGAAGTTTTAGGCCGACACGATTTCTCAGCCGACCGAATCCAGTCGGGAATCGAGAAACTTAAGAAGATTGGCGAAGCAAAAAAGCAGAAGGGATTAGGGCAATTTTTCTAGATTATTATTTTTGTATCATAATGCTTATATAGATGAGTTGTTTGTTTATGATTTATGGGATTACAAGATTGTCCACAAGATTATGGAACTTTTCCTAAAATGAGTAGTGGTAATATTTCTTTGGAAGATAGATCTGATACTGATTCGTCTCAGGGTGGAGGTATTGATGGTCTACTTCCTGCAGCACATTCTCTGGCCTATATTGCTAGCCAGGTTGAACCTGAAGTTATGAAAAGATGGATTACTGCTGGGTATCGTACTTTAATCGACGATCCTAAAATGTATTCAAATGTTACTGGTCATTTAAAGACATATATTGGGGATCGGTATGCTTCTTACGTACAATCTCAGAATTCTGGTTATACATAATTCATAAGTTTTATATATTCTCTTTTGTCTATTATTCTATGTTAAAAGGTGTGTTACTCGGTGTTTCAACAGCAATGTTATTAGTCTCAGGACTTTTCCTAAGCTACGGAATAGTTGGAGGATTCAGGGCATCCGCCCTAACAGGAGCAGTAATCGGCTCAGAAGGAGCAATATCATACGCTCTACTCATTTTTGTATTCTTATTAATTATAATTGTAACAGTTGGATTAATGTTTAAAAGAAAGCATAGTCTATAATATTAACGGTTAATTGCACTATTTATGCAGCTTGTGTGAATCCGCTTCCTTTGAGTCCTCTTGTTGTTGCCTGCAGAACTTCCTTTTCTTTTTGTACTTCTTCTAATTTTTCTTCTACTTTGTTTATGATATGGTGGGCGTGATCTGTTGCTATTTTCCTTCCGGTCAATCTAACTAAGAAATTCATTATTGCGACTATCCATCCTGGGCCTAGCCATGCGACTGCTAGGATTATTATGCTAAAGACTATTACTAGGAGTACTGCGACGATTATTGTGTATGGGAGTACGGTTTGCCAGAAGAAGGCTATTGAGTTTACTATTATTTGGGAGAGGGTGATGAATAGGTTTAGTGCCCATGCTATAAGAAAGACTAGGGAGCCGAAGATTCTCATTTTGGATTCTGTGTCGAAATAGTCTCCGGTTTCGAAGGCGCCGATGAATGCCCATGTTCTTTGGGCGTTGAGGATTAGGTATACGATTCCTACTATTAGGAGGTAGAGGTTAATGAAAAATAGCCAGCTGATTTCTGGGACGATTTTGAATATGAATCGTAGCCAGGAGGCGTTGGTTTGTAGCCAGGTGTTTATTGCTTGGATTCTTAGTTCGGCTTTTGTTTTGGCTAGTTGGAAGCCTTGGTCGACTTTATCTTGGTCGATGTTTCCTTGGTCGTCTATTGGGATTTTGTCGATGTTTTCTTGGATGTTTTCGAATTTTTGTTGGTTGGCGTCTATTGGGGAATTTGGGTTTGTTGCTAAAGCTGGATTTGTTACGGTTGGTTCACTTGAGGGGGTTATGGTTGTGTCTTCTTGGGCTGATGTTAGGGCTAGAGAGAATATTAGGAAAGTTAAGAAAATTACTGTTATCACCTTTTTCATGATATTTAGGGGGAAGAGAATCTTATAAGGTTTGTGAATTTACTTGTTCAGTTTATCGTATTTTTTGTGAGGCATCCAATCAAGGATCACAGATATAATTTCAATCTCGTCGTTCACCAATGTGTATAAGAGTCTATATGCTCCTGATAAATCTAATATTCTTAGATTGGTGATGTATGTGTACTTCTTTGATGATTTCTTTATTATATTTGAATTTTTCTTGACGACTTCACCTGATTTAAAATCTTCTTGAATCTTTTGTATTGCTCTTGTGATGCTTTTTCTTAATGGATCATTTTGTGGAAGTTCATTGAAGGTTTGCTCCAATGTTTCATCGAGGAATACTACTTTATTCATATTTTTATTTCTGGCCTATTCTTAATTTTGTTTGATAGTTTTGGATTGTGAATGTACACTATTAGTCCGTTTTTCTCGATGACAAGCTTGTTTGTACTTTGTAAATAATCTATAATTGCATTTAGGGTTATTTCATCTATCATTTTTAATTGGTTATGTAGCTCCTTAACGGTTATATCTTGGTCACTTAGAATTTCTTCTACTTGTTTAACTTCTTGTAATGTTGGGGCTTGGTTTATGTAATTTATAGAAATTTCTAGATTACTTTTATTTGCCTGATTATGTATTGTGTTTTGCATGTTATCTCCTGTAATTAATCTGTGGTATATCTATTTAAATTTTTGGTTTTAACTTGAAGTACTATTTTTTACCTTATGGGGTTTTATTTAATCCAGGGAATTTTGACTTTCTTATCTATTTAGATAATCGAAATATTTAAATAGATGGGAGTTTATATTTTATTATGGATACGCAAGTTGTTACGGTGAGTTTGAAGAAAGAAGCTATTGATGCGCTTAGGGCTATGTCTGACAATAAAAAGGGATTTTTGGGTAAGGCTATTAGTGAGGCAATTACTGCATATGTTGCTGAGAAAAAGGGTCTTGAGGCTAATGAGCGTTTGCGTAAGATGCTGAATGAGGGCTTTGATATGGGTGGTGTAACATACTCTCATAGAAGTGAATTATATGAACGATAAATATTGTATTGACTCAAATATTCTTGTTTATTCTATTGATTCTACTGAAAATACGAAATTTTTTAAGGCAAGGGAATTTTTGGAGCATGCATTACTTAATCCAGATGAGGCATGTATCTCTACTCAAAATCTTAATGAATTTGTTTTTGTTTCAACGCAAAAGATTCAACGTCCCATATTACTTGAACAGGCAAAAACTTTTGTTTCAAATTTTTATTCTTCCCCATCTTTTACTGTTTATACACATACTATTTCGACTACTCTTTTAGCCATTGATATTAGTCAAAAGTATGGTATTCACTATTGGGATGCTTTGATTGTTGCTGTGATGCAGGAGAATGGTATTTACAAGATTGCGACTGAGAATGTGAAGGATTTTAGTAAAGTTCCTTGGATTGAGGTTATTGATGTTTTAGGGAATGGATTATAAACTTTTATAAAATGGGATTGCGTTTGTTTGGTATGGATGTGGAAACTATCAAGAATAAGATTGTGCCTATTCTGCAGAAAGAAGGGGTTACTAAGGCAGGGATCTTTGGGTCGTATGCGAGAGGGGATAATAAGCGAGGAAGTGATGTGGATGTTTTAATTGAAATTGATGATTCATATAGTTTGTTTGATTTGATTAGGCTTCAACAAAAATTATCTCAAAAAATTCGTAGGAAAGTTGATTTGGGTGAATATTCTATGATTCGAAAGGAAATTAAAAAAGGTGTGTTGGGAGACGAGATAAGAATTTTATGAAACGGGAGCCGCTTTTGTATATTAATGATGTACTTGATTCTATTGATTTGATTATTTCCTATTCTTCTAAGATTCATTTACCTTCTCTGCGAAGAAATACTATTTTATCTGATGCTATTACAAAGCGACTTGAGATTATTGGTGAAGCTATGAAAAATTTATCTCCTCTATTTTCAAAAGATTATCCTGAGATTTTATGGAATGAATTTATTAGTGGGAGAAATTTTCTTAGTCATGTATACTATGCGGTAAGTATTTCCAAGCTTACCTCTATTATTGAGAATGATTTACCTGTATTAAAGAAACAAATGCTTACAATAAAAAAGGAGATTGAGAAATAATGAAATATAATTTATTTTTGTGTACTGGGGTGTTTATTTTTTGCATGTTATTGGTGTTTGCGCAGGATGATTCTGTGACGATTACGCCTTCTGGGGGCTCTGCTGAGGTTGCTGGTGGTGAGGCTGTTGGTGAGGCGGGAGTTGGGGATGAGGGTGATGTGAATGGTGATTCTGGGGCTACTAGTGATGGTGAGGGTGGAGATACTGCTAAAGGTATTGGTGAGGGTGATGTGATTGATCCTAAAGCTGTTCTTGGGGCTGGTGTAGAGGCTGTGAAGGTGGGTATTGG
>JBNMFJ010000042.1:0-5992 GCA_051269935.1 Patescibacteria group bacterium | reverse complement strand
TCTTTTCTTCTTCAAATAAAGGAAAGTCAACAATCCATGCAAAAGCCAATTCATTCGGGTCATCCTTATCGACTCGTAAGTCAGGTTTATCATTACCATATTTCTCCATAGCTTCAGTATATGTTATCCGAGGGAATTCTTCAAAGGTGAAATGTTTTTCTGGGAGTAAATTTTTAACAATAGATTTCATAAGTTCTTCCATTAAGTCCAATATTTCATTCTGAGACATAAAAGACATTTCCATATCTAATTGATAAAATTCTCCAGGACATCGATCAGCTCTTGCATCTTCATCCCTAAAACAAGGTGCAACTTGAAAATATTTTTCCATTCCAGCAATCATCAGTAATTGTTTATATTGCTGAGGACTTTGTGGCAAAGCGTAAAAACTACCCGGATTAGTACGAGAAGGTACAATATAATCTCTAGCTCCTTCAGGAGTTGATTTTGTTAAAATGGGTGTTTGAATTTCTAAAAAATCTTTTTTATTAAGGAACTCACGAATATGTAAAATAATTTTATGCCTCATAACAATATTGTGTTTAAGTCTTTCCCCTCGTAAATCTAAATATCTATGCTTTAATCTTGTATCTTCATTAACATCATCTCTCTTAATTTCAAATGGTAAAAGGTCAGCCAAAGAATAAATCTCAACAGAAGTAATTCCAACCTCCAAGTTTCCAACATCACCCAATTCATTATTATCAGTTCCTCCAGGACGTTCCTTAACTTCACCAGTAATCGCCACGCTAGATTCTACAGTTAAGCCTTTAACCTTCTCAAAATCAGTATTAGCCATACGGATAATACACTGAACTTTACCACTCCGATCCCTAAGATCAATAAAGATAAGCTTACCACTATCTCGAATCGTATCAATCCATCCACACATCTTAACCTCATTACCTACTTGCGAAGGTAAATCAGCAATCATTGTTCTTTCCATAATATTCTCTAACAAAATCACTTTTTAAGCTTTAATGTTCAAAAGAAGAGTAAATAAGTAAAATGAAACCCAATAAATAGCTATTTAAAGTGAATATTTTTGCAATACATATGGCAAAAAAAATAGCAAAGAGAATGGATTCAGAAGAACGAAAAAAACAGATTAAAGGCCTACAAAAGGAAGGAAAATCATTCGATGAAATTCAACAGATTACAGGTCTAGCAGAAAGTACATTGAGAAAACTAAGAGTAAGTAAGGGTAAAACAAAACCAAAGGCAGAACGAGAAAAAGAAATTAGAAATTTAGTTGAAAAAAATAAATATGATTATTATGAAGAACTTGCGGAGGATTTAGGTTTAACCCCAAAAGTAGTTCAGGCCCAATATGGGGGAATGAGAGAACTACGGAATATGCAGATGAGGGAATATATCAGAATACCTGGAAATACTAGGCGAGACGAAGAAAAAGATGGATTAATTAGAGATGGTGTACATTACAAAGATATTGCTATTCAAGTCGGAGTAACTCCAGCAAGAATACTTCAATATATGGGCGAAAGTGGCCAAAGAGAAGAATATGATAGACAAATACAAATAAATGAACGTAAACACACCAGAACATTAGAGCTTTTTTTAGAAGCAGGAAGAAAGAATAGGCAAACTGGAGAAAATTACGAGATGACAAAACGCGAAAAGTTTGCATATCAAAAAGCTTCAAGATGGGCGAGAGAAGAAAATAAAATATCAGATTTTAAAATGGTTTATAATCTAATGGGCGACTATTGGGACGCAAAACACACCAAGACCGATAAAAGTGTTGCTTCATTTGCAAGCTCTTATCAAGTAAGAGACCATACGGTTCGAAAAATATTTGATACAACCGGCGTAAAAAGTCTTGGAGCTCAGGGAAGAAAAAAATCCCTCTCAAAACACATATAAATAGATCTTACATAATATAATAATGAAACCATCAAAAAAGAGCTTAATCTTAGCGTCAATCGCAGGATTCTTCGGAAGCGGACTTGCAACAACAGCAGGATCAACTGGTGTACTTTTGAATATGTTCGTCGGAGCTATCGGTGCTGTAATAATAGTCTTTTTGTTAAACGGGTTTTTTCCAGATAATTAGCTCTACATGGTAAAAGTCCATCTATACATATTCCTATCTCTCATTTTACTGACCGCAGGCTTTTCTCAGGCACAAACAGACAATCAGGAACTCATTACGATAAAAGGAAAGCTCCTAGATCAAGTAACCAATGAACCCGTAGCCGGTGCAGAATTAAACAGTGGAGAACCAACAATCCCTGAAAAAATATTTACAAATAAAGAAGGAGAATTCTTATTCTATATAGATAAAAAGTTTGTAGAAGAAAATGACCCCAATAAATCACAATATGCAGCAAGAGCATCTTGGGGATTTTATGCCGACTGTTATGGATGGTCAGACTCTACTATTCTAAAAAGAAATCATCAGGAATTTATTGAACGAGAATCTCAGGGGTCATTTGAACTAGCACTAATTAAGGAAAAGTTTGATGCCAGAACAGAAGTCGAGGAAGTATCAGGTAAAGAAATAATTGATGTAGGAAATGTCTACATACATCCTAGTGCAGATATTATGACATTGACTGAAAATAAATCAACCATGTTCGTACAATATAAATATAAGAATAGGGAGGGGTATAACGGACCTGGACAAATAGGTCATACCTACGATCATAATCTGTTAAATGCCTTACCTCTAGGATATGATGTATTTATTCAATTCGAAGACGTAGAGGGAAGAAGGTCCCAGTCAAGCATATATAAGGTACCCTTAGATGCAAAATGCAAAGTAGTAGAATTAGCACAAGCTAGCAATCTTTCAGATTGGAGTGTGAAACCAAGATATCAAGAAGGACCCCATGATGAAAATAGTGAAGCCCAAATATCAGAAAAGACAAAGGACACTCTTTTTAATAGAATAATAAGTTGGATAAAAAATATATTTCTGTAATAAGTTCAAGCTAGTTGCTTTTGCAATTCTTTCATAACTTCATTTCCACCAACTTGCCCGGTAAACTTTTTCATAATAAGCCCCATATAAGCCCCAGCAGAAAGTCCTGGTTTTTCCGAAATAAGTAAAGAAACTTCGTTACTCAAATCAATAGTAGATTTCTCCATTGCCTCTTCCAATGTTTTCCCATTTGCGATCTTCATCATAATAGGCTTTATCTCTGATTCAGTAATTTCTTCCGGAAGTTTTTCGAAAATGGAAGCCATAATATCAGTATGCAAAACCTCAAGTATACCATCTCGGTCTAAGCCTAACTTTGAAGCAATCTCAAAAGTATAGATCGTTAAGGCCTTAGCTAAAACACCATAATGATCTGTAACACTAACAAGTTCAGAAAAGTCAGCAACACGATCTCGTTTAAAGAGTAATGAAATAAGCTCATCATTAACACCAAATGTTTGTAGGTATCTTTTGTGTTCACTTGCTAATTTTGGTAAGTTTGTCTTTAAAGAGTCAATTTGCTGTCTTTTTATTTTTAATAATTGAACATCAGTTTCCGGGTACATTCTTGCAGAGCCCGGCATAGGACGAAGGTATACCGTAGTTGCATCAGGTTGAGATTGACGAACTTCTTTAGGAACTCCCCCAGAGAGTAAAGAAATTCTTCGAATAATCGCATCTCGTGCAACAGAGGCCTGTTCCTGGGTACCAATTATTAAAATGAAAGCATCATCTTTTTTCATACGCAAGAGTTCATGAACAGAGGTTATTTCGCCCTCAGTAAAAGAATATTTCTCTAAAGTTTCATCAGAATGAATAATTCCACCGATACCAGAAACTGGTTTAGCAAAATCCGAAAGATCCGTCCCAATTCGTTTACCAGGAATAATTTCTTTTCCGATAATTCCAGAAAGAGAATCAAGGCGAAAACCGTATACACCCAATTTTTCTTTTTTATTATCAAGTGCTTTGGAGATAAAGTTACACGTAGTTGATGAAAAGATTTCAGAAACATTCTCAAGATCACTAAAAGAAGCATCCTTGAAGTGAGAAGCTAACTCAAGTAAATTTTTCTGCCGAATCATTTCATTATCAACGGTCGGAAGCATAATCTTAGCATCTTGAAAACCCTTAATCTCAACTCTATTTCCACCAGCAATTGAAATATTAACATCTTGACGAATAGTTCCAATCCCACGACGAACTCGACAAGCCCGAAGAATTTCTCCAATTTGTAAAGCCGCTTCTTTAATTTGCTCAGGAGATCCTAAGTCAGGTGCAGTAGTAATTTCAACAAGTGGTATACCAAGACGATCAAGACTATATACCCTCTTCCCATGACTGTCAGAAACCTTCCTTCCCGAATCTTCTTCAATAGCAATAGTCTCAATTCTAACCTTACCTTCTGATGTTTCAATATATCCATCATGAGCAATTAAAACAGTTCTTTGGAACCCAGAAGTATTAGATCCATCAATAACAGTCTTCCTCATAATCTGACTAACTGGGAAAATCTCCGCATTAAGTAATAAAGAAATTTCTAATCCTATCTCAAGAGCTTCAGGATTTAGGTTATGAGGGGGTTCTTCATCAAGTTCAACCAAACAATTAGTGTCAAAGACTCGATAGGTAAATCGCTTAGCCTTCATAGCCTCATAAGCAGCAGCCACATCAACAACACCAGTCTCTCCAACGACAGGATTTAATACCCGCTCAACTTCAAAATCAAATTCATCATTACGTAATATTGACGGACAAGAGCAAAATAACTTATGCGTATCTAATTGCTGATGAATCTCAAGTCCTGCTTTAAGACCTAGTTTAGTGTGCTCGCCTACCATAATTATAGATATAAAAGTAATATTTTAAAGGTTTAGTAAGTAAAAAGATGGACTAGTCGTCCACTTCTTGGGTAAAAAAAATGGACCATATGGTCCAAATAAAGGGTTAATAAATTATTGAGGATTTATCGTCCTCTTCCAAAGCCAAAAAAGCTTCGAAGATTAAATCCAGATTCTTCCCGAAGTTCTCTAACTTCAGAAAAATCACCAGACTCCCGAGCAGAATCAACTGCAGCTCGTAAAGCTTCTCGATTCTCAGAGTGAGCCTCTCTCTCTGCTTCACGATCAGAATGACGTTCTATAACCTCAGTAAAATGTTCTGTTGTAATAGAAGCCTCTAAACGAGCAACACGCTCCGCCATCAAAGCAGCCCAAGCATCATAGTCTTCTGCTTCTATAGCAGCCCTCAAAGCTTCTTTATGAAGAGATCGTTCTTCAGACTCTTCACCTCCAAAACCAGGCATAGCCGAAACCATACTAAATCCTAAAAGCAAGACAGTCATAAAAGCAAACCCGCTTAGTACATATCTTTTTTCCATATTATTCATACCTCCTTTCAATACTCTAACTAAAACTTTATTCGTTTCCATATACACTCTAATTAGATTTTTTATATAAGCAAGGTGGACTAAAGATCCATCCAAAGATACCTCTGCTTAGAATCATTCGCCCCTGCTCATAGTATGAAAAATAGGTTTTTTTTGGGAATCTTACGTCGCAAAAAGAAATAACATAGAATTTTTCAGTAAAAAAATTCATTCAGTATCTGAGCCTTGCGAAGATAATGATCATTTAATAAAGATTAAATAGCCTATGTTATTAAGAAAAACATGGTAAGACAACAAGCATTTCAATTAATGCAAACAGCAGCAATACAAACAGAAATTCTCTACGCATTTATAATTATAACTTGCAGTCTAATGATCTATTCCGGAACCAAAGAACTCTATGAACTATCTCAATACAAAAGCATCAAGTACTTCAGGAACGCCTTTCTGTATTTCGCCCTTGCATATTTTTCACGAACAATAATAAAAGTAATACTTATACATTTTAAGGTCGCAAGAGTCCTGGAGTTTTCACCAAGAATATGGGGACCAATAACGTTATTCATTTTTGTCTTTTTCAGCACAATGGCAATATTTAGTTTACTCCATAGCATAATATACAAACACTTCAAAGACAGTAAAATACAAAGCATAATATT
>JBNMFJ010000041.1:0-6046 GCA_051269935.1 Patescibacteria group bacterium | reverse complement strand
CTTCATAAAAGCATCACTCAATTACATAGCCGACCTAAAAATCCCCCAAAAACGAGGCACATTCTTTGAATTCCGAACAGGAGTCATCAACATCTGCCCAGTAGGAAGAAATTGCTCCCAAGAAGAAAGAGACGCCTTCGAACAATACGACAACGAACACAACATACGAAAAAACATGATAACCCATCTAAAAGAAAAGTTCCCAAACAATAACCTCCATTACTCAATAGGCGGACAAATAAGCTTCGACGTCTTCCCAAAGGGCTGGGACAAAACCTTCTGCCTAAACCACCTACAACTAGATGATTACCAAGAAATTCATTTCATAGGAGACAAAACCCACCAAGGCGGAAACGACCATGAAATATACGAAGACAAACGAACAATAGGCCATCGAACAAACAATCCAGAAGAAACAATCCAAATAATAGAACAAATACTAAAATAATCCTCGCACTAAACTACCGTACATCTTTTCTAAACTTAATAATCGTAATAACATACCCAACCAATTTGTAGTCAAACTTAGGACCCAAAACACCAAGTAACTTCAGGGCAATTTCCTTCGCCTCAGCCTTATCCCGACAAGCAGACTTTAAGATAGTAATCTTCACCATCCTCTCAGTCTCAAAGAAACTCTTAACCTGTTCAATAAACGCGTCACTAAGACTATTCTTTCCCATCTGTAAAGTTTTAATCGGCTGAACCATAAAATTAAGTGAAAATCTCCCTTTTTATAGCTTCCCCCCAGTAACAAAAAATATTATTAATTTCTTTTCCCAGTAACAAGAGAAGAATGAAGTTTTAGGAAATGTTTCTCAGCTTTCTGAAGATCTGTGAATTCAGCCCCAAACCATCCCATAAGAAATGAAAGATCAGCAGTGTCAGAAATATCAGTATTCCCGCGATGCAAACGCCTAAAATCAGCATATTTTCCTTCTTTAAGTTTAGGAAGTTCTCCCGTTTCTTTAGATTCATATAAATTACCATGACCATCACGTACTACACCATGAAAAATATAATTATGCCTAGCATCAAAATATTCAGTAAAGCGTTCCGAAGCAGAAGAATCAAAAAGCCCCCTAGGAGAAATTGGCGGTAAGGTTTTATCAAAAAGAGAGTATAGAATAGTCTTGTCAGCAATATGAAAACGAGATCCCTCTGCCACTGGTAAATCATACTTATAGGCATTATCATTCCATAAACTACGAAGAGCATCTTCGGAGGTAAGTGTAAGTGTAGCAGTCATAATTATTAACAAGTAAGTATCTTTTTAAGAATATATATTATTCATAATATCCATATATGCTCCCCATTAAAACAACCAACCCCCCTCGGGCGAGCCCAACCCACAATTTTATATGCAGAACCCCGCTTCTGCAAATACAAAACAAACAATATTTTTCAATAGAAAAATATCCTTTTTGGGGCTAATCCCTTCTTTTCGAGAACCGAGAAAAACGTAAGCCCTAAGGCGTCACTTTGGAAAAAGGGAGTTAATTAAACAAATCACTCAAAACCTTATTATCAATAGTTTTCATCAAAGTATCTTCTTCAGTAATCAATTCATCAACAAGTTTTTTCTTATTCTTCTGCATCTCCAATATCTTCTCCTCAATCGTATCCTCAGCAATCATCTTATACACAAACACAGGATTCTTCTGACCAATACGATGAGCCCGATCCATAGCCTGCATCTCAACTGCCGGATTCCACCACGGATCAACAATAAATACATAATCAGCCGAAGTCAAATTAAGTCCAACACCACCCGCCTTCATACTAATCAAGAATGGCTTAGCAGTCGTACTATTTTGAAAATCTTCAACAACACGTTCACGATTCATAGTCTTCCCATCCAAATAAGCATATCCAATTCCACGATTTTCCAATTCTTCACGAATCAAAGTTAACATCTTTACAAAAGAAGAAAAGACAAGAACCTTATGACCTTCCTTAACTACCTTTTCAATCTCCATAAGTAACAAATCAAACTTACCACTAGGACCCCTATAAGAAGTATCAACCATTCGAGGATGCAAACAAATTTGCCGTAACTTAGTTAAACCTTCTAAAATTTTCAAATGAGATTTACCCATACCATTTGTCTTAATACTTTGTTTAATCTCATTCATATAATAGGCTTTATATTGATCATACGTCTCTCGCTCACCCTCAGCAAATGTACTCTTCAAAATCATCTCAGTCTTAGCCGGCAATTCATCACTAATAATCTGCTTAGTCCGACGTAACAAGAAAGGATTAATCATTTTCTTTAATGCATTTGAAGTATCCACATTATGTTTCTTCTCAATCTCAATAACAAAATTTTCTCTAAAAGAATCATAAGTACCAAGATATCCAGGATTCAAGAAATGGAACAAACTCCATAACTCGGTCAAGTTATTTTGAATCGGAGTACCAGTTAACGCCAAACGATGTTTAGCTCGAAGAGCATATACACTCTTAGCAGAAATACTCATAGGATTTTTAATAATATGAGCTTCATCTAAAATAACATATTCAAATTCATGATTCATAAAAAGCTCTAAATCATTCCGAAGTATACCATAAGTTGTAATAATTAAATCAGATTCAGCAACCTTTTTATCTAAGGCAGTTTTCCCCTTAACCCGTGATGAACCATGATGAGCATACACCTTCATTCCCGGAGTAAATTGTTCAATCTCTTTCTTCCAATTAAACACTAATGAAGTTGGTACAACAATAAGTGAAGGCATCTCAACCTTTTCATCTTTAGCTTTCTGCAATATAGTCAATGCTTGCAATGTTTTCCCAAGACCCATATCATCAGCTAAAACACCATTAAAATCATAAGTCCTCAAAAAGTTCATCCAGTCAAAACCAGCCTTTTGATAAGCTCGTAACTTTGCCTTTACATTTTTAGAAAGTGGAGTCTCTTCAATTTTATCAAATGCCTGAAAACGATCAACCGTTGTCGTAACAGATTTATCCATCTTAGTCTTACTAGATAAAGTAATCAAACTATCAAGAATAGCCAAATGATATTTAGACAACTTACTACCTTTCTCATCAGTATTCAAAAACCCTCGATATGACTGCAAAGACTTAACCCATTCCTTCGGAACAACAGCCTGCTTACCATTCGATAATTCCACAAAACGCTGATTCTTAAAAATCGCATCAAGTACATCCTGTAAGGCAACAGAGTCACGACCAAAACTAACCTCACCCTTAATATCAAACCAGTCAGTTCCTTCAGAGAGTTCAAGACTCATCTTCCCCTTATTTTTATTCACAGCAAAAGTAAATAGCTTATCCTCACCAAATATTTCAATCCCCTCAGCCGTAATCGCAGGAATCGTATTCACAACAAAATCAACCAAATCTTCTTCCAAGATAAATTCATCATGAATTTCATGAGTTACAACCTTCAGACCATTTAATATTTCAGAAATATGTTCCTCATGCTCAAAATCCCGATCAATATCAAAGATAGTATCCCCTTCAATAACAATTATTTCTTTATGTGTTGAAAAATAATCAACCTCACGACCAGCATAATCAAATCGTAAATGAACCTTAATAGTCGTTCCCGCCTTTTCTAAATACAATTTAGGCTTTGGAATAATACTCTTACTCTCCCGACGTAAATCTTCAGAAACATTCACTTCAAATGCATCTAAAACCTTCTGATAATATTTCGTAAAAAATATCCGTAATTCCTCATCGTTAAATCGCAATATTTTTGGGAACCGTATAAGATTTTTAATTACAGCCAATTCAGGTTTTTCTTTATGACCATAAAATATTCGACGATCAGCATCAAAAACCCATAAACTGTTAGCCCCCAACTCAAATAATCGCATATCAAGTAAGGGAACTTTCTCTTTTCCAGAAACAAAATAAGGCGTCAAAACATATTCATTTTTTTCTTTAACAATATCCCAAACCACTCGAAAATCTTCTCGAGAGAAAGTCGCACCCAAGATGACCTCTTGCTCCTCAAAATATAAATCCTTCAAAACAGGCATCATCAAATCCGTATTAACATCATAAAATCTCGTTTTCGTAAACCCATTCGAAGAATGACCCATACCAAAACTCTCACCCGTAATAACATAACTCAATGCACGTTTTACATGCTTACTAATATCCAATTTATTATAATCAAAATCCTTACCCGAAAATTTCATAGGTATACCATACCCTCCATCATTCTTGATAACACCCTTTTGAAGACGTAGAATCTGAGAATCAGAGTCAAAATCTTCTAAATTAAAATAAATCATAAATTTCTTATCTGAACGAACCTCAACAGGAAACAAGTCTCTAAAGTAGCCCAACCGACCGCTATTCTGTTCTTCCTTTTTACTCTTTAGTAATGCTTTAGGCTTAGCAGTAAATTCACTCTTACCCTGCAAGAACTTCCAAACCAAAATAGCGCCCGCATGCTCACAACCATTTGAATCCTCACGATGAGCACAAGTACAAAAGTGAACAAATTCCCGATTATCCATCTCAAGACTCACATCAAAGCTCCGTCCATTAACCTTAATCAAGGTAGAAACCTCTAAAGACGTATTAATACTCTCTCGAACAATCTTCAAATCATCATAAATATCAACAGCATCCCGATAAAATTTCGGATTAATGAATTTTTTAAATAAGGCAATTAAGTCTTCCTTTAAGCCCAGCTTTCCTAGCCTTGCTTCTATATCAGTTTTTTTTATCTTTACGATTTTGCTAAATATCGAAATTCCTTTATAAAGTTTTACCTTTTTGTAATTCAAAATAAGTAATAAAATTATTCATCTTTTAAAGGATCCTGTAAGAGCAGAACATAGTTTGAATCATTCCTTCCAGAAGGCAAGTATTTCCTCGCAGCTTCTCTAACATCATCTCGGCTCACATCCCAGAATCCTTTAAGTAAATCATCTGGAGAAATACTGTAATCTATATAGTCTTCAACAGCACTAATTAATCCAGAATCCTTACCATAAAACTTTACATTACGATGGTTGACTTTATTTTTAGAACGATTAAACAATTCTGGTCTAACAAGAGTATTTTGAAGAGAATTCATTACACCAAAGATAGCATCAACCGATTTCTCTAAATAAGAAGCCTGAATAGAACCGTCAACCATGATAACACCATTATTATTGTTAAGTGAATGTTGAGCATTAATAGAATAAGCTACTTCCATTTCTCCCCGTAATGTTGCAGGGATTAGAGAAGTCAGACTGCCCCCCAATACTTGTGCAAGTATTTTTGACGAACAATAATCAGGAGAAGTCAATGTTGGAGCACGTAGACCGAGAAGCAAATGTGCCATGCTATCATCACGAGAATCTAAATTTTGAAGATACGGAGCAATTCTATGTAGTACAGTTGAAGAAGTAATTGGAGCAGGTGGCTCAACAATCTTAGTCTCCTTCTCTCCCACAGGAATATTAGAGAATGCTTGATCCACTAAGGTCTCAATGTTATCAGGTAGATTTCCAACAATAACAAGATCTGCGTTATTTGGAGAATACCCCCGAGAATGAAAATTTCGTAGTGAATCAGCTGTTGAGTTACGTATAACTTGTTCATCTCCAAACACAACTGATCCATGCGGAGAGCCCTTACCATAAAAAGATTCATTAAAAGCAATTTTCTCTGGATAAAGTGGGGAGGATTTCCTGTTGTTAATTTCAGTTAATATAATACCTCGCTGATTATCAACAGCTGCTGGATCAAAAAGTGGAGTAAAAGCAACATCAGAAATAAAATCAAAATATGATTCTACCGTCTTAGGAAAAAGATCAAAAAAATAACTCGTTTCAAAAGAACTCGTTAAAGCTCCATATTCCTCAAAATCATCTAGTACTTCTAGCATAGTTGACGCTGGGTATTTCGAACCACCACCAGACATAACAGCATGTTCAGTAAAATGCGCAAGACCCTCTTCACCTTTTGACTCATGAACACCACCATGAGAAAATCGCAATCTACCCGCTAAAGTTTCTGTAGTGCTTGGTTGCAAAGCGACGATGAGTCCATTATCAAGAATATATTG
>JBNMFJ010000040.1:0-6199 GCA_051269935.1 Patescibacteria group bacterium | reverse complement strand
GAATATCAGAACGTACAATTCGCATGGGATAACCTCGGAAAATCAATGGACTTCTTTACAGGATTCTACGCAGAAAATGCAATCCAATCATTCCAACTAAGAGGAAGCCAACAAGTAGGTACGCAAGTATGTAACGGATTCCTTGGAACAACATTACCAACAAGCCTTTCAGCAGAAGGCTTCGACGCATTATTATCCCCAGAAAGCCCAACCCAATTCTACGCATACTTTAGCGAAATCCCATTCTCAAGCGCAACAGTTCCAGCAACATCACAATACAAAGTATACTACCACATCTATGCAGGAAATGATTTCGGGGCAAGCTATCAAGTATACCTACGAAGCCCAACACAAAGCGGCTCATTTGCAACATCCCCAACAGCAAGCGTAAAAACCGGATTTGTTGCCCGAGGACAAAGTGCAGATGAAGCAATAGACTTTACATCAGCAGGTGGATACAAAGAATTATGTGTCAGAATTAATGGACAAGAAAACTGCGGATTCGGAACAGTATCAACAAACTTTGCAGTAAACTTTGCAACCGAAAAATATGCGCAAGACCAAGCAACACAAACCGACATAACATCAGAATCTGAATGCCTATCAACAACTTCATCAGCATGGGGATTAGTATCACCAAACCTACAAGCAGGCGTAGAAACAGCAGTCGGCGGAGAGGACATTAATTTAGTCGGAATAACAAGAGTTTGTGCAAACGCTAATCCAAGCGCAGGAACAGGTACGAATACAAATACAGCAACCTGTCGAAATAATAATGAATGTGGACAAGGATCAATCTGCCAAAGAAACTCCGGCAGCGAAATAGGAAATTGCGTAGACCAAAATGGAAATGGACAGCAAGGCCAAGGCCGATGGGTAGACGTCGGATATTGTGACAACCCAGAACTACGATGCTGGCTAGACTCCGCAACAATCCAAGATAGATTCAACGCAATCGATGCAGTAAACTCTGAATTCTTCGGCCAAACATCAACAGTAGAAGACCAAATAAGATACGGACAAATGTTCGAAGGCCTCCAGGAAAACTACCAACTCGCACGAGCAACACTCTCAACACAATACGAGCGAATCAAAGCACTCTCACCATCCCAACTCCGAGCAGGAGATAGTAACCCAGAAATCTCTGCAATAATCTCCGACTTAAACGCTGTCTTAGGAGTAGAACAAGGAGCAGGCCAAGGAACAGCAAACAATAAAGCAGAAGCACTAGCACTCAAAGCAACAGTCTATAGAATGATAGTCGAACAAAAAATAAAAGACCAACCATCCCAAACAATCCAAGGAAATAATTTCATTGAACCAACACAACAAATCCCAGAACAAACAGGAGAAATAATACCAGTAACAAGCCCAGACGAATTTGTCGGAACACCACCAACCCCAGTAACAATTAGTCTAACACAAAATGGCGATAGAAGGTATATAGGGAATTCTAAGTATTATATTCAAGGTAGTTCTATATTAAGAGAAAATGCAGCTGCTCCAGATGGGATAAGTGCCATAATAGGGAATATAGCAGATAGTACATTATCTTTTAATCCAGGATTTGGAAATGAACAAATAGGTCAATATTCAGCAGCTCAACTCAACGGTGCAACAGTACAAGGAAATGCAATAACCTTAGTAAATTAAAAAAAGTAAACTTTAATAGGGATACATTACTCCCACACATATGAGAGAAATAAGCGATCAAAATATATTAAATAAATTTACAATAGATTTTTGCAATACTATGGAAGATATAGGAATTAAGTATATTAAAGTCTCAGGATTTGTTGCCATTTCACATGGACGAAGTCGAGGAACAGAAGATATTAATATTATGATTGAAAAACTATCATTTGAAACATTTCTCCGAATGCATGCTGCATTAGCAAAAAATAACTTTGAATGTCTATATCCCAAAGATACAAAAAATATTTTTAATGAATTAGAATTACACAGATCAAATATTAGATATACAAAAATAGGAGAAGAACTACCAAATATGGAAGTAAAATTTACCAAAGATACCCTTGATGAAAAACAATTGGAAACAAGAATAAAATTACCATTTACAGACCTAGATATTTACTTTCCCAAGATTGAAGAAGCAATAGCCTTCAAGGAAGAATACCTAAAAAGCGATAAAGATATGGAAGATGCTAAATATCTACGAATTATCTACAAAAAAACCTTAGATGAGAACTATATAGAAAATTATAAAAAACTAATAAACAAGGTAAAACAATGAGAGACAAATCCCACAATAGACAAGTAGAAAAATGGGCAAATTTTATTTTAGCAAATCCAACAAAGTGGAGAAAGCAACATACAGCTTTCATAAATGCCCAAATCGAAAATGCCAACAATTTCTACAAGAGGTTATATACCCAACCCAACGGTAAAGAAATAATAGCCTCCTTACGAGAAGCAAGGTTAAATAATTATAAATAGTAAGTCATATCTGGTTTTCCGTTTATCTGAACCTCGGCATAATAAATTCTCTAAAAGTGGCTTTGCCATCTTTTAGAGCAATCTCCTCCCCTCCAACTAATCAACAAAGAGTGGAGGAATTAATTACGCCAGTAATTACCATAAATCAACAGCTTTTTATACTCAAATCTTTATTCAATAGTATTCGTTTGAGGAAATGCCGGAGCGGTCAAACGGGCCAGGTTTAGGACCTGGTAGCTTATGCTTACGGGGGTTCGAATCCTCCTTTCCTCATACATAGAATCCCCTGGATTCTATCCATTCGAAGAATAATTCTAAGTCAGGGAGATTATTCTAAACCACTTGCTTACGTGTTGAGAATCCTTATCCCTTTAGGGTGTATGCCCATGGTGCCTTTCCTCAGAACATCTCATCTATAATAAAAACCTCATAAATAAACAATCTAAAAATAACTTAAAAATACCTATACCTACATAGCAGCTTCAGCAGCAGCAGCTTTCTTTTTCTTTCGAGACTCATTCTCTTTAATCTTGATCTTCTCTTCGAGATTAAGCCGATCTAAGAGCTCTTTGTATCGATTTCGAATCGTAACCTCAGTAATTCCAGCTACGTCTGCAACCTCTCTTTGCGTCTTCTTCTCATCATTCAATAATGCAGAAACATACAAAGCAGCAGCAGCAATTCCCGCAGGACCACGCCCACTAGTCAACTCACTAATTTCAGCACGATCTAAAATAGTCAAAGCTTCATTCTGTGAAGCAGGTGATAAATGCAAAGTAGAACTAAACCGTGAAATATAATCTTTCGGAGAAGAGGGTTTCATCTTCATACCAATCTTTCGAATAATATATCGATATGTTCGGCCAATCTCTTTTCGCTCAACCTCAGAGGCATTAGCAATTTCATCTAAAGTTCTAGGAATATTATAAGACCGACAAGCCGCATAAATACAAGCCGCAATAACAGACTCCATACTTCGACCACGTACTAACCCTCGCTGTAATACAAAATTATAAATTCGAGCAGCTTCATCCTTTACAACAGTAGGTAATTCCAAGTAAGACGCAACACTTCGCAACTCACTCATAGCTAATCGAAGGTTTCGTTCAATAGACGTAGAAACTCGCTCTTGCCATTTCTTTAAACGTAGATACTTTCTCGTTTGTTGGCTAGAATCTAGTTTGTAAATATCACTAATCTCACCAATATTAGTAGTCAAACCCTTATCGAATTTTTGAATAGAAATTGGCGCTCCACCTCGGGATTTCTTCTCAGACTTATCAAAACTACGAAGCTCATGAGAAGTATCAACCATTTTTTCTTCAACAAGAAGACCACAATCACCACACATTAACTCACCACGGTTTTCGTCATATATCATATGAGTACTATTACAATCCGGGCAACGTTTTTGCATGTTCATCGTAAAGCTTATAAAGGGAAATCATTTAAAAGCTTTTCTATTGTAAAAAATATACATTAAATTTTTTATCGACGGTAAAACAAAATTAAGCAGAAATAACAACAGCTTGAACAAAGCCTTCTTGACTAGGTCGGTTAGTAATCCGAGCATTTCCTAATTCAGTATCAATAATAGCACCCTTAACCAAGATATTCTGTCTTGCAAGGAAAGTGTTTGATGGAGTCTCAATAACATTAGTAATAGAAACAACTTTACTCTTACCTTTATGAGTAACATTGGCAGTATTATCAGATAAAGCAACAATCTTGCTAGTAGAACCTCGACCAACTAAAGTCTTAGTTCTCTTTTCTTCACCTAACTTTACAATACGAGCTTCCTTCTGCCTTCCAGTAAGTTTCTTCTTAGTAGGCTTCTTATATTTCCCACCGCTAATCTTTCTTCCAGTTTTCATATCACCTCTAGAAAAAAACGATTTAAAAAGGTTTCGAGTGCCTAATATTAAGAGATAGTTAGTAATTCAGACATCATAAGTCACAATTCCACCAGAATCATACAGTATTTCCCAAGAACAATTTAGTTTTTCATAACTCATAACATAATCAATACCCCGATTACGAATAATAGTCTCTCGCTCCGTACAAGTGACAGCCTCGGCATAGAAGGATTCTACGACAGACTTATGCCCATAAAAGTAAAATGTCGCAACCGGCCGCAGGGAAGAAATCGGATATATGCCTACAGCCAAGTTCAAAGGAGCCATAACCTTTCCAGTTGGATAATCCGAGAGCGCAGAAACTGCCTCATGCGAATCATCATTAAAAACATTATATAGTTTAAGCGGAGCAGGAATAGAAAAAAATCCAATTAAAAGGCTCAAGAGGACAAGGACCATGAAAATAAGCTGAATAATACGCTTGCCCCTGACTCTCTTAATCTTTCCCCCAATATAAACAAAGGAGGTTTGAAGACCTAAGGCACTGAAGAAGACAAGCCCCATTGCTAAATAAAACAAATTTCTTCGATAAGGGGAAAGAAACGAGATTCCTGTAATCCCATAAATAAGCAATGAAGTAAGTAAAGTAGTCATCCAATAAAGCTGAAATTGATATGCCTTTCTCAACTCAGCATTTTTCAGGACTCTCAATATTCCTATAAATGCAAAGATAAATGCAACAGAACTATAGAAGGCAGTAGGTGAATACATAAACTTTTGGGTAGAGAAAGATTCCCAAAATAAAAGTTCATAAATAAGAACAAGAAAAGCCCTAAAAACATTCAAGCTAGAGAAGTAACTGTAGAATAATAATCCAATAACTGGTATCAGTGAAAAGGTTAAGATATATTTTGGTGTAAATAAATCAATCTCAGATCTGTGTGAATACGCATACCAAATCATTGCAGGCAAAAAGGCTAAAACGGAAGGGGCATGGGTAAATATAAGTAAAATCATAGTAAAAAGAGTGTAGAGTAACAATTGTTTATTTTTTGTTTGGAAGGCACGAACAAAAAAGTAAAGATACAAATAGATAAAGGGCACGGCAAAAATAAGAGGAGTAAAGAACCAAGAACCAAGTGTATTAATATTAGATTTAATAAAAATAAAAAAAAGAACAGAGAAAAAGCTAAGCATAAATCCATACTTTCTTTTGTGGTGTAATCGAAAGGTTGTCGAAAATAAAACAAGAGAAGTAAAGGCGAGATATATCGACGGTAAATACATGTATGACTTTACTAATGGGATAAGAAAAGATAAAATAAGTAGGACAAAATGAAATCCAATCTCTGAAGTTGAAATCCCAACGAGATAATCCCCATTTCGCAATTCTGAAGCTTTCGTAATATGATGCCACTCATCAATATGGAGAGGATATTGAGTAACAAGATGTGGTATAAACGTAATAACCATTCCAAATAGGATAAGTAGAGTAACCAGTAAAAGTTGTTTTCGTGAAAGATCCATACCAAACCAAAAAAGATCAAATTATATATAAACATATCTTAAAAAGGCCGAGTTGGCCCACAAGTTTACTTTTTGATAAGCCTTAATCGATGTAATATTTATAAAGAAAAGAGACGTCTATAATATATTACTGGAGAGTATGTTTAGCGAATGAAAGAAAAAAAAAAGGTCGGGCCATATAATTATGAGTATCTCTATGAGAATGGAGTATTAAAGAAGAGACATGCAGGTAGTCCCTTATCAACAAAACCCTTTATTCAGAAGATGTGGGACAAGAAGTACCCAATTCTACTTATCCCCCTCTTAATAATAATACTTTTCTTCTCCGCCTCTTATATATCTTATACCGGTTACGTCGT
>JBNMFJ010000039.1:0-6201 GCA_051269935.1 Patescibacteria group bacterium | reverse complement strand
GGAAAAAAGATAAAATATATTGACTTACCGTTAGATATTGCTTTGGAGACGTATTATATTTTGGTGTATACTGAGTTTTTTAGTGGGACACGGAAATATGACGGGAGACGATTTGGAAAAGCGATTGATGAGTTTGGTGGTCTGGAGGTTGCGCGTCGGATTATTGGTGGGAGTGAGGTTACTCGGAGTGAGTTTGAGGGACGTTATTATCATAAGGCTTTGAAAGCAAAGAATTTTATTTTAAAACAGGTTGCTGATTTATTTACTAAGGTTGATGCGATCCTCTTGCCAACTGTTCCTAAATTGCCCCATAAGATTGGAGCTGATTTAAGTGTTGAAGAGATGTATGCGTATGATGTTTTTACGGTTATTGCGAATATTAGTGGTGTTGCGGCTATGAGCGTTCCTATGGGTAAGGTTGATGGCTTGGATGTTGGTATTCAGGTGATGGCTCCTCGGTTTGGAGAGAAGGCGATGTTTGATTTGGCTAAAAAGGTTTGATTACTGTTATTCATAAAGGTCTTTTTGTTTCTTTGAATATGGTAGAAACTGATTTTGATGGAGCGAAGAAGTTCTTAGATGGAATTAGGAAGGGAGATGTTGTGACATACAACTTTTTCTTAAAAAGAATACCGAAAAATGGCACGAGAACCTGCAAGCAGGAAGTTGGCAAAAGAATTATTTTGAATAGGAAGTGAATTCCGATTCAAAAATCATCAGGAACATTTACTTAGCTTATTAAACTCTATTTTCTCTATTTATTTATGGTAGAAACTGATTTTGATGGAGCGAAGAAGTTCTTAGATGGAATTAGGAAGGGGGATGTTGTGACTGTTGTACACCATGATGACTTGGATGGGTTTGCTTCGGGGATATTGTATTTTGAATATTGTAAAAAGAAGGGGGCGGTGGTGAGTGATCTTCCTTTTACTATTGGTAGTGATCAGGTGCCTATTATAAAGCAGTTGCGTCATGCTGAGAAGGTTATTATCTGTGATTTGGGTCCAAATACTATTGTGGATGTTCTTGATGCCGTGAAGGCTAAGAATGTGTTTTATACGGATCATCACAAAAAGTTTGAGGATATTCCTGCTGAGATTTTAGAGTATCGGACTGTTGATGAGGGGTATATTCCATGTGCTCGGACTGCCTATGAATTGGTTGGGGGGAAGTATTGGTTGGGGATTGCTGGGACATTGTCTGATGCGGGTCATTTACATTCTGAGAATAAAGATTTTTTGGATGGTTTCTTTGAGAAGAGAAGGATTCGACAGAAGGGGTTTTTGGAGCAGGTTGTGTTTACTATTAATAAGTTCATTTTGTATTGGCATGATAAGCCGAAGAAGTCTTTTAGGAAGTTGATGAAGATTAGTGAATATACTGATGTGAAGGCATTGAAGAAATATGCTCGGCCGGTTGAGCTTGAGATTCAGAGGTTTATAAAGGGATTTAAGAAGGATTCTGAACAGTTAGGTGAGGTTTCTTATTATTATTTTGATCCGAAGTATCCTGTTAAATCGACGGTTACTAGTCAGTTGTCTTTTCGGAATCCGAAGAGGATGTTTGTGTTTGCTAATCCTGATGGTGATATGGTTCGTCTTAGTTCGCGTGGGCAGGATAAGAAGTTTAATATGATTGAGGTTTTGAAGACTGGAATTGAAGGGCTTGAAGGTGCTACTTGTGGAGGTCATCTGCCGGCTGCAGGCGGGCAAATTCGGGCGGTTGATTTGGAGAAGTTTAAAAAGCAGATTGCAGGGTATAAAAGCGAATAAAATACGATCATATAAGGGAAGTGTGTGTTTTGATATATATGTTTAGGTTTAGGTTTGTTTATAATGAAACTTGATGTGTAAAAGGTATGGGAAGTAAGGAAAAGAGCAGAAGTGGAAAACAGTTATTCTTTTACTTAAAGAATCTATCTAGTGCTGTTGATCATGAAGATGATTTTGGCACATTGGTGGGATATTCTTTATTCAATTCGTTAATTAACCCTTCTTTAGATCCAAGTGCTGAGCCCATAATTGAAACTATGGATGATTTTTATGCATCTTTATCACGTTCTCGTAATACAGTTATTAAAGAAGGATATAATACAGCATTAGAGAATATTAAGGGAGATGTTGACTCTTCTCTTTTTAGTTCACTTAATGAACATGGCTCTGCTTCACCGTTAGATTCTCTTTATAATCGGATTGTTTTCACTTATGCTTCTTCGGAACGTAATCATGAGCAAAAATTGCGTACTGATGCCTTGCATTTAGATTCTTTAGTAAATGAGAAGGGTGCGATTTGGGGCACTAAGAATCGTATAGCTGATTCTAATTATAACGATGTTGTTAGATCATTTGTTTTTTAACTAGTATTTTGGGATGTATATATCCATACCTAATGGTCTTTATATAAATAATTAGCTTTGATTTATTATGGGAGAGAATACAACGTCAAACAAAACTTATGATGATATTTTTATGCCTCTTTCTGATGTGTATGCTCTTGCCGGGCCGAGAGTATTTAATTCTTCTACAAATTTCAATGACGGTTCTAAAAATGCAATTGTATTATCTATTCATGACTTAAATGCTATAGAAAATATGGGATCGGTTGAATTTGGATATGGGGGAAGGAAGGCTTTAGAATATATTATGAAAAATAAAATCACAGAGAATAATAATATTCGAACTACGTATTCAGGGGGACCTGGATTAGATATTCATATATACAAAGGTACAGATAGAGAAGACTCACTGAGGCTTATGACAAATGATCATCCGGATCAGATTAAAGTTCTTACGAGAAAACCGTCTCAGGGTATTAACTACCAAATGAGAGGTATGGAGGTGGAACAGCCCAAATTTTTATTAGCTCATGCTGGTATTGTTAACCGCGGTATCCTTGATGGGAATGATGATCTTCAAAATGCATTGAATGAGAATAATAGAAGATTGTCAATTGATGATGCTAGTGATGTTCTTGATTCTGATTATTATATGAATCAATTTATTAGATTTCGAAATGAAGGTGCACAAAATACATATGCTAGGGTTACGGGTGATGTTACATATAATAATGACCTGACTAAAATTATCTCTGTTGATAATCAAAGATTAATTCTTCTTGATGAGGAAGAATATAAGAAAAAACTTACCATTAGGGATTCTGTCAGAGGTGATGTACTTGGTGTTTCTCCTCGGGATATGGAACAATATTTAGCTATGCAACATTTACTTTTTAATCCTCATATTGAAACTGCATTTATTTCAGGGGGTGCTGGGAGTGGAAAAACTCTTCTTGCCTACGCTGCTGCAGTAAGTCAAATTATTGAATATTCAACAGGTGATGATACTGCTGAGGAGTCTTTGTCAGGAAGGACGCCTAAGAGAGGGGAATTTTATGAACAATTACTTCTCTTGAAGCCAAATGATGTTATGGGTGGAAAATCTCGAGATCCTGGATTTTTACCTGGGACTTTGTGGGATAAATTAGAACCTCACCTTACTCCATATAGAGATGCACATAGAGAAACTATTGTAGATGGAAACATTCCCTTTAAGCACATGTTTCTTCATCCAAATCGAACTAATAATTATGGTGAAACAAGAACTAATAAATCTGTTGGTAAAGGGATGCATCTTTCAAAGAGTAGGGAAGCTATAGAGTTGGCGAATTCCGGATTTTTGAGAGGATCTTCTCTTCGGAATACACTTGTTCTGGTTGATGAGGCACAAAACCTTACGCCAAAAGAGATGCAGTCTATTTTGACTCGGGGTGGAGTTGGGACGACATATTATATTATGGGTGATCCTGCTCAGTTTGATAATCCTTTATGTGATTCTGATTGGAATGGATTTACTTATGCGATTCAGCAGTTATTGGAGAAACCACAAACGGGTTTGATAAAACTTCAAAAAACTTATCGTGGACAGACTGCTGATGATGTTCGAAATTGGCAATTGTATTAACCTTTACTTTAAATTACTTTTTTTATAAAATTATAATAAGAATTTCCTAGATTTAATGAGATAACAATTTATGATACTTTGACTCTAATTTGTCAAGCTTTCTTTGGGCATCTTTTAATGCTAAGTCTGTATCTTTTTCAGAGATTTCTAGTAATTCTCTTTTCTCTAGAGTCTTCTTTGTTGCGCCTTTTATTTCTGCAATTTGTGTATTTATTTTATCGATTTTACTAAGTACTCTATGATCTAATTTGTCTAAGATCTCGTTATCTGCGAATAATACATCATGTTGCTCTCCTAAGATATCTTTTGCACGTAATAAGATTGCTTCTTTACTTAATTCATACTTTTCTAATTCGTCTGCTGTTGCTGCGTCGGTTAATGTTGCGTCTCTCTTGGCTTGTGTGGCAAGTTTTTTCATTTCAATAACTAGCTCGGCTTCTTTTTCCATTAATTGTTCTCGCATATCTTGAACTTTCTTTGCTTCTCTTTCTAAAGATTTCATTTTGCTTACAAACCTATCAAGTACAACTTTGTCACCTTGTACTTTATCTTTTTCGACTCCCATCTCGGATAATTTATTGCCTAATTGTTTTCTATGATCTTCAATGTCTGTTGCTATCATTCCTAATCTTTTTTTCTGAGATAATACTCCCATCAAATTATTTTTTGAAACTGTTAGATACCCTTCCATTTGCTTGATTTTGAAATCTTTCATAGCTTTTTTTACTCTTTCACCTTCAGCTTTATAGTAAGCCCTTAATTCTGTTGGGTTACTGAATGATTGTTCACCGACGGAGATTGATTTTTTTCTTACAGTCTTTTTAGGTTTAGCCTTAATTTTCTTAGTAGAAGATTTAACCTTTGGAATAGCTTCTGAGGAAACTTTCTTTGGTTTTGCAGTCTTTGGTTGTTGTCTTTTAAATCCGAACATTGTATATCACCTTATTATATATATTACATTATGTGTTAATAAACTTAACTATTTCTTTGAAGAAATTTTTGCAATTTCTCTTCGTAGCCAAGGATGTCTTTCTCGTGTAAACCATTTAATTTTTCTTTTGTCTTTTTCAGGACGCATGAATCTCGGTGACTTTTCCTTCGATTTCTTACTTGAAGCTCTTACTGGTTTTGAGCTTACTACATCTCTTGTGACTTTAGGCTTATGATGCCTTCCAGGTTTTGTCATTAATCCAAATAATAAGTATAATACCCAAGATACAATCTCTGCTAATATAATATAGGATAATGTTTTAGCTAGTCCACTAAGAACAATGTCACTTGATTCATTTATTGTAATGTATTCTCCTAAAGGAGCCAATCTATATACTGAAGAGTTATCAGCCCATATTATTATTCCTGTTGTTAGTAAAACTGATAACAATAACAGGATAGAGAATGCTCTATATTTATGTTGCTTTGGAGCATCTCCATAATTATTATTCTTTCTTGCCATTATCTTTTCCTCCATGCTCTTACTAGAGCGTAGATTAATAGGTGTAATTCGATGAATAGCAGGATTGGGAATAGGTAGTATACGTGTTCCTCTGCTGCATCTTCTTCTAACACTTGTTTCGGTGGAGTTGTTGGATCATCGGTAATAGGTAATCCGGTTATTGGATCAATCTGAGTTGCATTAGATCCTGTTGACTCACATACTCCATTAACTAGTGTGAAACCTGTTGTACAAGTAAATCCACCACCACTACTACCACCACCGCTACTACCACTGCTAGATGTTGATGTTGTTGGTGTAACTACAATTTCTGCTATTTCTCGCACTCCGCTGTGGCTTAATCCTGATATTTTATATCTTCCAGCGACTATTGAACATGTATATGTATTACTTCCTGATATTACTGATGCACCTGCTGCTGTACAACTAATTCGTACTTCACCTGAACCGCTACATGCATCACTTATTTCTGTAATACTTGTATGTTCAGAGTCCAGTAGGCAAATATCATTTGTTGATGTATCTACATCATCAACCCAGATTGTTTTTGTATCAGGAGCGATTAAGCATATATTATGTGTATATGTTGTTCCTACTCCGTTCACTTGGTTTGCGTATAAGCTCATATTTGCTAGGTTACATGTTACTCCGGCGGTGAAGTTATAAGTGTATTCTACATATGGCGTTGTTACATTGTTAATGGATATTACTACAGCTTGATTACCTGAGCTTGTATTATATACTACTCCTGTAATGTTGTCACTTCCAGCTATTGTTATATTTAAGCTT
>JBNMFJ010000038.1:0-6246 GCA_051269935.1 Patescibacteria group bacterium | reverse complement strand
GGAACACAAGAAGGATCATCCCAATAACATTGACCAGTATTTTCATGCGCCACACAAGCATCTTCATCACCATCAAAATCTTCACAATTCTCTGTAGCAGAAACACAATAATTACCTTCACCATTCGGCGCATCTACATCTTCTAAAAAAAGACATTGACCACTACCAGCTCCACCTATATCACAACAAGTTCCTCTCGCAAATTCAGTACTTCCATCAGATGGAGAAGTATCTTGCATACTACATGCATTAGCAACCTCATACACATCTTCAAACACACCATCCAAATTACAATAATATCTTTTCTCTAGACACTTTCCCAACTCAGCATACTTAATCACACCACCAAAACTCTCAGCACATCCTTCCAAATAAATATCAACTTCAGTACTACTCTGCCCAACTACAAAAACACTCATACATAGAAATACCAATAGCACAATAACCAAATCACCTTCTCTCATAACTACACTACAAATCCAATCTTTATAAATCTCACGAAAAGGCACATATAAAAAGAGCAATAATAACATACATAAATGACAACAATAGTAACCCACAATGGAGAATTCCATGCAGACGATGTATTCGCAGTAGCAGCCCTAAAACTACTATATCCCCAAGCAAATATAATAAGAACAAGAAACCCTGAAAAAATTGAGTCAGCAGACATAGTTCTAGACGTAGGAGCCATATACAACCATGATAAGAAAAGATATGACCATCACCAAAAAGAAGGAGCCGGAGAAAGAGACGACATAAAATACGCTTCCTTTGGATTAATCTGGAAACACTATGGAGAAAAGCTAACCGATTCAGAGAAAGTATGGAAATCTATAGAAAACACATTAGTAAAACCAATCGATGCTGACGATAACGGAATATCCATATACACCGCAAAAGCAGACACAAACCCCTATACCATTTCCAGAATGATAAGAGACCTTAACCCTCTAAACACCTTAGAAATAGATACAGAGTTTGAAGAAGCAGTAAAAACTGCACAAAAAGTATTAAAAAATATAATCCAAAAAACCAATTACAGAATTAAGTCCGAGAAAAAAGTAAGAGAACTAATTTCAGAATGCAAAGAAAAATATATCGTATTCGAAGAACACCTCCCCGCTCAAAGCATCCTAAGAGACGAGACCGATATCCTCTATATGATCTTTGAAGCACGAACAAAAGATGCATGGCAAATACGAGCAATCGATAAAGAAAAAGATTCCTTCGAAAGCAAAAAAGCCCTACCCCAGAAATGGAGAGGACTCGAAGGAAAAGAACTATCAAAAGTAACAAACATACCAGATGCAATCTTCTGCCACCAATCCGGATTCATAGGATCAGCAAAAACAAAGGAAAGTGCAATCAAAATGGCAGAACTAGCAATCCAAGAATAAACCACAGCTACAACCTTACTGTCACTCAAGTGACAGTAAAGCAAGAACCCATCATTTTTCCTTTTAATAAATCAAATAAACAATTTTTTTATTTTAGTGAAGGTAAGACAAGGCAGAAGGTTACGCCGCGTACTTTTTTCGTACGCAAGTGTTCTTCTAACGCAGTATAACCTCAATAAAATAAAAAAATCAGCCCTTAACGACAGCGAGAGGCTTAAGCCGACAAACCCGTGTCGCAATTCCCGCACCATCACTAACTCGAGCAACTTCTTCAATATCCTTATACACTCCAGCAGCCTCAGCACTAATACCCTTCTTGCTCCTCGCATAGACCTTAATGCCATCTGCTTCCATCTGTTTCACAACATCATCAGAATTAATCTCCCGAACCGCACGACTCCGACTCATAACACGACCAGCACCATGCGCAGTAGATCCAAACGTTAATTCCTCAGCCTTCTTAGTCCCAACCAAAACATAACTAGCAGTTCCCATAGAACCCGGAATAATAACCGGTTGTCCTTCAAAAGCCCGAGTAGCACCCTTACGATGAATACATACTTTTTGTTTGGCCTTCCCACCAACAATATGCTCTTCAAACTTCGCAATATTATGGGCAACATCATATACCAAACGATTCACATTCCCAGGAAAAAATTCTTCTAAAATTTCACGAGTCCGGTGCATAATAATTTGTCGATTAGCAAACGCAAAATTAACAGCACATTGCATAGCACCTAAATAATTATCAGCCAACTCAGTTCCTAAATGTGCATATACAAGCTCTCGATCAACTAAATCCTCAGGTAAACCAGCAGCTTCCATAGCCCGAATAGATTCCGTTGCAACCTGATGACCAAATCCACGACTACCACAATGAATCATAACACAAATCTTCCCCGGAACCAATCCCCATTTTGCACATAATGTTTCATCAAATATTTCATCCACAAATTGAAACTCTAAAAAATGATTCCCAGCACCAAGAGTACCCAACTGCCCTCGCCCACGCGCTCGGACTCTCCCAGAAATCTTTGACAAATCAGCCCCATCAACTCTTCCACCTTCTTCAGTATATTCTAAATCCTCTTTCCTTCCCATACCTTTCCTCACCGCAGCAGCAGCTCCATCAATCAAAAATTCATCCAACTCATTATCTTCTAATTTTGATTTTTGCTCATTCCCAACGCCACTCGGAACAACACTATCAATCCGCTTAGCGATTTCATCCCTTACCTTCAAAAAATCTTCCTTAGAAATATCAGTAGCTAATAACCGAACTCCACAATTAATATCATAACCTACGCCCCCTGGACTTACAATCCCACTCGAGGCATCAAACGCAGCAACACCACCAATACTAAACCCATACCCCTGATGAGCATCCGGCATAACAATCGAAGCATCAAGTATACCAGGCAAACTAGCCACATTCTTCACCTGCTCTAAACTGTTATCCTTTGTAATAGTAGTAAGTAACTTCTCAGAAGCAAAGACACGTCCAGGAACATTCATACGCCCATCCTTTGGAATCTCATACATAAATTCATCAATCTGTTTTAATTCTACCATAAAAACACATACAAAAAATCCTTTTTAAAACTACTTAACTTTCAAGAATCGATTAACCAAAATAATTCCAACCACAGAAATCAAAGTAATAATCAAAGCAGAAATCAGACTACTCTCTAATGGAGTATAAATTAAAACGGAATCTAAAAGATCACTAATATATTCCCTCCAAGACAATGCCATCAAAAAAGCAAAGGCCGCTAAAATCGCCGTAGACAATGCCTTCCGACTCTCATCCAAATACATATCCCCATGTTGAAGCAACACCTTCTGCAGCCTTTTTCTTTCTTTTAACAAAGCACGAACATCCTTTTTACTTTTACTAAGAATATTCTTTTGATCTTTAACATCAGCTTTAATTTTTTTCAATAAAACATCATCACGACTTACCATAGATAATAAAACGTAACCATATTTATAAAACTATATTTATACGTCAAAAACGCCTTCAGCAATCCAATGATAATCTTCCTTTTCCACCTTCATATCATTATAAGTAACACTCTTGACTTCATTCACAAAAGTATGACTAATCGCATCTTCACCTAACACATGACAATGTAACGTATACCCAGAAGCCGATTCAACAATTGTCATCTCGGCGACACTAGAAGGAACAAACCCCTCGCCATCTAATAAGAAAATAAACTCTTCCAAAAAAGATCTCAATAAAGCAATCAAATCATTTCCCTCAACACTAAACTCTTTAAGAATCTCACCCTTTACATCTAGACCTTCATACATAGTATAAAATAACGCCCGAGCAGATTCCGTAAACACTTCCACTAAACTATCTCCCCTAGCATGAAACTTCACATCTGCAGTATGGTCCAAAAATTCAAATGACATACTACCTTAGTATAAATCTCTATTAATAAATCTATTTCAAAAGAATAACATTTAAAACATACACCAACTCTTCTTATACATGGCATCAGAAGCACTAATACCAATTTTTGTCCTTGGAGGATTCGCATTACTTTGGATGAGTCTAGTCGGAATAGCAATTGCAGCAACAGTCTTTTGGGTATTCATGCTAATTGATTGTGCAAAACGAAAATTTAAAAGCGAAGATGAAAAAATAATATGGATCATTGTTCTTGCCATAACTGGTGTCATCGGTGCACTCGTCTATTACTTTGCAGTCAAACGACCTGACAAGAAATAAGCCAATCATAATAAATAAACAATTCTATAATTTTAGTAGATGAATACAAGGCCCTCTAGATTAGGATAGTACAAGTGTACAGCCTAATTAGAAAAACGAAGTAGTCATCAGTAAAATTGCATAATTTATTTTAGAATAGTCCCTGTTTCCAAATACCATAAATACAAATCTAATTCCGACAAACTCATACCTAATTCATTTCCTAAATTCCGTAAGACTTCCTCAATCTCTAAATACTTTTGAGGAGTTAGCGTCTTGGGTCTCTCAACTAAACCATATTCAACCAATAAATCAACAATATGGAAATCAATAATCGCTAAATCCAAGAATCCAATATTTCGTAAAAAATGACTAGACTCCTTCATTCCAACACCCTTCACATTATCCCTCACCCAAACTCGAGCTTCATGCTCACCAACTTCACCACCACCCAATCCAATATTATCCATCAACACATCCCGTATACCCCGAGCCAATACAATCCTCTCAGCACGTTGCGGCCAAAATCGATGCCCAGCTTTCTTTAATAAAATCTTTAATTCATCAACACCAAGAACCAAAAAATCTTTATCATATTTACTTTGCATTTCAATCGCACGAGCCGCAGTAAAGTTAGCAGTCAACAAGCAAAAACACAACTCACTAAAAACAGAATCAGAATCAGTTCCCACTTCCACAAATTCGCTCAGTCGCTGCTCAATAATATGGCTAATCTCACTATTCTTAACTTCATTAATTTTTAAAATTAACTCTTTCATATCTATGCCTCTATAAAACCAACTTTAGCAATAGTTTCTATCACCCTAACTCTCGCTTCATCCAAACTCATATCAAGCAACTTGAACGCAGCAGCAGCTTTATGACCACCACCATCTAATTCTTTAGCAAATAATGAAACATCATATCCCTTCCTCGATCTAAAGCTTCCTTTAATAAAATCTCCCATATCAATCAAAGTAAACAATACATCAATTCCAGAAATAGTCATCAAATCATTAACACTTCCACGAGCCTCAGAAAGATTCAAACCCAACTTCTCAACTTCCTCTAGCGTAACACTACTTCCTCCAACAACATGAGAATCAACAGGTTCAGTCTTTAACCGATCAACACATAATGCATAATATTTTTTAATCCGTAAAGGAACATTAAACGTAATGGGATTAACAATCCCATCCAAGTAATTAGCGCCCTGGGAAATTAAATATGCAGCATCAGAAAGAACAGTATCAGAATGGACAAAGCCTCGAGTATCAGTATAGATTCCTAAAAGCAATCGAGTAGCTAATTCATCGTCAATTTCTACATTCAATTCACGAAACATCTTTAATAGCACAGAACAACATGAAGGTAAAGTTTCAACATAGTTAATCCCACACCAATAATCATTAGTAGCATGATGATCAATGGAAATCAGCTTATCAATTGCAGCAATATCAAAATGCTCAGGCATAAATTGTTTCTTCGCTCCACTATCTAACGCCATAACATAATCATAATCATCCCAGTTATAATCCGAAACATCACGACCAAAAGTAATCCCTTCAGCATAAGGTAAAGCTCCTAACACTTCATCTAAATTATCTTTTGAAACAACATCAACCTCAATTCCAAGCTCTTTTTCTAAAACATATTTCATAGCAGAACACGAACCTAAACTATCACCATCAGGACCAAAGTGCAAACTCAAAAGAACCTTTCGAGCTCCACGTAATTTTTCCCAGATTTCTGTAAATGAAACATTTGCGTTCATACCAAATAAAGAAAAAGGAGACTTAATAAACCTAATCAATAGATTTTAATAGAGTTTTCACAACATATAAATATGAAACCCAGTAAGAAAATACCCCAAGATATCATCGGAACAATTGCCATATTAAAATTCAAAAAAAAAACACTTTGGATCCTAAAGAAATACCGAGCCTACAAATTCAAGAAAGCTCATAAACATGTAACAACAGTAGTCGAAAAAACCGGTAAATTCGAAGGAGTAATGCGACTACCAACCGTCAAATACCTAGCAGGAGAAAAGACCTTCACAACAATCTACAAGGAAAATAATTGCACCTTCACTTTCGACATTAACAAAACATATTTTTCACCCAG
>JBNMFJ010000037.1:0-6767 GCA_051269935.1 Patescibacteria group bacterium | reverse complement strand
GTTCTCAATATTAGTATCATTATTTGTATTGTTATTGTTTTTACTACTATCATTGTTGTTAGTAGTATCAACTATGGTTTCATTCTCAGCTTCTTCCACCACTGTATTATTACTAGTACTATTGTCAGCTAGAACATCTCCTACTGTATTATTGTTAGTAGTAGTATCAACTATGGTTTCATTCTCAGCTTCTTCCACCACTGTATTATTACTAGTACTATTGTCAACTAGAACATCTCCTACTGAGATTCCGAATATATCATTTATGAAGGATAGAATAGACATTGATTGGGTTGTTGCAATGACAGAATTAATAGGGGATGTTATAGTTAAGGTTGCATCTGCAAATAATGGAGATACTTGAGTAAGGATTGAATCTGAAATAAGAGGTGAGACTGAAGTGTATACTGACTCAGAAATCAGTGGAGAAACTGAGGCTAATGTTGACTCAGTCATTAACGGTGATACTGATGCTAATGTTGAATCTGATAATAAGGTTGAAGTAGAAGATAATGTAACGTCTGAATATAGGGTAGATGCTGATACTAAAGTAATAGCTAATAATGTAAAGACCATAAAGGACATAAAAATATTAAGCTTGGCATTGGCACGCCTATCACTATATTGGTTATTCATCTTCTTTTTCCACCCTTATTTAATGAATATAATTTTGCCATTCCGATTTGTCTTACTACTACATTTTGTGCACCTTCTAATTTTGCAAGTGCTATTCTTATTGTTGATCTAGATAATTTTGAATCATTTACTAATTCTGTAATCGTCATTCCGTCCTGTTTTTTCAGGCCACTCATTATTGCTTTTTCTGATTGTTCCATATCACTTTTTTTTCATCTTTTTTATTAACGACATTGTTCACAATAATTTTCATATTGTTTTAGTTGTTGTCAATACTATACATTATGCTTAACAATAGATATAACTTTTGGATACAATATTATTATCAAAAGGTAAACTTTTTTTCTTTACTACTCATCATTTACCCCTATTTTCTTATTTATTTGCTCTAATCCCTATCAGTAAGTTAATATATAACCCATAAAAATAAAGCATATAAAGGGGTGTTTTCATAGACATTGTATGCGAGATATTGGATAATGCATTACATAATATATCAATTCATATAATTCATGATACAAGTGGTAACACAATACATGATATGGATCTTGATATAGAGGGTGATACCATATCCATGATTACGCGAATCATGATGGATGATATTGTTAACAATATTGTTTATATGATTCTCCGAGGATACATAATGAAAAAAGAAGATACATCAAAGACACTCAAACAAATAAGACTGTATATTAAACGATTCGGTAGTGCTGAACATTTCTCTCTTAAAATCTTGAATTCTGTGCCTGGCGAAATAAAGATAGTTAGGTCTGATGACTTTCATACATTACTTAGCATGGACTCTTCAGAGACAACCTTTACTTTAGAGGAGAAAACTGCACTTTCAAAAGTGATATCCTCAATGGAGCCTCAGAGCATTATTACTGTTTCGAGATTAGGTAATAAGGATATCCAAACTCGAACTCTCTTTACTCCTATTATCAAAAATGGTACTGAAGTTGCTGAAATAATATGTTACTCTAACGATATTACAGATAATTTAGTGCTTACAGAACAAAATATTGCTCTTGAAAAACGATATAAAATGAACCAATCTACTGCATTATCTCGAGCACATAAAAAGATTGCTGAGCTGGAACAAAAATACTCGGCTATTCCTTTGAAAGAAACTATCTCTCCAGAATTTAAAGTGGAACTGATTTCACTTCAATCTGAGAATCGAGAACTTAAGGAGCATCTGAAAAGATCTCAAGCATTTGAGTCTTCACCTTCTATGAATACTAAAAGAGTAAGAGGTGAACTTAGCCCGAATGAGCAGAAAGTTCTTACCGCTATTTGCACTTATCCTCTTGCCAGCGATGATGAGCTTTCTGAAATGATTGCTGTCAAAAGAAGTACTCTTACTGCAATTAAGAATAGATTGCTTAAACAAAGATATTATACTGTTTTATTTATCCCTAATCTATACGCATTACAATGCGAAAATTTTACTCTTATACAAGCTGACCTAATTAGAGGAATTAAGCGATTACCAGCTGAAATACTTGATCACCCAGAACTACTACTAGCTCTTTCTTCTCATAAAGCCTTTATTGCTCTTTTCTCATCTTTAAAATATGCAGATTGTGAACTTTTTAACTCGAAGCTTAGTCAGTCGCTTCATAACGAAATCGATTCAGATATTAATCGTTATGTTAGTCTTTCAGAGGTTGACTCACTTGAAGTTAATACTTTTACCGACATACTTCATGGTATTTTCCCAAATGTGAATTCTACTGGACTAACTACTGTAACTCATGATTTCTCTCGTACATCAGTTACTCTTAATAATAATGCGAAACGGATTCTCTTTGAATTCATTAGAACCCCTGAGCTTAATATTACTCATTTAGCGAAAAAGATCTGGCTTTCTAAACCCACAGTTATCAAAAATCGAAAATATCTTCTTGAGAATAAGATTATTATTCCTTACGCAATTCCTAACTTTGAGAAACTTGGTCTTTCCTATTTTTCAATTATCACCATTACTTTTTCTGCGAAGAAACCTACTGTATTTCTTGATGCTGTAGATGCGGTAACTTTGTTAAGAATCTCTAAGCCTCTTTCTGATATTAGAGTTATACTCTCCGCTTCTAAGGATATTGCGAATCAAGTTGTTAGACAAATAGAAGAAGCCTATGATTCGAGTTCCAGGAATATTGATATACGAGTAAAGCATATTAGTACGTCTGGGTTTTCGAAACTTAAAAAGATTAACCTGTCTGATATTACCGAGAAGCTACTTTTTCAATAATCTTTTAAGAGATATGACTGATGATATATATGTTTTTAAAGAAGATGCGCGGTAAGCTACCATATACTGAAAGGAGGTAAAAAGAGATATGCCATTAGATTTTGCAAAGGAAGCTATTGCTAACACGGAAGCGAATAGTATTAACTTCAACGAACTACGAGCAGGTAAGGCCTCCATAAAGGTTTTCGGTTGTGGTGGATGTGGTTGTAATATGGCCACATGGTTATTTAACAAAGGTATCAATGGAGCGACTGTTTACGGTCTGAACACTGATGCACTACATTTATCTATTACTAAAACTGATGAGAAGCTACTTATCGGAAAAGAACTCACACGAGGACTTGGATGTGGAGGATTTCCTAAGAGAGGAAGAGAGGCTGCCAAAGAATCTCTGTCTGACCTGAAAAGGGCCGTTTCGAATTCGGATATGGTTTTTGTTCTGGCTGGACTAGGAGGTGGAACTGGTACGGGATCTATCCCTGTTGTCGCTCAACTCGCTAAGGATGCTGGTGCTGTAGTTATTGCTGTTTGTACTATGCCGTTTGAAGCAGAGAAAGCACGAATTGACAAAGCAGAGTTTGGTTTACAGGAATTACGAGAATCTGTCGATACTGTAATCGTGTTAGATAATAACCGATTAGTAGATATTGCTGGACAATTGCCTATGGAACAAGCGTTTGCTGTCGCTAATGAATTAGTTGCAACTATGATTAAAGGAATTGTGGAAACAATTACTTTACCCTCATTAATCAATCTTGATTATGCGGACGTTTCTTCTATTATGAAGAACGGTGATGTTGCGGTTATTGGAATTGGTGAAGATAATTCGAATGCTAAGGTTGATGCTGCGGTTCAACAGGCTTTGACTCATCCTTTATTGGATGTTGATTATCGGGGTGCTACAGGTGCATTAATACATGTTACTTGCGGTCCTGATTTGAAGCTTGAAGAGTTCGATAGTATTGGTCGATTGGTTACTGAAAACTTATCTCCGGAAGCACAGGTTATTATCGGTGCTCGAGTGAGTAAAGAGTTTCAAGGTCGTGTCCGAGTCATTACAATTATGACTGGGGTACGTTCACCATATATTATGGGTAACAGTCGTAATACATTTGAAGATGATCGACGTGTAAGTGTTAATGATTTGGGTCTAGACGACCTAAGTTAGTTTCACTTATACTAACCTATATACTCCATCTTCGGATGGAGATTTTTTATTTTTTGATATTTTTATCTATCATTTTGTTAAATTTTTACATTAATTATGTTTATAAATCTCTTTTTAAGGTGATATTTATGAAAAGTATTACAAAGATTGTACCGGAAGAACCGATTCCTGAATCAAGGGATGGGTATCTATTACCTCTTAAAACTAAAATGTCTATTATTTCGCAGGGATTTATGGGAACTTTTAGTCATCAGGCATATAGAATTAGTGATAGGAAGAGAGAACATGTTTACGATATGAGATTTGCTCTTGATTTTGCGACTCCTCCTGGGACTGAAGTTCTTGCGTCTCGTGATGGAGAAATTTGTGCGGTTGCTGATTCGAATGAGGTATTTTATCGAGGGTTTTCCTATAAAAAGGGATTATCTGTTTCCCCTAATCTTCTTATTATGCAACATGATGATGGGAGTAAAAGTGTTTATTCACATTTAGAACAAAATAGTATACTATTTGAGACTGGAGAGAACGTTCAGGCAGGTGACACTATTGCAAAAACAGGTTTATCTGGATGGGTTGGACTTACTCCTCATCTACACTTTGAAGCATTTACTCAGGAGGGAAAAAATAGATATAGTTTCCCGGTTCGATTTACTAATTTTACTGAAGACTTTTATGCATCTAAGAATCCAATATCCTCTTATGTTTCCTACTTACTTAGATCTGCCTTTACGGATTAGATACTTTTGAGTCTGGGGTCATATATTGATTCCCCCATTTATTAAAGAATATCATGTTTTCTAAGTCTGTTTTTTTTGATGGTTTTTCGTGACTGGTTTTCCCAGTTATTCCGATTGGAAATAATGCTTCAATTATTGCGTGTGCTGGTATATCGGTTAGGCTTTTTATCATTTCATCATAATAGTGTCCAACCCATGTGGTTGCTAACTTTTCTTCGGTTAATGCAAGGAGGAAGTTTTGGATTGATGCGCCTGCTTGTTGGGCTCCATATCTTTTTCCTCGTTCTCCGTAGAGTTGAGTTAATTGAGTTTCATCGCTTACACAAATTACAACATAATGGGCGTGACTGATAAAGTCTTGTTGAGCGGCATCTGCTATTTGCTCAATTATGTCTTTATCTGAAACTATGAGATATTTTAGATTAAAATGCTTTCCAGCTCTTGCAATAAATCTTGCAGCGTCGATTGCTCTTAGTATTTTTCTCCAATCTGGCTTTTTATTCAGGTCAAACTTTTTTATACTTGTTCGTTTTTCAATGAGGTCTTTGAAGTCCATGTTGTATTAATGGGGGATTGTGTTTATAAATTTGGGGTTTCAATTATTTATATTTTTCTTCATATTCTTTATACTTGTCAATTATTTTTTATGCAAACTCTGATGGCTCTATATCTATCTCCTCTATAAAATCTATATATAATTCTTCTAGTGTATCTTGATGGGCGTATCCATCTACTGCATTCTTAATTATTGATTCTATTCTTTCCTGAAAATACTTTATTGTTGCAATATCCTTTATTTTCCCTATTAGCTTCAATATATGATGAAACATATTCTCTGCTGATTCATAATGTCTTGTTGACCACCAAAGATCGAATAGTTCTTTCTCAAATAATTCTAAATAATATATATGCATATCAATTATTTCTTCTGTGTTTTCTGTAATCTTTCTATATGAGTTTAAAGTCTCTCTTGCAGTTTTCAGATCTATTTTACTTATTTCCTTTTGAAGTTTCTATAATTAGATTCATCAGTTCATTCTTGTTTAATTTCTCTAATTCTTTTTTCATATTATTTTTTACCAGTATCTATTATCTGATATTATAATAAATCTTTTCCTTCTTTTACTGCTTGTTGAACTATTCCCATTCTTTTTTGCATTCTTAAGAACTCTTCTGGTGTATAACCGATTACTTCAAGGTCAACTTCTGCAGTCCATCCATCAAGGAGTTCTCCCATTCTTTTTCGAAATGTTATCTTTTCGAAATCTTCTGAGACTAATATCATATCAACATCGCTGTCAAATAAATAATCTCCTCTTGCACGGCTTCCAAATAATAGGGCTTTTGATAGATTGAATTTTGACTTTACTATTTTAAGGTATTTTTTAATATCCTTATTCATTATTTCATTTGTGTAGTCAACCATTTCATAACCTCCTTTGTTTGCCCCAGTATTTCCTGAGCATCTACTTTTGTATATTGTTTAAAAGGGGTGTCTTCACTCGCATCGGGATATCTTGACATATAGTATTCGCTTGAAACGCCTCTAAGGAATAGTCTAAATTTTTGCGGTACTTTTATCTTTTCTGCCAATTTAGGCAATGAGTGCATCGTTTGAACTGGCATCCTATTTTTTAGCATTACTGCTTTCATTCCTTTTTCAAGAGCTTGTTGAGATAGGAATGCGACTAGATAATATTTCTTTATTTTCAGGTTTTTCTCGGCGCTATCAAAGTCTTCTACGGATTGCTCCCACCAATGTGTAACTTCTTCTCTCATAATGTATTTACGATTAATATGTTTATAAATTTGGGGATTGGGACTCCTATTTATATTTTTCGATTAATGATTCTACTGGGGCATCATTGGCTATTGCTTCGAGGATTTCATTTTCTTGGGTTTTGCTTCTGCCGAAGTGTTTTGCGAATCGTACGAGGTTATTATTTATTCTGTGCCAGTGGTCTATTGGGAA
>JBNMFJ010000036.1:0-7014 GCA_051269935.1 Patescibacteria group bacterium | reverse complement strand
GTGATTTTTCAGAAGGGGATGTTTTGAATGCTGTCGATATTGTTGGACGAGTTTCTCCCGTTGGTTATCATGGACCTTATACTGGTAATTGTGTTGATGGTTCTGGGGATAATGTTGTCAATGGAAGAATCTTGACACGTTTTAGTCTTGCTCAATTACGATTTTATGATGTTTCACATAATCCTCTTGGAGATGAAATTCAATTGAATGAATTTCTTGATGTGACTGTGCCGTCTGGAGCAGTTACATTGGAGGGATATTTTCATGATTCTTATCATGGAGATAATATTGGGTTTTGTACTTTTAATTTAGAAGTTATTTCGAATGTAATTTTGCCTAATGAATGTAATGATGGTATTGATAATGATAATGATGGCACTGCTGATTTGGGTGTTAGTTCTTTGTCGGTTAGTCGTGAAGGTGTTTATTTTAATGGATTACATGCTCCAGTGGAGCATGTTTGTGATACGAGTACTGGTTGTGGGACCCCCCCTGTGACTGTTTTTTGGGATACTGATTTTAATGCTGGAGACCTTTTGACTGTTAATAATATTATTGGAGAATTTCATTATGATGGTACTAGATATGATTGTAGTGGAACTTCTACTCATCCTTTGGGCTTTTTGCCTAAGATTGCTTTTTATTCCTCAACTGATACTTTAATTTCTGAAGTTGATTTGAGATCTGTCTCTGATGTAGTCATTCCGATTGGAACAAAGAATATCTATGCTTATTTGCGTGAACCAGAAGCATATAAGATGTTTTACTATGATAATCATTTTATGTCAGATGAAGTTGGTTGTATATTTGATTCTATTATTAGACAGGATGTTACATTTGAAGCAGATTCGGCATGTGTTTCGGCCTTAGATTCAAATGAGAATTATACTAATGACTTGTCTTGTCTTTCTGCGGCTCAAGGATTTGAAGGATGTGTTGAAGGTTTTGCTGATTGTGATGGTGATCCTGGGAATGGATGTGAGGCAGATCTAACCTCTGATTTTACTTGTGGTTCTTGTACTAATGCTTGTTTGGTCACTGAATCTTGTAGTGCTGGTTCTTGTGAGAATAATGGATATAATCAGTGGTATGATTTGATTGGCAAGAATATTAGTTCTGCTTCTATTGGTTCTTATGTTAAAATGTTCTCTCCATGGGTTGGACAGGGTAATTATACTGTCTACGATTTAAATGATGATTTACTGTTGAATACGGATCTATCATATTTCCAATTATCGAATGAGTTTGAGAATATTGTCTTTAATGTTAGTACCGCTAGTATTAATGCTTTATCTGCTGACTTAACGGTATTGCCTCCATCCGTAAATGTCCCTATGACTATTACTATTATGAATCCGACATGTGGGTCACATTATATGAAAGATTCCGTTGAGATAATTAGGATTAACTTGAGCGATCCTGATGATATTATAAGTGGGAATGTGACTATTGACGGGATTCTTGTGACTGAGTTTACTAACTTAGATGGACCGATTTTTGAATATAATCATACGTTTGGTACTGCTGGGAATATTCCTATTGTGGTATCTGCTACGAATACAAATTATGAGCGTTATCGTGAGGTTGTGAATGTGATTGTGATTGATCCATTGCTCGATGATGTGTATGTCGCTTCTTGCATTGATGAGCCTAAGAACTTTGAGCGATTTACTAGTTCATCTGTTCGGTTTCGAGCGGATAGTACTAAAGCTTTGAACTATACTGTGGCTGATGGGATCGAACTTATACCTATTGATGATTTGGAGTTTACCTGGACATTCTTTCACAGAGGTTCTCAGACATTTACTTGTACTAACTTAGGACGTGAATCTTGTTTTGCTGCTGGGACTACTACTATGTATGATTTCTTTAAAGAATTTTCAACTGTTGAGGAAAATAGTGCTGTGTTATCTGTGAGTATTATTTAGTGACTTTATTTTTACACATAAAATTGTTACTATTCTCAAATTTTATGTTACCCTTTTTTGATTTCTTGTTACTTTTTAGCAATTGTGCTGTACTACTTTTTAGTTTTTTCTTATATAAGTGAGATTACGCTTTGACATATATTACCAGACCTCATATTCTTTATATAGAAAAGGTCTTTCTAGAGTGTATGAAGGACAAGGAGGTGGTGAAAAATGGAGATCCGAATGGAAGTAATTTATGATTCAGATAGTGATGTGAATATAGAGGCTTCGAAATTAGATCGTTTTAGACAGGCAATTTTCAATCAAGGTGATTGGAGACGAACTGATAACGGTGGATTAGAAATTTCCTTATAAGTATGGGGAGATCTAATTTTTATTTTAAGTCCAGCAATATGCATAGCATTATGGATTTGAAGCCTAAGAATTATTGTTTTTTTTAATTAGTTGCTTATGCAATAGTACCTTTCATCTTGTGGATGAGAGAGGTTGATTGGGTATATTTGATATAAAAGTTTTATATACTTTGTTTGATCCTTTTTTATATGAAGGGGATGTTATCTTTTAATGGTATGAGGTCCAAGCGTGGACAGATGTTTATTTTGGCAGCTGTGATCTTGTCTACTTTATTATTTAGTACGATTACTACTGTAAATCAAATACTTGTTACTGAGGATAATGATGCGTTTTATAATTATGCTGAAGGGGTGAGGCGTGAAGCAAATTATTTATTGGATTACCAAGTATATTCGGGAATTTCGAGTGAAAATTTGGAACATTTTGTAGATGTGCTAGAGGCTGATTTTAAGGAGAGTGGTATTGGGGGGAATTTTATGTTGATTTATGGAAATTCGACTTTGATGCAGATGAGAAATTTGGGTATTGATGGTGTTTCTGTTGGAGATAATAGTGAGAGTATGGCTTTATTGATTCGTGGTGGGAGTGAAAAGTCTAAGAGTAAAATTAGTCTTGGTGGAACTAGTTTTTCTGTTGAGCAGGATAACTCAAAAAATACTAAAGTTAAGTTATTAAAATTGAAGAAGGGAGAAGATTTGGAAATTATCTTTGATGAGCAGGTTTATAAATTTCCGGTGTCTGATGTAAATCAGGTTATTTTTATAATTCAAAAAGATGAAAATGGTGAAACGTATGTTGAGGTTCGATAAGATGCTTGGGAATAAAAGAGGAGTTAGTGAGATTATCGGATATGTATTATTAATTGGAATTACTGTTGGAATTTCTGTAATGGTTTTTAATTTTTTGATGTTTTATGTTCCTACTGAAGAAGTGGCATCTTGTCCTGATACTGTGAGCTTGAGTATTCGGAATATTTCATGTAATTCTGTTGCCTATACTATTAGTTTTGATGTTAAGAATACGGGTTTTTTTAGTGTGGATGGGTTTTTAGCTCGAGTTAACGATAAGCCGTTAGCGACACAGGGTATTTTCTCTATTGGTGAACAGCGAAGAGAAGTTGTTCCTTCGGCGACTGAGAGTTTTACGATAGATTATTCAGGAGCTTATGTTGGGACATTTTCTCCAATTTTGACAATATTGGAATTGCAGCCATTTGTTACAGATTCTGGTGATGATATCTTTTGTAATCCACCTGTGAGAGTTAAGGTTAGTTGTTAGTGTATCTTACTGTCACTTGAGTGACAGTAAGACCTAGGGATTGTCTAGAATTAAATTATCTGGAAGGGTTTATTTTTAGGCATGTTTATAAATTATATTTGTGTGAATTAGAGTATGAGAGGTTGGTTTAATAAGCAGAAAAAGGCATTGAGTCCCATTATTGCAACTATGCTGTTGATTTTTCTTGTACTTATTTTGGCTTCTATTGTGTTTTTATGGGCGAGAGGATTTTTTACTGAGCAGTTAGAGAAGAGTGGAACTCCGGTTGAGCAGCAGTGTGCTAATGTATTATTGAAGGTTCAGTTGTTGTCTAAGATTGCTATTAGTGGTAAGATTGAACTTGATTTGTCTAATAGTGGTTCGGTCCCGTTGTATGGTATTAGTATTAAGGAAATAGGTACGAATGGGAATGAGGTTGCAAAGTTTCATGCGGTTAATATTGCTGAGCGGAATGGTGCGAGAAGTGAATTTACTTTGAATAGTCCCTTGGATTCTTTGGAGAAGATTATTGTGTATCCGGTTCTTTTGGCTGGGGTTGTTGGTGGAACTGATAATAAAGAATTTACTTGTTTGGATGAAGCTACTATTTTGACTCTGTAGATTTATGTTTCTCTATTTGCGTTATATATATAAATAACATTCTTCTTTATATTATATGAAAAAATTGGTGTTTTTGTTGGTGATGTTTTCTCTTATTATATTTAGTAATGCTCAGAGTATTGATGACTTGATTTCTTCTGGTTTAGAGAATATTGTAGAAGAAGATTTTGTTGATCTTGAACCTGAGGTTTGCGGAACTGAGGAATGTTTTGAAGAACACCAGCGAAGAGAGGAAGCGAGAGCTCTTGATGAATTAAGAAAGTTGGATTGTGGGGATGATCAGTTATGTAAGATTTTTAGGGATGAAGCTATTTATGATGTGGAAGAAACTATTGTGTCAGAGGAGATAGAGATAGAAGAGATAGAGCCTGCTGTTGTTTCTGAGACTACAGAGGTGATAAAAGAGAAGAGTAACTCTGCTCAACCGGTTTATCCTGAGATTGATAATTCTGTGCCTATTATTGTTGGTGTACAAGATGATGAAACTGTATGGGAGAAATTACGAAGAATATTTAAGGCGTTAAATAAATATGTCTCTTTTGAATTTACGGGGAATGTTGTGTATGAAGATTTAGATACCTTGGATTTGCCTGGGTTACCGGAGCAGCCAGGTAGTATTGATGCAGTGAATAACCCAAAATTGAGTCGTGATAAAGTGAAGATTTTTAATTTTTTAACTGGGAATGCTATTATTGGGATTCCTGATTGGAGTTTTGATGGGACAGATGAGGAAAATGGAAATTTTTTGTTTAGATCTAGTTATATAGCTAGTGGTGGAAATGTGCAACATTTTGACTTGTCATTAAATATCAATTGGAGTAAGAATGATTTACAAGGTAGAGGACCAGTAAATGGGATTGTGTTTAACCAGGGCTATTATTTGAATACTAAAAATGAGGAATGGGTAAACTTTTCTTGGGATGGAACACAAATTTGGTCTAGAGATAGTGATGGAGAAAATAAAGATACTGGATGGCTTCGTAGTGCTGAGGAAGGACAGCCAATTCCATCGGCCTCCTTAACTCTTGAAGATCATACGGATGATGATTATACTGTGTTTTTGGGGTATAGTTGTTTGAAGTTTTTTGAACAGTCTTGGCATTGTAATGAAGGAAAATGGGTTATTTATGTAGTTGAAACTGGTAGTGTTAATTATCATGTTGATATTGAAGATGTGCCAGCTTTGGAATTTGAGGGTAATGTTGCTGACTTAGATATCTCAGACTTGCCCTCTGTTCTTGAACAATTTAATGCGACATTGAAGAGTTTTCAACCAGATTTAAATGATATTTTAATTGTTGAAAATATAGATGAATTAAGTGGAGATATTGGTAATATTGTTGATTTGCAGTTTCATATTAAAAATTTAGGAAATAAAAGAATTAATAAAATTGATTATGAGCTAGATATTGGTGAGCGGTCCTTGATAGAAGTTGTTAATGTTGACTTGCCTAATACTTTGGAAGAGAATGAAACTAAGATTGGGACTGTAAGCCTATTGCTAAAAGAGGAACATCAGCAAAAAATAACTCTGTGGGCTAGGACTGATTTAGAGGTTGATACTAGTGATAATAATGCTGAGTTTCAAATTTTTGCTGGTGATAAGACTTCATTATACAATATTCCGGATAGAGTTCCATATCATGGTAATAATGGAGAAGTGATTTCTGTTAGAAATGAGACCTTTTTAATTGATAGAAGTTACGATGAGAACCTAGAGGTTAAAAGTGGTACAGATTTGGTGCGAACTATTTATGGAGGGTATTTTGATGACCTTAGTATTAATCCAACAATGCAGTTATATGTAAACCCTGTGTATACTTTTGATATAATTACTGGAGAGCCGTTTGTTAATTCTATTTTTATGGGTGGTGATATGCTTACTGGAGATAGAGAACCAGTTGAATTTAAAGTTAGAATTACAAATGTAGATTCTGGTGAATATTATGATACTCAGAATTTAGAGTCTCAGTTTAAGTATTTCTTTAATCCAAAAGAATTAATTCCTAATTTTGAATTTTGTACTGATTACATTTCTGAAGTTATTTGGATGGATGGCACTGAAGAAACTATTGACGTTATTTTGCCAAAGACATTTAATTTATGTAGTTTGAGTACTAGGCAAACTATTGGAAACTTTAAGACCCGTAGGATCGTAAAGAATGATAGGAATTTTGTAGTTGTTATCCCTCAACTAATCCCAGATTATTATGATACATTAGATTTAGGATATCTCTTAGAGTTTTCTTCATTTCGAGACTCAAACCCTAAATTTTATACACCTCATTTGAATGTTTTGGATGGGCCTGCCCTTATACCTGTAGAAGATATATTTGGAAATAGAAATATTAATTATAATGTTGGAGAAAGATTTTATGGTTTGGTTCATTTTCTTGACCCTGTGTCGTTGCGGAGAACAAATTGCTTAACTTATCAGAATGGGAAGGCATTGTCTGGGATTTCTAATTCAGTGGGTGTTGAGAATTGGGAAGATTTAGACTATATTGATTCATTAAGATATCAAGCTTCTGAGTCTCTATTATGTTATGATGATTTATTTTATCAGTGTGGATATCAAAATATACAAAATTTAGAAATGGATAGAGTATCAAATAATGACGTTGTTGGGAATTGGCAATGTCGCTCTAATCGTTGGTCATACTTGGATGATCCTGAGGGTATAGTTGAGACTGAGGAAGTTACTATAACGTATAATCAAACTAAAATTGATATTGAAGGGAATGGACAGTTATATGTATACCGTAAGGGTATTTTTGCTCACATTGATGGTGATATTGTTTTTGATACTCCACCTTTAACTTTTGCTGCATTTGATCAAACAATTGAGGAT
>JBNMFJ010000035.1:0-7303 GCA_051269935.1 Patescibacteria group bacterium | reverse complement strand
GTCTTTAGAAGAATACAACGAAAAAAATAACACGAAGTATACAATCATATCTGGATTAACAGGACATGGTTTAGATAAAGATACAATCCATACATCCCCAAATATCCCCAACTATCCAAATACAAGCACCCAAAGAATGAATGGACGAGCATTTGCAGTAGAACCATTCGTCACAACAGGAAACGGAGAAATAATCGAAGGCGATGGCGGAGGAATATATATGCTCACAAAGAATTCTCCTGTTAGAGATCGAGACGCAAGAAATCTCCTGGCTCATATAATTGAGAATTATAGCACCCGCCCATTCTGTGCAAGATGGATAGAACGAGACCGAATAGAACGATATAAATTCGCATTAAGCATTCTAGTCAAAGAGGGTATAGTACATCATTTCCCAATGTTAATCGAAAAGACACGCTCCCCAGTATCCCAGTTCGAACACACATTCGTAATAACCGAAGACGAAGCATTTTGCATAACAGAGTAAAAGTACTTCTCCCCTAAACATAACTTTAAAAGTAAAAATCAACTATCATAACCATTGGGTCTGTAGTATATCGGTAGAATGGCCGGCTCCAACTTTTTTCACTTTAAAGTGGCAAAAGGAGTGCCCGGCAGAGGGGGGTTCGATTCCTCCCAGGCCCATGTTTATTTTTTAAGAGGATGAGAAGATTCCTTACCCTTCAGTACCAGATCAATCTAATTCTAAAATAGAAATAAGATAAACGTAATACTAAGAATGTATTATCCACTAGTTTTTTAAATAAGGAATAACAGTATTTTTAATTCTAGAAGATTCAGTTTCAAAGGAACAATTCTTAACTCGAAGATAGGTAGTAAGATCATCACCAGTCATTTCTATCCTGTCTCAAAATCTTTTCCATACGTTCTGCATATCCTCTTCCGCCTGCAACACTGTATTCTATAAGGGATTGCGCAGGGCTGTCATATTCTATGGGTCTGGTCTCGAGTGTCATAAATATGTGGAAGAATTAAACCTTATAAATATTACCCAGTAGCATTATAGAATGGCAAGGTGTAGAGATTTATATCTTACACTATAACAATAGCATAGAAAAGCTAAATGAAATAAATAAAAGCGAAAACACTATTCAACATAAATCGAAGGCATACCAGGCTTTGCCTTTTTCGCCTTCCCTTCAGGATCATGCTTTCCATCCTCATTAACTGCATGAATATTCACAATAGCTCCAACCTCAGCAGCGATAGCCTCAGGGTCAAATTTATCTAATTCAAACGGCATAACATACAAAAAGACTTTCTTATGAACACCAACCTTAAGAAAGATTTCTTTTACTCGAGTAATAGTTTTAGAGTTAATATCTTCTGTAACCTTACCAGCATTAAGCTTTGACTCATCAAATTTCGGCCAAGCTGCAGAACTACAAAACCCTTTTTCCTGCATCATCTCCCACATCTCTTCACAAATATGTGGACAAAACGGACTAAGTAAAATAATTGCAGATTTTATATCAGATGGATTAAGTTCAGTTTGCTTAGACATTTCTTCAAACAATTGCTTTAATGCAATAGTAGCCATACGGTATCTAAAGGTCTCAACATACATCGTAATATCCCGAATTGACTTATGCAAAAATGCCTCAAATGATGGAGTCGTTTTTCCGGGCTTCATCGTAGTAAACGTAGAATAAATATTCCTGATAAATCGTGTTGATCCATTAATTCCCTTCTCAGACCAATCTCGAGGTTTATCAGGTTCAGCTAAACTAAGTAAAAAGTAACGAGTAACATCAACACCATAAGCCGAAATAATATCATTTGGATTCACAACATTTCCTTTACTCTTACTCATTTTAGTCCCATCTTCTGCTTGAACAAATCCTTGATGAAGTAATTTAGTAAATGGCTCTTCAAAATTGATAAGTCCTATATCGTGTAAAAACATCGTGTAGAACCTGGAATACAATAGATGCATACAAGCATGTTCACTACCACCAACATACTGATCAACAGGACACCAATAATTAGCTTTTGCGGAATCAAAAATTTCAGCATCATTTTTAGCATCAGCAAATCTCATCTGATACCAAGAAGAATTTACAAAAGTATCCATAGTATCAGTTTCTCTCCTTGCTTCTTTTTTACAAGAAGGACAAGGAACTTTTTTCCATTCAAGGGCAGACTCCAAAGGATTACCATTACCAAAAGTTACCTCACGTGGTAATTCAATAGGAAGTTCAGATTCAGGCACAGGTACAACTCCACAAGAATCACAGTATACTATCGGAATAGGAGTACCCCAATATCGTTGTCGACTAATTCCCCAATCTCGCAATTTATAATTAACAACTCGCTTCCCTTTTTTTTCTTTTTCAAGTCGTTCTAAAATTAATCCTTTAGCATCATCATTTTTAGCTCCAGTAAAATCACCTGAATCAAGTAATTTCCCTGAACCAGTAAATGCCTCTTTTGAAATATTCCCACCTTCAATCACAGCCCGAATAGACAAACCATATTTTTGAGCAAAAGCAAAGTCTCGAGAATCATGGGCAGGAACAGCCATAACCATACCACTTCCATAATCAGCCAAAACAAAATTCCCAGCATAGATGGGAACCTTCTCATTATTCATTGGATTAATCGCATAGCTTCCAGTGAAAACACCATTCTTCTCCATAGTCGCCATCTCTTTTTCAGATACACTTCGGACAGTAGATAAAAATTCAGTAACCTCTTCACGTTGAACTTCAGTAACCAAATCATCAAGTTTAGAATGTCCAGCAGCAATAACTAAAAAAGTCACACCAAAAAGCGTATCAGGTCTTGTCGTAAAAACTGGCCAAGATTGCCCATTAACATCAAATAGAATTTCTGCCCCTTCACTTTTACCAATCCAATTTTTTTGCATAGCGATAGTTTGAGTTGGCCAATCCAATTTAGAATGTCCTTCAAGTAATCGATCAGCATAATCAGTAATCTTCAAGAACCATTGTTTCAAATGTTTAATCTTAATAGGTTTATCTTCATGCCTCCAACAGCATCCATTCTCAACCTGTTCATTTGCCAAAACAGTAGCACAAGAATCACACCAGTTAACACTAGTTTCTTTTTGATATGCTAAACCCTTTTCTAAAAACTTCAGAAAAATCCATTGATCCCATTTAGAATAAGACGGATCCGCAGTATTAACAACCCGACTCCAATCATAACTAATACCTAAAGCCTTACTTTGCTGAGTAAAGTTTGCAATTGAATTAGTAGTATAATTAAATGGATGAACTCCATTTTTAATCGCCGCATTTTCAGCAGGTAAGCCAAATGAATCAAATCCCACCGGGTGTAAAACATTAAACCCTTGCAGTCTCTTAAATCGACTACAAATATCACCAATAGTAAAATTCAAAGCATGCCCCATATGCAAACCATCACCAGAAGGGTAAGGGAACATCTCTAACATATAAAACTTCTCTTTCTCAAGATCAATTTCTGCCTCAAAAAGCTTAGCCTCCGCCCACTTATCCTGCCATTTTTTCTCAATCACCGCAAAATCAATCTTATCCATCAAGTCTATTACAAGTTAACAATTTAAAACACTTTCCAATACATCTTATACCCCTCCTTTACTACCCCTCAATGTCATTACACGCAAAATCTAATAATAGAAACATTCGCCCCCGCTTACAGCATAAAAAATAGGATTTTTCGACTGAAAAATTCACCCAGTATCGGAGCCATAAGATGATACTTACTTAATCTAAACACTTAAAAAGAAATTTGCCTATTTCTAAATCATGTCAAACAAGCCAAAATCTTCTTCTGAATCAGTCGAACAGACATTATCAAAAAATTATGTACCTAAAGCGAATGTCCCAATAATGCCCGTCTCAACAGAAATTAACGAAGCGATAAAGAAAAAAGATGCCGAGAAAACAAAGGCCGACATTGACAAGTTCGCAGAGGCACTAAAGAAAAAATACAAATTTTTAGAAGCAATTGGAGTAGCTCCAGCACAATCTAACAAACTAATAGAAGACGAATATGAAATTCCCGAAGTAGATGCAAAAAAGAATCTAATCCATTTAGTAGTTGTCATCCCAGAAAAGAAATTTAAAGAAATCCAAAAAATGAAGGCCGAAGTTATAAAAATGTCTAAAGATATTAACGACAAATTTTGGGTACATCTATTTACACCAGTAGACTTTTGGAATTTTGGACTAGATTCTAAGTTTAGCGTATTCGAAGCATTCTCAATGTCATACCCACTGCACGACCCAAACACATTTTTAGGAAATTTACGAATATCTCACGTACATAAATCTCTTGTACTAAGGAAGTTCGAAAAATACGTTACTTCATACGTAATGGGTGGAAGCTTTGTTCGAGGGGAAACCACAAAAACGAGTGACATTGATGTCATTATAATTATTGATGATACCGACGTAAAGAGAATGAGCCGATATGAACTACTCGAAAAACTAAGGGGAATAATCCATTCACACATCGCTGAAGCAACAGCAATTGCTCAAGTAAAAGTTGACTTTAACGTACAAGTATGGTTATTAACAGACTTCTGGGAAAGAGTAAAGGACGCCGAGCCAGTTGCATTTACATTTATCCGAGATGGTATACCATTCTATGACCGAGGAGCATTCTTACCATGGAAATCATTATTACGAATGGGACGAATCAAACCATCTCCTGAATCAATCGATATGTTTATGGTCTCCGGAGAAAAAATGAAAGACCAAGTAAGCAAGAAAATATTTGATATTCTAATTCATGATATTTACTGGGGGACAATCCATCCAACACAAGCAATGTTAATGCTATTCGGTCTATCTCCACAAAACGTATACGATACAGCAAAATCATTCCGAGAAACTTTTGTAGATAAAGAAAAGCTAATCGAACCAAAATACGCTGATATATTCGAAGAGATTGCAATCAAGTATTACAAAGGATTCGAGCACGGAAAAGTAAAAGCTGGAGATGTTTCAGGCGCAGATATTGATAGACTCTATAAAGACGCTCTAGACTATATCGAAAGATTAAAAGCATTACGAAGCCAAATTGAAAACAGAATAAAAGAAAAAGATATTGAAGAAATCCATACAAGCTTATTCAAATTACTCGAAACTATTCTAAACAAAAAAGGAGAAGCTGCGTTAATAGCAGAATTCGATACAGACCTCGTTAAGACAGGTAAGTTTACAAATCGAGATCTTAAAAATTTAAAATTCATTTCCCAAACAAGAAAAGCAGTTGAAATAGAGAAGAAAAAAGCAAAGAAATCTTCTTCAAAGAAAGATGAAAAAGATGAAAAGGGTGCAAAACTACGACGAGGGGTAGACGACGCAAGAAAGAAAGCATTACAACTAACAAATGCATTAAACGAATACGCTCAACGAAGCGATTTCCTAAGTATGGATAGATCCCGATTTATCATTAAAGGAGAAAAGCTAACAGCAGAAATCTTCTTCCTGAAAGATTCATTTGTCGTACACGGAAATAAAATTCAGAAGATTGAAAAGAACAAATTAGTAGATGCAAACCCACAAGAATTAGAAACCCAATTAATCGATCAAAAGAAACGAGAGCATAAAATTGATTTCTCCGCACTAGAAGTTCTCAAAAAAGAATTCGGTGAATTTGAGTTAACATATTAAATAGATATTAGAAAATTATCATAACCCTACTCAAACTTTTTTCAGTTTAATTTGAAGAACACCCTTCTCTGAATCAAATTCAACAAGTCCATATCTTCCATCCATAACAGCTCCAGCATTAACAACCAGACTCTTACCCAAAGTACACTTTCCCACATTCTCATGAATATGTCCACAAATTACCAAATCAGGCTTGTACCTCAAAATGATGTCCCGATCCATAAACGACCCATAATGCTCACCCTTCATAGGACCAGCTCCTAAAGTATCAAGCTTGGTATCATACGGACAATTATGCGTCAAGAAAATAACCCGCTTCCCTTTCTTCTTCGCTCGAGAAAAAAGAGTTTTATATTTTCGTACCCGAAACGCATACGCTCTCTCATATTTCTTAAGTTCCTTCCTAGTTAACTCATACTTATCTCGTAACTTCTTCAAATATGGCTTTGTGGCTTTCTCCGGGGCAGTAGAAGAAGCCCCACCAATAATAATAACATCTCGCAATTCCTTATAACCAAGATCAATAAACTCAAACCCAGGACCCTCATATGATTTCATCTTGAGAAGGCGATTCGTTTCAATATCAAAATCATGAATATTTTTACCATAAGGAGCCGGATCCCAATTCCCCATAATTCCCAAAAACGGAACACCAAGTTTTTTAATATTTCTCAGAACCCTCAATCCCATAAAAAATGACTTCTTCTCCAAGAACCACATACGACTCCGAACCCGTAAAGGTATCCTAGTATCCTCAGGCTTCCCATACATATATTTGAAAAACAACTTCGACCATTCCGCATTCCCACAATAGTCCCCAGGAGATAAAATCAAGTCAATATCATTTGTAGAAACAATCCGTTTCATATAAGGGAGAGTCACACCATGAAAATCACTTAATAATAATATCTTCACCATACTAACCCTACTCAAACTTTCTTTTTAAAACTTCACGCATACCGGCAACAAGTTCCCCTAATCGCTTAATCCCCAACGTCATATACTTCCCATTATCCAAATACAAAATACCCTCAGCCCGTAAGAGCTCAATCGGAGAATCAGCCCGAGCCCGACGAATAGCAAAAACATCCAAAACAATATTACTAACCTCTGCCGGCATATATCGCTTAAAAACAGCAAGCCTCTCATCCTTCCCCTCTCCAATCCGAACCCCATGAACCTCAGAAATAAACAGTAAAGTTGCATTCACAAAATGAGTCGCACAAACAGCCAATTCATTAATCGTAGAAACCAAAAATTGCTTCGTCTCATAATTCGAAAATTCACCAAACAAACGATCCGCAACACTCAAATGATACTTGCTCCTCATAATCTGCCCGTCCCAATTTTTAACCATAAAAAGAAAGAAGGAATATAGCTTATAACAATTATGCAAATAAACTAATCCAAATATATCAGGAACTATAAAATCTGTACAATCTTTATAAACTATTATCAAACCTTAGTTTGATGAAAAATGCAGAGAAAAAATCAAGCCGAAGAAGAATAAGAGAGGATCAAATATACGAGTCAGCTCAAAGGGAAATTCATAAAAAAGGTAACCAAATCCCTGAATATCCAGCAGAACATGCAAGACAGGTCTTAAGGAAATATTTTAAGATAAATATTTCCCCAACTAAAAAAGTAGATATCTA
>JBNMFJ010000034.1:0-7462 GCA_051269935.1 Patescibacteria group bacterium | reverse complement strand
CTTACAACTAGCGATTATATAAATACATCCCTACCTGTATCATTGGGCGATAGCTTCACAATATCACTCTGGATGCGCCCAAGCGAATCTGATGATTTAGATCCACGTACACTATTTGATACTGATACGGGATATATATATCTGAGAAAGAATGGACTAAATGTAGTTAATTTCGCAGTCACTACTACAACAGGCCTCAAAAGTCTAGACACCCCACTTGGAACACTTAAGACAAATCAGTGGGTACATATTGCTGCAGTATATGACGGATCTGGACTTTCCATATATTTGAATGGAACTCTGAATGCTACACTCCCAGCGACTGGGACATTACTTTCATCTAGTGATGCCTACATAGGAAGAAGTAAGGATTTTACACATTACTTCAATGGTACAATTGACGAAATATTATTTATTGATCGTGCGTATTCTGCGGATCAAATCATGAGTCTTTTTTTATATGGAACAGCGAAGATTGTACCTTCTGAAATTAATGTTGTTGAGAATTGGAGTGCTATTGGGTATAGTAATGATCTTACTACTGACCTGGGTCCGACTGTTAGTAATAATTTTACCGTTAAAGATTTTAGTGATGTCTATCCTCCAACCATAATAGTTAACTCTCCAGTAGATCATATTAACGTGAGTAGCTTATCTGGCTTGCTCAACTTTAGTAGTAATGAGACTGGTTCTTTATGGTATAATTTTGGTTCGGGTAATATAAGTATTTGTGACTCTTGTTTGACTGGCACTGCAAATTTATCCTTTACTTCTTATGGATCACAGTCAATTATTTTGTACGCAAATGACTCTGAAGGCAACCTAGCAGTGAATGGTTTTTCCTTTAATGTTTTCCAAGATACTGACTTGGATGGCTTAAATGATACTATTGATTTTGATGATGATGGCGATGGGATTAATGATACTGATGATTTTTTGACCGGGAATTTGACTAATATTGCAGGTAATATAGCGACTCTTTCTTTAAGTGTTGGTGGATCGACAAACTTGAGTCAGGCATTTGCTGGAATCCAACTTGTGAACTTTTCTAGTGGTGGAAATTCGACTATGGAAGTTAACTTTAATTTTAGTAGTGGTGAACATTTTGACTTAGCTAGCCTTATTATGGAGAAACAAAATTCTTCGGATACCGTTGGGAAACTTTTTGTCCGTGGATTGCCTGTTCTTAATAATTCTAATAATAAATCAATTTATATTAATAGGTTAAATACTTCCCAATCTAGTGTATGTGTTAAGGATTTGGAATTGGAATCTTCTGCAAATATTACTTCCGATTGTACTGGGAATAATGAAATTGTTGTAGCTTGTCCTGGTGTTAATGGGACGTATAGTTGTACTATTTCTGGGGATCAGTATAAGATTGAGGGCCTTAGTCATTCTTTGGTTTTGGAGACTTTTGATTTGCCTGATTTGGGAAGTGGGGAGTCTGGTGGAGGAGATACTGGAAGCTCGTCTTCTGGAGGAAGTGGTGGAGGATCTTCAACGACACCTGCAACTACAACTCAAATTCCTGAAGTTACTTGTGAGACTACTTGGGATTGTACCGATTGGTCTAGTTGTGTGAAAAATTATTCTAGCAGGACTTGTCTTTTGAAAGATGATACATGCTTTGGGGGAGAAGAGCCTATTACTACTCGATTGTGTGGATCAGATATTTTATTTATTGAATTAGAATTAGATTCTTATATTATTAGATCATCTTATGATTTAATTGCTTTGTTTGACTTTAAGGGCTTTACTGATTATGTTAATGTTGACTTAAGCCTTATTATATATGATCGTGATGGTCTTATTTACTATGATTCTCCAGTTGATTCTTCACTGGAAAAAGTTACCTTTAAAGACCTTGAATTGGATAGTGGTTTTTATGATATTATTTTGCGAGCAAATTATGATGGTGAAGTAGAAGAATATTCTCAAAGTTTTTTAGTCTCTGAAGATTCTGCCAAGTCCTTGTTTACTCAAGATTATATCACTTTAGGTGTTTTTGTTGCAATGGTTTTTATATGGCTTATAACTTTGTATGGGAGATTTGAAGATGGTTTATAGAATTATATTGGCACTGGTAATAGCAGTCTTTGCTATTTTATCATTTGTATGGCATGACTTCCACCTTATCTTACCGAATTTAGTTTTACTGACTTCAATCTTATTTTTTGTGTTTTTACAAAAACAGATTAAGCCTAAATCTCCTCGGATGTTACTGTATGTTGGTTCGGGGGTTATAATCTTGTATACATTATTATCAATTGTATTGTTTTTTACGAAAACTTCCCTTTCTTCAACTGGCTGGTATTTAGATGTTATTTTAGTTCCCCTTGGACTTCTTTTAATTTTATTTAATTTTGGAGGTGTTAGAAAATGATTGTGTTGTATATTGGAATCGTTCTGTTGTTTTTTGCTGTTTTATTTTTGTGGGAATCTAGTCGTCATATGTTGGAGGATGGAATAATTAAACATTTTATGCCTTTTTTTCTATTGGGTCTCTTTTTATGTTTTGTAGCTTCTGCTACATTCTTTGGGTTTTATATTGAGTTTGAACGGTATTTATGGTATAGTTATTCACTTACTATTATTTTACTTATTTTGAATTTGGAGGTGCATAAATGATTTTGAGTCTACTTTATTTGGCTGTTTTATTCGTGTTAACAATACTTTCTATTATCGCGATTGGAATCTTTTCTTCTAGGCACTTTGTTCATAAGAAGCTTCCAGGTGGAGTTTATTTTATCTCCTTTTTTGCTATTTTTTTGCTTCGTATTGTTGTAAATATGTATCTCGCCTTTGTTCATCAGATTATTTTCACAAAAATAAATATTTTATTTGACCTTATTCCTTTAGTTATGTTATTGTTTGTTTTTCATAAACTTCATAGTAGCCTAGACTTTACATTACTTCGAGTTGCTAATATTCTCCTTGGTACTTTATTCTTGACAGATGTATTATTTATTTTTTATTATCATTCGATAATTGGTGCTTTATATTTGCTTCTTCTAGGATTATCTTTCTTATATGTATATTTTATCGGAATTCGATTTTTCTTTGGGAGTAAACGCTCATGAAATATTCGTTTATTTTTTTGATAACTTTCTTACTAATTTCTTCTGGGTTAGTTTCTGCTTTTGGTGCTTCGGTTTCTATTCCTGAGAAGTATGGTTTTGTTCAACCTGGTGAAAGGCTCTATTTTGAGGTGAGTGTTAAGTATCCTGAGAATCCAAGTCGAGTCGACTTAAATTTTGGGTATACTGTTACTCAAAATGGAGAAATTGTTGTTAAAGCAAAAACTATTAAGGCTATTGAGACGCAAATGAGTTTTATTGATTATGTGAGTATTCCTGAATTCGCTGATAGTGGTATGAGTTCTATTGTTATTAGTATTGATGACTTTGCAGAACTTAACCAAGAAGTTGATACTACTTTTTTTATATCTGAGGGTGAGAGTAATAATGTTACTTTATACTTTTTTATTATTGGAGCTGTTGCTCTACTTGTTGGTGTTTTAGTTGGTATTGACTTGGTTGTCCATAGAAGATTATTGTTTGCGAACGCCACTGTATAGGGAATTATTATGCGTAGGAGTATCCTTTAATGGTAAAAATATTATTTGAATAAAATCGCTTATCCCTCATCTTCCAATTTTCTTTTAACAAAAATTTAACAGTCGTTTATATACTTTTTTATACCCAAAAAAAAAATTATTTTTTATTTCCCGATAGGTTTTTAAATAGATTTTTTTTCATAGTATCCTCTCTTGTGGAGGTGAATCGAACAATGTTACATGATTAAAACTAAGTTATTTTTATTTTTTATTTTCGTGCTATGCGGTTTGAATCTGGTGGATTCGTTGGGTGCCACTGTTTCAATCCCAAAAGGTTTTGGTGATGTTTCTGCGGGTGAACAATTACATTTTATTGTGGATGTTATGTATCCTGAGCAGGTGGGCCGTTCTGATTTGCGCTTTGATTATAAAATTATTCAAGGAGGAAAGGTATTGATCTCTGGTCAATCGGTTCGAGCTATTGAGACGCGGATGAGTTTTGTTGATGTCTTGACTATCCCTAGTAATGCCTATTTAGGAAATTATGAGCTAGTTGTAGGTATTTCTAACTCTTATGATATTGATGAATTTGCTTCGACATCTTTTTATCTCTCAAAGGGACAATGGGGGGTTACTATATTGCATTTGTTTATATTTGCGGGAATATCACTTTCTCTGGGTGTTTTGCTGGGGATTGATATCGTGGTACATAGACGCCTGTTGTTTATGGGTAATGCTAGAAGGAGCTCTTTTATCCATTACCCCCTTTCTTCCCAGTCTTGGTTAACTGAATCTTAGGGGCTCACGTTAAAGCGATCTTTTCTTGCTTATCTTCTCCCAATCTTTTTTGAGGAGGCCGTAAAAATAGCCATCGACAATTTTTCCTGTTGAGTTTACTCTTGTATATTCTTTTCTGATTCCTTCATATGTGAAGCCGACTTTTTTTATTAGGGCGTTTGATGCTTTGTTTGAGGTGAATGCGAATATATTTATTCTTCTTAGTTTTAGGTCTTGGAATGCGAACTTGATTATTTCGTGTAGGGCTTCGCTCATGTAGCCTTTTCTGTGTTCGTTTATTGCTAACCAGTATCCTATGCTTGCGGTTGAGTCGAAATAATTTATGTTTGAGAGGGCTATTGCACCGATTAGTGTTTGTGGTGATTCTTTTTTGGCTATGGCTAATTCATAGAGTGTTCTGGGTTTTTGTTTTTGAAACTTTACTGTGAATTTTACATATGTTTTTGCGTCTTTTAGTGTGTATGGATGGCCCACTACGGAGAGGTTTTCTGATATGTCTAGATTGTTTAGGTTTTGTGCTAGGAGTGGGGTGTCTTTTTTGTTTAGTTCTCTTATGGTAAGTCGTTTTGTTTGTAATTCAGCCATGATTTATGTAGGCATAATGCTTATAAAATGCTTTGTGTTTATTGGATTATGAAATCTGGATTGGTTACGCAGGAAGAGAAAGCACATATTTTGAAGGAAGTTAAGGGTTTACTTTCTACTTTTGGGAGTAAGTTGGCTGAGGTTGAAAGTGAAGAGAGTCATTTTGTTTCTTCTGTTAGTAGTAATGGTCAGAGGGAAGAGGGGAGTCCTTGGAAGACTGATGAAGCGTTTAGTGATTTGCAATTCTTGAATGCGCCGTTTGTTGAGGATAGGCATATTGTTGCTGAAAAGGCAGCTTGGAAGAAATGAGTTCTAAAGGGGTTTATATTGATGAATTTGATATTGGGCAAATTCGTAAGAAGTTTTTAGAAGGTAGTACAGATGAATTACATGTAATCTGTGATTTTGACCGTACTCTCACTTATGCTGCGAATGAGGGAAAATCAGTTCCTTTTCTTATTTCCGTTTTGCGTGATCGTAATATGCTTTCCCCTGGCTATGCTGATAAAGCTAAAGCCTTATTTACGCAATATCACCCAATTGAAGTTGATGCTACTCTTTCACATTCTGAAAAGTCCAAATATATGCTTGAATGGTGGACGAGGCATAATAAGCTCTTAATTGAATCTGGGTTACATCGGAATGACTTGGAGCGAGTTGTTGGTGAAGGGAATGTGAAACTTCGTGATGGAGTTCCTGATTTTTTGAAGTTACTTGATTCGTATCATATTCCGCTTCTTATTTTTTCTGCTAGTGGTTTGGGTGATGCTATTGAGATGTATTTAGAGAAGGCTGACTGTATGTATAATAATATCTATATCATTACGAATACTTTTGACTGGGATCGTGAGGGAAAGGCTATTTGCGCTCGTGAGCCTATTATTCATCCGTTTAATAAGAATGAGACGGTTATTCGTACTGATGATGATGTGTATGAGGTTGTGAACGGGCGAGATAATGTTCTTTTGATTGGGGATTCGATGGGGGATCTGTCTATGGCTGAGGGTTTTAGGTATTCAAATATTATTAAGGTTGGCTTTTTGAATGGCAAAGAGGATGAACTTCGGGCTCAATATCGGGATGCGTTTGATATGGTGATTGAGGGAGATGGTGATTTTACAGCTGTGGTTGACTTATTTAAGACGTTGGTGAAATAGATTATTTTTTGACGAATTCTACATTTGGGAAATCTTTAAACTCTTTATCTCCTGTTAGGAATTTGAGTTTATGCTCTTGGGCTAAGATATACCCTATGCAATTGATGTAGGAAAGTTTTTGTTTTTTATATTCTTTTTTTAATTCAGCGGCTTTAATGGCTACTTCTGGAGTTACTTCGAGGCATGATACGCTTAATTGATTCACAATATAATTTGCTGTTCTATAATCTTCAATTTTTCTTAATGCATAAAATACTTCAGATATATTTACTGATGTTGTTATCATTGACGCCTCTTTGTATTTTAGATATTTTTCATACTGTATACGGGGGCGAATATTTCTGCGCAGAGATATTCATGGGTTAGTATCAAAAAGCTTATTAAATGAATTTGTCGGTTAGATATATGGATATTACTGAACATGTTGCGTCTGTTTCTTCGGGGAAGGTTTCTGCTGTTTCTCGGGTTATGGGATTTAGTGAAAAAATTGCTACTGATAAAGTCAAAGACTTGAATATTGTATTATCTTTGAACGAAGAAGCTATTAGTGAAGCTAAAGCTATCGATTTGCGTATTAAGGAAGGTCGTGATGTTGGGAAGTTGGCTGGTGTTTGTTTTTTCTTGAAATCTAATATTTGTTATCGTTCTATGGAGGCTAATTGTGCTTCCTTAGTTTTAGAGGGTTTTGTTGCTCCTTATCATGCGACTGTTGTACAGAAGTTATTGAGTGAGGATGCTATTTTACTTGGGATGGTTAATATGGATGAGTTTGCTTGTGGGGTTAGTGGAGAAACTTCTGCATATGGTCCGACTAAGAATCCAAAGAATCCTGATTTGATTCCTGGTGGTTCGTCTTCTGGATCTGCGGCTGCTGTTGCGGCTGATCTATGTGATTTTGCCCTTGGTAGCGATACGGGTGGTTCTATTCGTAATCCGGCTTCTCATTGTGGTGTTGTTGGGGTTAAACCGTCATATGGGCTTGTTTCGAGATATGGGCTTATTGATATGTGTATGAGTTTTGACTGTATTGGGCCTTTGGCTCATAGTGTTGCTGATGGGGAGTTGATTACTCAGGTGATTAGTGGTCAGGATCATTTTGATACGACAACTGTTGATGTTTCTGATGAGGCTATGCCGGAAAAGGGTGTTTTGGGGGTTGTTAATAGTTCGAAGTTTACTACGCCTGAAATTGCAGCTTTGTTTACAAAAAAGGTTGAGGCATTGGCGGATTCGACAGGAAAAAAGATAAAATATATTGACTTACCGTTAGATATTGCTTTGGAGACGTATTATATTTTGGTGTATACTGAGTTTTTTAGTGGGACACGGAAATATGACGGGAGACGATTTGGAAAAGCGATTG
>JBNMFJ010000033.1:0-7876 GCA_051269935.1 Patescibacteria group bacterium | reverse complement strand
CCCATATTAATAAAGTAATCAACAGTATAATTTCTAACAACATTACCAGCAGTCAATTCAGAAATAGTTAACGTATTCCAACCAACTCGTGATGGCAAAGAAATATTACCAGTAAAAGTAACATTAAAATAATAGAATCCAGAAGCTGAATTATTAATATAATAAGAATATGTCGCCGAAGAATTCTTATCAGTAGTATTCAAGCTCACATTAAATTCCACATTAGTAGCATTAACATTATTTGCATCACTCACATTAAAAGGATAAGACGTACCATTAGTTGGAGAAACAATACTCAGCACCTGACTAACCGACAAACTAACCGATCCAGAAGATGACTGTGCAAAACTATTCACAGACAGAAATACCCCTAGAAATAGCAAACAAACTGCCACAAAACCAAGTAATTGTACACGACCTCCCTCATTCATACAAAATAGAAGGTAATTGCATATAAAAAGCTTAGCATAAGAAAAGAGGTATATCAGTATATTATAACGTAGTCCACGCCCAATAGTAAAAAAAACTACTAAATCTTATAAAGTCAAAATACCCTAATTTCTTATGAGAAGAATCAATGAAAAAGAGAACCTTGCAAAAAAGCAAAGAAGATACAATCTATACTTAGGAATAGCTATGATTTTCTTATTATTACTTTCAACAGCAGGCTTTGCATTCTTTAACCAATCAGGAGAAGGAACTGACTCCATACAAGAAATCGAAATAGCAGGACACACCTTTCAAAAAGGTAATAACATCTGGATAACCAATATTAATAACAAACAACATGCCTTCACCTATCTTCCAATAGAAACAGATATCAAAGCTATACCAGTAAATACAAACAAGACATTAGCAAATTACGTAAACAAACCATTATACTTTGTAAGCCCAGATAGTTCAAAGGATCAAATATTATACAACCTATATCCCGAATATGTCCTACGAGGAAACGACGCATGCATTAACCCAGAAATATGTACCGACGACACCCTACCCTTTAAAACATGTGAGAATGATAACATCATCGTCGTAATACCAAATAACGAAACAACAAGAGTTTCCCAACATCTAAACTGTATAATTCTCGAAGGAAGCTCAGCACAAGCTGCAGACGCATTCCTCCACAAACTATTAGATATTCAAGACACAGAAAGGACCCAAACCAATGATGACATTCAAATAAACGAAATAGTCAACCCACAAAACACACAACCAACAACCCATAACAGTAACGATATGTAAAATGGAAGAAGATAAAGAAACAAAAACTCAAGCAAAGGAAGAAGTCCAAAAGACAAGCGAAGAATTCTCCAAAAAAACAGTAAAAGAAGAAACACCAAAAGAAGGTAAAGGTGAGGAAGAAGAAAAAGAAGTAGCTCCAAAAGTAAAAAAACAAGAAGACAGACAATTATTCTGGGCCGTTCTGATAATAATAATATTCTTTGCAGCCTTCCTTGGCCCATATTATTACATACAGTCCCAAAAAACATTCGAATATAACAATCTAACATATAACATTCAAGAACATGGAGAACTCAAACTCTACCATAATCAATTCGCAAAGAATTACAATAAACAAAACTATGGAGACCACAACGTATTCCTACGAAACGACCCGAGAACAAATAAAATAGAAATAAACGACGCGCCAATACAATTACAATCAACAGTCATGATAGCCCAATCCCCAGAAGTCCTCGCTTGCGACAAGTCAATACTAGCAACAGATGCCCTATTCCAAATAACAAACGCATTCCCTTTCATTAAAGCAAAAATAATAGCAATAACAAACGAAACATTCGCAGACGAACACAAAAAACCTTACGCAACCTGCGAAGACAAACCCCAAGACGTATCAATATTCCAAGTAGAATTAGGAGAAACATCAAGCGTAGTCAAAGACCCAGAAAACGATTGCTACAAAATAACAATCGACAGCTGCGAAAATAACTTACTAACAGTAGAACGATTCGTAATAGACATAATCGAACAACTCAACGGATAAACCTACTTTCTAACCTGTTTCCAAACAAACCGCAAATCATCCACAACCGGCCTACCCTTCAACCCCATCTTAGAACTAACAAAAAACCAAACCCCTGCAACAATCAATATCGACATACCATACCATAAAAACATATGCACAATTTCAAACGCACCAGCCCCCCAATAAACATATAACAAAATCATCATAACAATCCTCACCACATTAATACCATAAAACAATCCAAACGAATACAACAAAGCCTTCGCCCTCTTACCCCAATCCAAACCAGGCATCCCAAGGACCAATATACATAACAAGTAATAAGCCGCACCAGCAACACAAGCCCGCACAACAACAAACTCAATACCCGAAACAAAAAACACATTCCCAAGCTCCCCAATCAGCTCATACGACACAAACAACCCCAACACCAGCCCAACAAAGTCAATAGTCAATGGAGTAAACACAAAATAGAAAATAAACAAATCAAACAACCCCAACACAAAAATCAACACATACCTAACCACAATATCCAATAACCTAACATCAACCTTCTTCATACAAACAAGACAAAAAGCAACTATAAAAAACCAACTACAACTCGCACCCAGCTCAAACACCACCCAGCCATTTTTTTTATTTTCTAGCTACCTTGTCGGTAGAAAATAAAAAAAAGAACCATCAACCTTCAATTTTTTATTTTAGTGAGAATGAGACGCGGCGGAAGGTTGCATGGCGTACATAGTTCGTACGCGAGTGTTCTTCCAACAAAGTATCATTCCAATAAAATAAAAAATTACTTTCGCTTAAAGATAACGATCAAAATCAATAAGAAAATAAAGATAATCAAAATAACCAAACCAGTAACCAACCAGCTAGTATAATTTCCATCCCCAGAACCAAAACTAAAGTTCCAATCACCAAATGCAGAAGCAACAGAAGATTCAACAGAATCAACACTCAAACTAACATCTTGAGATGCAGAAACACCAGGACCATTAACATTAACAGCAAATTGTTGAACACCTTCAGTTACAGGAACAAAACTAACAGTAACATCTCGTGATTCACCACCAGCTAATTGTAGACTTGAAGGAGTAACAGTAGCAGATTCACTCCACCCAGAAACACCACTCAAACTAATACTATAAGTTCCAGATTCCAAATTTGCATTTGTAACAGAAACACTAATCTCAACCGGAGAATCAACAACAACAGATTCAGTAACCAATCTAGCAAAAACACCTGGTTTATTATCATTAGTAGCACAATTTTCAACATCTAACTTAACATAATAGTTAACATCCATATCATCATCAGAATTTTGATCATAATCAAATTCATCAAATTCATCACTATCATCATCATCATCGTAATCAAAGAACGTATTTACAGTCAATGAATATGCACCTTCCTCAGCATCCGCAGGAACATCAAAGAAATAAGTCAAAGTCTTCTTCTTACCATCTCTAAAATTATCAATAACAATTTGCTCATAAATATCTAAAGCTGAATTTCTCACATCAACCAAAACCTTATCTTCCTTACCATCTCCAACATTATAAACATCAAAGCTTAATTCCAAATTCTTAGAACCACAAGTAGCAAGCATAGAAGGACTATCAAATTTAACAATAACACCCTCATCAAAATCATTATCCACATCAATCTCTACGTAGGAATTTTCACTACCATAATCCTTCAAATCATTACCTTCACTCACACATTGAGCAGCCTCATCACTACTTGAATATGCTCGTACATAAATAGTATAACTCTCCTGATCAATATTAACCGGCAATTCATCAATTCTAAAAGTCGCCACTTCAACATCATCATCATTAATCTTACCTAACTTAATTTCCTCATCATCAAAATCAAAATCATTAGTAACATCAACACCATTCTTATCCAAAATTTTAATCTCTACACGAACATTCTTAACAGCATCATCTTGATCTCTATTTTCAACATCTACAATAATTTCAATCTCGTCCAATAAACCCCATTGATCATCATCACCATCTCCCTTATTATTAATTTCAAAGGCATCAATCTTCAAAGTACCATTTTCACTAAAGCCTTCCATTTCACAATATGTTTGTGAACTCACAGTAGCAGTAAAAGTAATAGTCTTAGTCTCAATAACCGCATTAGTAGATGTATTAGTAACCAAAACACTCAAGGTCTCTGAAAATGAAGTAGAGCCAGCAGGAACCAATAAAGTAGCTCCATAATTAGCATTTGACAAACCAGCCAAAGTTCCATTAGTTGGGAGTAAAGTAAAAGTAGAATCACCAATAAATCCCAAAGTAACTGAATCATTATTAGTATTCGCAAAATTTACCGAAACAGGATAAGAAGTTGATGAACTAACAGATGATGGCAAATCAGTAACAGTTGTAAAAGTAGATGCACTAACAACAGACAAGCTAAGTAAAACTATCAAAAACATACTAAAGGCAAATACTCTGTTGCTTCCCATTGTTGTAACTTAAGAATTACACTTTATAAAGATATCGGTTTTTACGTAAAATGGTATTTTCCCCCAATCATAATCTTTAAATACAAACCCTCCATCAAATATATATGGTAAAATCACACGAAAACCTCGTAGCTGCATATGCATTCCTAACCGGAGTAATTCTATCTATTATATTAGGCTTCACAACAAGATCCCTCAGCAGCGCAAATTCATACTTCTATATAGCATTAGTAGTCCTAGGAGCAATAATCGGTTACCTCAACGCAGGCGACAAAGACTCCACAACCTTCCTATTAGCCTCAGTATCCCTCGTAATCGTAGGTGGTCTAGGAAACTCAACACTCGTATTCATAAGTAACATAAGCCCAGTATTACAAATCCTAAACGATATCCTAAGAGCATTACTCGTACTATTCATCCCAGCAACAATCATAGCAGCACTAAAAGTAGTATTCTCAATAGCAAAAATTAATTAATACCCTATATAATAAAAACATTATAAATAATATCTATTAAATCATAACCCAATTTTTATTTTAGAGAGTTTTAGACGAGGCAGATTAATACGTGGCGTATTGTTCATATGCATACCCCTTACGGGTACGCGAGTATAAATCTAACAAAATATAAAGCCAATAAAATAAAAATTAAAACATTTCGTAGTTGTCCTTAGGCTGTTTAGGCGCAACAACTTCATCACCCTTCTTAATATCAAAAACTCGCGAAGGAGTAGCAATCACAGTATTCTCGCCAAACCCAGCAATCTTACCATCAAGAGCTTCAACAGTCTTCTTAACCTTACTAATAGCTCTCTTTAACTCAATAACATCCTTCTGCTTTAATATCCTAATATCCATAACAACAATACTATACCCCTCTCTCAAAGCAGCTAAAATACCATTAATATCTTCATAAGTCTTCAAGACAAACGTCTTAACATAAATCTTAGAATCACTCTTCTCCTGTTCCAAATCAATCTCAATAAACTCATTCACAGAGTCCTCAACCTCAGGCTCAGCGCCTCCAAACATTTTACTAATTCTATCAAATACCATAGTAGACTTGTGTCCCCACAGTATATAAACATTTATATTTTCCAACCAGTTTGTTCAAAAGGCGAGGTTACCGTGAGCTAAAAAAGAGTCAATTGTCTCTCAACAACATCCGTGACAGTACCACACATCCCATAAGCAAGAAAATAAGGCATCCCACCAACAGTCCTCAAATGAGGAACATAAGAATCAATAACAGATGCCACACCTACATCATCATAATTCACCTTTGAAAGATAATCGATAGACGAATCAATCTGATGAGCATGATCCTGATAAAATTTACGACCAAGAGCAGGATAATTATCCTCCCCACTTTCCATCTCACCTGAATGTAAGCTCGTCGCAATATATCCATCTCCAAACCTACCTTCCAAATCAAAATATCTCAACGATGAAATCTCAGCAATCAACTCAGCAAGAATAATATTCCCCTTTACATCACCACCTTCACCACGAAATTCACTCATATACAAATCCGTTTGACCTGGATTAACTAACTCATGATAAAAGTGAGCAAGTTCATGAGTCAAAATCAGAATTCCCCGATCAACCCAACGCCCCCAACAAGAATCACAACACTGAGCGTCAGAATAATAAGAATCATCCCCAACATTAACATTCACCCTATTAGGAAGACCATAATACCCCTGAGCAAAAAACAAATCTCTTGCAACAACCTCAGAATCAGGTTGTTCATCAACACCAAACGCAGGCCCCAATCGTTCATGAAATTGATCAATAACTTTAGGAAATTCGCGACTCAGCGATTCATTCACCCAATAATCTGGCGTTATAATTTCTAAACCCATAAACCAATTCCCAAAAAACACTATAAAAATATATAGATAACCTACACTCTCTTTTTGACTTTTTATGAGATTTAGATAAGGCATTTGGATACGTAGCGTACTGTTCGTACGTAAGTATTCAAATAACGAAATATAAATCCATAAAAATCAAAAAGAACTAGCCTTGGATTTTAGACAAAACCTCAGCACGAATGCTTTCAATCTTTTCACTAAACTCTTTCTCTTGAGCATCAATACCTTCCATCCTCTTAGCCATCAATTCTTTCTTGTGAGTCATCTCCTTAGTAACTTCTTCCTTGGTAGACTTAATCACAACCTGACCACCAACAATTCTAAAGATCTCGCCTTCAGCTTTCTCAGTCTCATTAATAATTAAATCAGCCTCGTTAATTTCCATACTAAACATATTCTTTTGTTGTAATAATTGTTGGAAAGATTGCTCAATCATTTGTAACTCTTGAATCTTAGCTTGAGTATCAGCATCCAAATTTCCAAAAGGATTACCAGGCATAGCAGGAGCTTCCATTCCTTCAGTCGCATTCATTCCTTCAGAAGGAGCCATTCCATTATCAGCATCAGTTGCACAAGCACCACTACATTCAGGACCACAAGAACATTCAGAACTACAGCCACAGCCCTCGCCACAACCCATAGTATTTTCTCCTTCCATTTGTTTCATATTATTTGTTTCTTCTTCCATAGTATTAAATTGCTTTTACAGTTTTCATCTGATTTCTCGGTTTATAAAAAATTCTTGAGTTACATGCAGCACAAACAAACCGTGCCTTTAAGTCCTTAGACTTCGCTTTTACTCCACAATGAAAACATTTGTAAATTGCCATAGTATAATGATAAAATTTGGGTATATAAACCTTAGCTCAAGCTAAAGTAAACGCATCTCCAGCAAACACCTTGCTACATTTAGTACATTCCCAGATACTCTTCGCTTCACGCTTAGCTCGACCATTACAAAAAGGACAATCTTGCTTAACCCTCTGCTTAGCCTCAACAGCATTTAACTTCTGTTTTAATCTTCCATACCCAGCACCGAACCTTCCCGCCGCTCCGATTTTTTTCTTTTTTACTGCCATCTTATTATATAATTCATAAAATACCCTTTAAAAACCTTTTTACTAACATACACCAAAAAGCCCCAAAAAAGCAAAGCCTTATAACTGATATTTATCATTTTTTACTATCCTATTATGGGGTTATGGTCTAGCCTGGTATGATTCGAGGTTTGGGACTTCGCGACCGCGGTTCAAATCCGCGTAACCCCATATTTGTATTTTCTCAAAATCAATAATATGGTTACAAGTGATTTGAACATGGTTCAACAGCCGTGGCGAATAAAACGCTTTTGAACAAAACACAAAATTAGAATTATGTTCAAATGCATTTTATGAGATTACCCCATATTTGTATTTTCTCAAAATCAATAATATGGTTACAAGTGATTTGAACATGGTTCAACAGCCGTGGCGAATAAAACGCTTTTGAACAAAACACAAAATTAGAATTATGTTCAAATGCATTT
>JBNMFJ010000032.1:0-7902 GCA_051269935.1 Patescibacteria group bacterium | reverse complement strand
AAACGAATTCTCCTGAGTTTAGCATTAATTCGATTAGTCCTCTCTTCCCAAAAGTAAAAATCAATTCCCAAATTTATCCGTCCCAAGCTGCAAGTCTGAAAGTCAGAGATTTTTTCGGGCGTGGTTCTTTAGTCTTGGTCGGACATAACGATTCGTATATATGCAGTCGGGGCGTTTAGCCCCGATTGACATATATACATTGTTAGCTGACGGCTGTCTCGCCGAGTTGTTTTGGGTTTGCTGCTATGCTCTTTGACCATTTATTGATTTGAGTTTGGATTTGTGGACAATGGTCAATGTGCATGGCATTGGGAGGCTAAATTTACTACTTCTGAACAACCATTCGTTCTGTAATAAAAGTACCATCTTCAATAATTACTTTCACAAAGTACACACCATTCGGGTAAGGCAAAACTGAAATATTTAATTTCTTAGAATTAAAAATTCCAGATTTAATTAGTTCGCCTCTTGATGTATATATTTCCCAGGTTACTTTTCCTGAAAAAGAATCAAACTCTTCTAATTCTAGTTGTATATTCTCATAAGCCGGATTAGGAAAAATACTCAATTGAGATTTGTCTATGGAAACTTCGTGTATTGAAGTAGTGCTATCACATTCACTATTAGCAAGAGGACCAAGGCGATAATTTGGAAAATTAGGTAGGGAGAATAAGTTGTAGGTTGGTAATTCAATGCTATGCTGTTGTATATCACATGCTTCTCCAGGCTCATTTGGATTGTTAATGACATGCAATAAATTAACACTAGCAGGACAGTTAATATATATTTTACCATCTGGAGCCAGTTGCATCAAAGCAAAACGAGTTGGAAGGGAAAAAGTAGGAGTGATTTCTAATTCAAAGCCATCATAAATAGCTACTGTATCTTTACTCGCCAAAATATCATTAGCAAATAAATCATATTGATAAATAAAGTTGTAGGAAGAAACATATAAGAATTGGGAGTTGGGAGAAATGGCAATTCCGCCAGACCAAGCACTATCGCCATATTCAAATTGTGTTGGTTCACTTAATATCCCATTACATCTGTCAAAGTCATAAATAGATACTAAATCTGGAACATCAGCTCCTCCAAAGAGACTAATGTTTGCATATTTCGAGCCATCTGGAGAAAAAACGGCTTGCCCTAGTCCATGAGGAATTATACTTCCAGTCATCTGGATGAAATGTTCGGAAGGCATTTCTTCAGAAATTAAAAAAGTGTAGAAAGAATTGGAATTATAACCATTTAGTAAAACCCACCAATCTTTTCCATTAGCATGTTTAGCCGCTGTTATAATTCCGCATTGAAATGTAGTGTCAAGGAGCAAAACATTCTTTTCAATCACCTCTCCCAAACCGTTATTTAAACTCATATCTATTACCGAATAATAAAATTGTGGAGAATGCCAATCAACATTTGTATTTGGATAATCTAAAGATAGATGAAAAAGGTAAAACAGACTATCGCTATTTGGGACAGGCAGTATTATGGCTCCTTGATTTAGAATATAACCGTAAATGGAATTATCGTCTGCATAATCTCCAGGATTAATACCTCCTCCATTTTCGATAGTATCATGTTCTGTATTAGCAATATAAATACCATTAGTATAAAAAAGTAAATTCCCTGAAGTGTCACATATACTTGCATTGGTGACATCAAGATTCATATTCCTGTACTCATAATAAATACTAAGACTATCATTGCTAAAATCCATGACACTACCTCCAAATGTTGAATCAACTTCATTGCTACTATATCCAAACAACCAAATATTATCATGTTGTTGAGCATTCACAAAATGAACACTCAACAACATCAATGATAGGATTTTAAATAGGTTCAACATTATTTTAAAATAATCAATTTTTCAGTATAAGGATTATTTTTGCCATCAAAAATTTTACACAAATAAATGCCACTTCTAAACGCAGATGTATCAAGCCTGTACTCTTTAATATCGGCTGGAACTCTAAGTGTATGTACGTTTTGTCCTGTTATAGAATAAAAGCTTACCTGAATCGGTTTTTCTAAGACAGTCGGGAATTTTAAAACAACTTCATCACTAGCCGGATTAGGATATATAATTGGATTATCAAAAGTGGTAATTTTATCTGCGTAACTTTCATCTTCAATACTCCTATATTGAACAGAAAGACAACTAGTATCATCAAATATAGTATCCTTCACCATAGCAAGCAGTCCTCTTGCTAAAAATACGGCATTTCCATCTATTAGCGGACATTTTTCCGCAATGATTTCGATTTGTGCCAATTGAGAACTACTAAATGCATAGCTATTTTGAGCAATGGTTTGAAGGTAAATATCATTTATGATCTGTAGATTAGATTCATATACTTCAGGAGCAGGGGCGGAGGCATTAAAGCTTATTATTGGAGATGTTTGCGAAATTCTATTATCATCCATTTGATCTAATAATTCATAGATGGCATCATAGTTATTTGACAACAACACCGTCAAAGAATCTTTAATCAAATAAACAGGTTCATGTTGAGATTCTGGTAGAGCAAATATAAGGCTATCTTGAAACTGGATTTCAGCTAATAACTCTTCTGTTGTTAGAACATGATCTTCATAAGTTTGCCATAGGCCAGAATCAGGAATATATAAGGCACGGGTAGCATTTTGTACTTCATTCATCTTTCCTAAAATACTTGTCTGATTAGCTGAATAAAAAGAATCAACACTGCTGTTCTGTTGTTGCAAGAAAGTATAATTGTCCATCTTTCTATATAAATGACGAGCAGCTTCCCATTGAATGCCATCGCTATAAATTCCAAAATTATTATTCCCGGTGGCTGTTTTGATATCTCGGTCATCTACTCCTCCTCCAGGAGGTAGAAGGCCCAATATTTCAATATTGCAATCAGGAAAGGAGGCACAAGTCAAAGTTGTTCCAGTTTGTTCAATAAAAAACCATTGATTCGAAACGGAATTTATAGGAAAAGGGACAGTTTCTGGAAAACTGGTTGGGTTGATTGGGAATTGAGATTGATTTACTTGAAATTCTGTTACACCTTCATGAGTTGCCCCACTATTAACTGATCCATCCTGATTCGAAAAAATATTACCATAAAGTAGTATTCCTAAATCCTGATCAAGTTCAGTTTGATCACCTAGCGTAGCACTAGTATGTAGGAAAAGGCCTGTCCCTTCTGTTTCTACTTCATGTACATCAGTCACTCTTAACTTTGTATCATCACATTCTCCTGAAAAGAAAACGCCATGTTTGGTATTTGTGATCGTATTGCAACAAAATACAGTACCCATAGAGCTAGTAATGCGCATACCTTTCATAGTGGAGTTGATTCCTGCACCATTAATAGTGTTGTCTCTTATTCGATTTTCAAAACCTGCATTAATGTTAATACCAGCAGAAAATTGTCCTAGAAACCCAGTTACAGGAATTACATCATTAACGGTGTTATTAAAGACTCTTACTTGTTCTGTTGCATTAAGCAGTACTCCAAATAGTGTATTGTTTAAAAATATAATATTATCTTCAATTACAGCATCAGCAGGTTCCTGAAAATTTGACATAGAAACAACAATCCCCGCTAAATTAATCTGGTTGGGTGTTTCCAAAGAGTGAATGACATTATTAGTTACTTCAAGATTTGCATTATCCAGATTAGACAAAAATATTCCACTATTTTGACAGAAAATATCATTATTGGTAATGTTGTTTATTTTTTGTTGCCCTAAGAAAACTCCAATGCCATTCTGGACGCCTTCGATCTCACAATTATCTAATTGAGCGATATTAGTTCGTTCTGTAAAGACAGCAGTAAATCCATTCATAATATCGCTGCGACTAAGTCTTAAAAAGCTATTATCCGAAAATACGCCAACACCAGAAAGGCTTGCAAGATTGGTTGATTCCCCTACGAGATCTTCTATTTTTACATGGTGTATATTTACCGAAGAACGTACTCCTATAATACCATTTCTTAATCCATAAAAACTATTGACATTCCAGGGAATATTAGGTTGCCCTATATTAATTCCTCTGGTTTGATTCATCCAAACACCTGCAAAACTTCTATCTCCCAAATCAGGTTCTTCATAGTTGTGAAGCAGGTTGTCAGTACATAAAAATTTATTATTGTATATCGTACTGAAAATTGTCTTTCCGAATATTGAAGGTGCGGTATAAATACCTACATAATTTCTATCGAATGTGTTATAGTAAAGTAGTATTTTAGAGCCATTTAGTGGTTGAATCGCTTCTCTCGCATCACTGATAATATTCCATTGAGCGTTTAAAGTTCCCTTTTGTTGCACCGTTATTCCCTGCCACAAAAATTCACCGCATCCACTAATACTTGAGTTATAAATGTCCAGCACGTAGTTAGTATTAATTATTATTTCTGCACCAGGTTGCATATAGATATTACAGTCATTAAAACTGAAATCATCATTAATGATCAGAGTACCACTAACACTAACGCAAGTATTGTTTATCGATGATTGATTGGTGACATCGGTAATATTGGTGGTGGGTCCTGTTATATTAACACCACTAAGGCATTCGCAATTTTCATCTACTCCACATTCATCAATATCTGTGGAAATCGATAAAGTTTCTTCCGCATTAGCACAATCAACTGTTAGAATATGGGTAACTTGATATGTGCCAGCCATTAAAAAATCATAGGATGGATTTGCTTCTGTGCTAAAAACATTTCCATTATAAATCCATTGATGGTCTCCTGAAGGTTCGGAACTGGTAAATTGTACAACAAAGGAGCAAATATCGTCCTCATAAGTAAAAGAAGCGTCAAGAGTATTATCTTCGACAATTGTTATGTCTAATGTTTCGCTTGCAATATCTCCACAGTTATTTTGTACAGTATGGCTTACAGTATATGTTCCGAAGCTAATAAAAGTATAGGAAGGGTTGGGCGAATTGCTTTCTGTGTTTCCATCACCAGTGAAATCCCAGGCATGGCTTAATGAGTTATCTGTAGTCAAGCTAGTAAAATCTACAGTAAGACCACAATCAGAATAAACAAATCCAGCTTCCATAGGGAGATCGCAACAATATTCTAAATTTAAATCTATTGCGGATTCTCCATGATCTGCCCAACAAGCGTTTTCTGTTTCCAGTGTCAAAGGAATTGTAACAATACTACCTGGTACGAAGATTTCACTCACAACTAATTCAAGACTAACCGTTTCGCAATTACCATTAGAGGTTAAGCCAGTAATACTTGTTTCTCCATTGATGAAGTCGCCTCCACTTCCAAAAGTAATTCCATTTGGAAGCTCTGGAACTATAAGCGAAACATTTTCTGTCTCTGTGCCTGCGCCGGTATGGCAAACCGTATATTCAATTATATTGATATTTCCTATGCAAGCGGGATTTGGAATTGTTGGTTCGACCGTAATCTGGTTATCACAACTAGATATAATTTCCAGATCATCAAGGAAGTAATAGGGAGCGTTTTCAAGGTTCAATGGTCCTCCTAAAATGGTAATATAATTAATCGGTTCACCTGTCATATTTACCCATTCAAAACTATGGTTACTCAAATTCAGCTCATAGAAATAAGAAATATTTCCTATGTTAAAATCAAAAGGATAGGGTACTACATTATCTGGAGATCCAAAAACTAAAGCAGTGTTTAAAGTAGGATTTTGTACTAAAGGAAAGCCATCGGGATAGTCAACTGTACTATTTGGTGGGATAGTCATACAGTGTAACGTATAGTCAATACAACTTGGAAAACCATCTTCTTGACAAATTGGTCCTGAAGGATTTGTACAAGGTGGATTTTGACTTGCAAATAATTGTAGGGTTAAATCTTCTAGACTTGCGGAAGCCGAAAATGAAATATCCAATGTACAACCAACTTCTAATGTCTTAGTTAGCGGGATATAAATCGGTTCTCCATAACCATTATAAAAACCTAAAAGTTGATTGTCTGGAGAAGCATATAGGACATCAGGTGTTGGAGTATATGTATTTCCTTCTTGAAACTGAAAGGGATCAAGCCCCAGTTGATTGAAAAAAGAAGCACTAACCGGGAGTAAAGCTTCAAAATCTCCTAAACAAAATAAGTTACATTGGTTTTCACAATTTTCAACTCCATGTTGCAGAAAAACTATACCATCATCGCATATCTCTCCATTGCATCCAGTTATGGTATAGCAGAAATAATAAAATCCAGGCGGGGGAGTATTTACCATTGTAATCCAGTTGCCATTTCCGCTGTAAGAATAAGAACCAGGAGGTAAATTTCCACAATTCAAGTCTATGTTAAGTTGATAATCAGGTGGTAAAATATCATTGTTTAATATTGAGTTGTTTATATTAATTGATAATGAAGTATTAAATCTGATAATAAAATCATTTTGGGTGACGACAGCACAATGGTTTTCACAAATATTATCCATCGGATACCCTAAATCGCACATCATATTTAATTCTGTATCAGAAATTATCCGATTCACACCATCTGGCCCTTGAAGGATTACTGGATGCATTACAAAATCCTCATTTTGAGGATTATTACAATTTCGATGTATGTGACTAAGTTTATTTGCAACAGCAAAATCCAGATCATCAGGATCAACGGAGCTTAAATCAACTAAGTTATTTACATTTTGATTCACAGTATTTCCATTAAAGACGATTCCATTAGAACAATTACCATCAACGGGATTTGGCATCATAGGAAAGGCATTAAAAATAAATACCTTTTCATCACAGCATAAGGTGGGTTCAGGTATAGACTCGATTAAATACTCATTATTGATATTTGAATATAAATAAGTATCCCATTTGGAAAAGGCTTCATTATCAATTATTAAGTCTCCTGAGCTATTGTATATGTCAAGAGGATTACCAGTAGCTCCAATTCTAGAAGCAAAACCCAGGATGTGCAAAGCTTCATGTAATGTAACTGAATATAAATCGACATCATTTATATCCAGGCCAGGATCCGTTTGGCTGATGTCATCAGCTAAAGTATGCCAAATGTTATCAGGTATGTCACTATCAATTCTAAGTATCCCATCAGGAAACGAAGTAGAAATATCTTGTCCGCCACCTAGGATTTTTTCAACAATGGTACTATTGGCAATGCCACAGGTAGCATCCCAAATTGGAGAACCAGTCGCTCCGGTTGGGCCAGATAAGAATTCTCTTAATACTAAAATATTGGCAGGAAATTCTGGTGTTGGATTTCCCATGATTTGACTGAGATAGTTAAAAACCTCACATATGGTTTCTTCTTGTTCAATAGTGAAACCATTACCAAAGTTTAAAGAAAACGCATCGTTATTACAATCGACAAGAGAGGCATTTTCAGTCCACGTTGACAGTTCTGACATTAGATAATAATTCCCAAAACGGTCAACAAAGATTTGTTCTTTTGTGTCACCTAGAAGTGGTGGATTAGGTCTTTCGTAAGCCTCACAAATTATTGAATCTTGAGGCTGAGAAATTACTTTGACTGAATTAAAGCTAATGAGAATAAATAGGCCAAATAAACAAATATACTTTTTAGACAAAAGTTGAACAAATATGTGATAAAATAAAGAAGTAATAAGATAAGCTAACGAAGAGTTTTTCATAACTTTTGTTTTTGGGTTGAAAAATATGATTTATAACAGTTTGCAATTAGATCAGTATGCTCCTTATGAAGATACAATTAATTTTAACATTAAAAAATCTTATTATGTGTTTTGGTTAAATTATTTGATTTTGCTCACTATAAAAAAGGATAGTGTGTGCGATAGCACTTACTATCCTTTTTTGATAGTTTTTCTGAGGTTTCTTTTTGCTGTCAGCTAACGGTTGTGGATGTGACGGTGCCGACCTTGTGGAGGCACTGATCATATCCACGGTGTTATGTACTGGCCCTTTTTCCT
>JBNMFJ010000031.1:0-8007 GCA_051269935.1 Patescibacteria group bacterium | reverse complement strand
ACGGGAAATACGCCGGTCTAATACGTAGCTTATCATAACCCATTTTACTAAAAAACTGCTTCAGATACCCTAATAACTGCCTAAAATTAGCATTCTCATCAACAACAATTCCTTCAGTCTGGTTAAACTCAAAACCATGACTCCAATCAACAGTTTCATTACGAAAACATTTACCCAATGAAAAATACTTTGCAGGGAATTCTTTATTCTTTGCAATCTCTCTCATCTTTTGAATAGATAACGGCGTAGTATGCGTTCTCAAAACAACCTTCTTTGAAACCTCAGCATCCCAAGTAGTCTTCCACCCAGCACTATCATCAACACCACCTTCATGAGCCCTCTTTAACGCATCAACATATTGTTTATCAGGTAACTTCCCACTCTTCCCTTTTACATAAAACGTATCATGTTCTTCCCTAACCGGATGATCCTGAGCAGTAAATAATGCATCAAAATTATACAATCCTGTCAAAGCCATATCACCCTGCATTTCTCCGAATCCCATCTCTAACCATATACTCTTAGCATAATCAGTAGCCTGTTCAACAAAATGCCGCTTACCAGTAAAGAGCCTCGGAGTCGGAGCAGCAACATCATATTTTCTAAACTTCTTTCCCTTCCAGCCCTGACCACGAATCAACTTAGAAGTAACCTGCTCAATCAAAGAATCATCCAAACCAACTTTCAAAACAGAAGCACCCAAAGTAGTCAAACTAACCGTAACCTTCTTTTCTTCACTAACCTCAACAATATCTTTTCGCTTAAGTAATTTACGAAACGTCTCAGCCTCTTCACCTTTCAAAGAATCAAAATCACAAGGCAATAAATCCAAGACTTTTTCCTCTCCAAACTTACGAATAATATCGTCACCTACAGCAATCAGTTTAACCCGACCTTCCACAATCGTAATCATAGACTTACTCTTCAATGTCCCAACAGCTATTTTAGACTCATTCTCATTCAAAGAAGTAACATTCTTAACCTCACCAATCGGAACACTTTGCTGCTTAGAAAGAACAGTTAATAAGACTCGTTCAGGCAATCCTTTTTTAACATAATGAATACCTAAAATACCCAAATTAGCAATTTTCCTCTCAACAACTTTCTCGCCAACCAATCCCTTTTCCTTCAACAATCCAATAGCACGAACAACAGTAACCTCATCTAGTGAATCATTAGCTAAACTCTCTATAGCAACTTTTTCCTCACTCATCTGCGACAAAACAGCCCGTTCAATAGGAGATAAATATGCAATAATTTGTTCAGCTTCCATTACTACACCAAGAAAAAGATACTTTTAAGCCTTACCACCATAAAAGAAAGAATTACCCTTTATGATAACGTTTATCCTTATCATAGTCAGGATGTTCATGCCCACGCTCAAGTCGATCATACAAGTCCTCAACATGATCAAATCGATACTTCTTATAATTAACCCGGCGTTCACCCGCTTTTTCAATAATATTGGCAGTATAATCCCCGCCTAAGAAATGAGACAAAATAACATAATCAGCACCCTGAGCATAAAACGCCAAGGCATCCTCAATATCCTTCGCAGCAAGTATAACAGTAGCCTTATTATTAACATGACGAACCATTCTCAAAATCATAAAATTAGTATCTGCATCTGGAATCGTAGAAACAATTAATTTAGCCTGCTTCAAATCCAAATCCTCAATAAAGTCAACATTAGAGACATCACCATACATCGTAGAAACCCCTTCCCTTTCTAGTCTCTTAATAATATCAGGATTATAATCAATAACAACATACTCCCTTTTCAATTTTTTAAACGCCTTCATAATGGAGAATCCTATTCTATTTTCACCCAATAAGAAATATTGAAATTTCTTAACACGAGCTTTCTTCTCTTTCATATTCTTTTTTTCAAAAACTTTAATCCAAGGAGCGACATAAGGAAAGATCTTCTCTGAATATTGAATCATATAAGTTGACCCAGCAATAGTCACAAGTGCAACAATCGTTAATAACGTTGTAATCGATGAATCGATATGACCAATCTTTACAGCCAATGAAATCAAAATTAAACTAAACTCACTAATTTGAGCAACACTCAATCCAGCCATAAATCCAGTATGACGACTATACCCAAGCCTTCCCATTAAGAAAATAACAATTAAAGGATTACCAATTAAAATAAACAATGACATAAGTAAAGCTGGCCAGAATAATGTAGCGATATCATTGAATACCATCTGACTTCCCAAAAGGATAAAGAACATAATAATAAAGAAGTCACGTAGCGGACGTAACCTCGATGATATCTCATAACTATAGGGAGCAATTGACAAAATAACACCTGCAATCAAAGCCCCAACTTCCAAGCTAAACCCTGCATACTTGAACAATGAAGCCAAACCAAGACCCCAAGAAATTGCAAACACAAATAAGAATTCTTGATTTCGAGAAAAGGAATTAGCAAACCGAGGCAATACATACACTGCAATAGGAACCAAGACAGCAAAGAGAATGACCCCCTTCAAGACAGTAGAAGTAATCATCTGCTCAATAGTTCCTCCACCTGAAAAGCTAGAAACAACCAATAATATAGTAATAGCAATCAAATCTTGTACAAGTAAAAACCCTATAGAAATTTTACCATATAATTTCTCCAAAGAATCTTTATCTGAAAGAAGCTTCATAATAATAATTGTCGAGGAGAAAGACAAACCAAGAGCAATATAAATAGAAGTAACAGAATCAAATCCTAACAATATAGACAACACATATCCAATAGCAGAAGTAAACACAACCTGACCAACACCAGTAACCAAAGAAACCTTTCCCACTTCCTGAATAACCTTTGGAGACAAATGTAAACCTACAATAAACAGCAAAAACGCAATACCCATCTCACTAAACGTGATAAATAATTCACCCTCAGGCATAATATTAAAGAAAATAGGGCCAACTAAAATTCCAGCCAAAATATATCCAATAATCATTGGTTGGGCAAGGAACCTCATAACAAAAGAAACTAAAAGTACAACTAGTAAAATCAAACTAATTAGTATAAACACATCACCTTCCATCTTTCTCTTTGGCCTCTCTTATATAAATAAAGAAAAACTAATTTATAAAAGGTACGGTTAATCAGATTCATATACGGTATATTTGTCAGCTCTACCCTTAGACCGTTCAACAGGATATTTAACAGCACTCTTACCCAATTTTCTATGAAACGCCTCTGTCATATCAATATCATATCTCTGACACATTCGCAAGGTGAAAGTCAAAACATCAGCTAATTCATCACCAATCTCCTCACGAGCAACAGGATCCTTCATCATCTCCTCAACCTCATTTGCATTCTTAAATCTAAAATGTTCCAATACCTCAGAAGCCTCAGTAGAAATCCCTATAGCCAAATCCTTCGCATTATGAAATTGATCCCAATCACGAGCTTCACTAAATTCCCTCATAGCCTCTTTTAAATCATGAATAGAAGTTTCTCGATCATCTGACATATAAAAAACACTATAACGATCTTTATAACACTTATCAATAAACCTTTAATACCCTAATTTTCCTATGTATACATGTTCCAAAAATTTAAAATGCAAATGCCCCATCAGCCTACAGGTTCACAGCCCGAAGCAATAAAACAGCTAACCGAAGGTATCAAAAAAGGGAAGCAATTCCAAACACTCCTAGGTGTAACTGGGTCCGGAAAAACATTCACATCGGCAAATGTAATACAAAACATAGGAAAGCCAACTCTCGTAATGGCACACAATAAAACACTAGCCGCGCAACTATACGAAGAATTCAAAATACTTTTTCCCAACAATCGAGTCGAATACTTTGTTTCTTATTATGATTATTTTCAACCTGAATCATATATACCAACAACTGATAAATACATCGAAAAAGACTCAGCCATAAACGCAAAACTAGATCAACTACGACTCTCAGCAACTGCTTCACTATTATCCCACAAAGATACAATAGTAATAGCTTCAGTATCCTGTATCTACGGCCTAGGTAAACCTCAAAACTTTGAACGGTTCAGATTTAACTTAGGTCTTAAAAAAAAGGTAACCCGAAAACAAATCATAGAAAAATTGGTGGAGTCACAATATCAAAGAAACGACACAGAATTACAACCAGGAAGATTCACAGTTAAAGGAGACACAATAGAAATCATTCCTGCGAACTTTAACAATGTAATTAGAGTCGAGCTGTGGGACGATGAAATTGAAAAGATAACAGAGCTAGATAAAATAACCAGAGAAAAAGTTGAAGAGTTAAATAACTTCATGGTATACCCTGCAAAACATTTTATGATCGCAAATGAAGAAATGGAATTTGCCCTAAAAGCAATAGAAAAAGAACTCAACCAAGTCTTACCAAAAATGGAGCCATTAGAAGCCCATAGATTAAAACAAAGAACACTCTACGATTTGGAAATGATTAGAGAAACTGGATACTGTAAAGGAATCGAAAATTATTCCAGACACTTCGATGGAAGAGAAGCAGGAGAAAGACCATACACATTATTAGATTATTTCCCTGATGGTTCAACATTAATAATAGATGAATCCCACCAAAGTGTTCCTCAAACACATGGAATGTATAAAGGAGATAGAGCAAGAAAAAAGAACCTAATTGATTTCGGATTTAGACTACCTTCAGCATATGACAATAGACCATTACGATTTGATGAATTTGAAGCATTATTTAACAAAAAGTTTAATACAATATTCGTATCAGCAACACCCGCAGAATACGAACTTGCAAAAAGCGATCAAGTAGTTGAGCAGATTATCCGACCAACCGGATTAATTGATCCAAAGGTAGAAATAAGGCCTCTATCAACTCAAGTACCAGACGTGAAAAAAGAAATTGAAAAACAAATCAAAAAAGGAAACCGAGTTTTACTAACAACACTAACAAAAAAACTTGCAGAAGAACTAACCGAATATTTAGCCGAACAAGGAATTAAAACAAGATACCTTCATTCCGAAATTGAGACATTAGAACGAACAGAAATAATAAGAGAATTACGACTTGGAGAATTTGACGTATTAATCGGAATCAACTTGTTACGAGAAGGAATAGATATCCCAGAGGTTGGATTTGTTGGTATACTTGATGCAGACAAAGAAGGATTCTTACGAAACGACAAATCATTAATTCAAACAATCGGGCGAGCAGCAAGGAACTCAGAAGCATATGTCGTACTCTATGCAGATGTAATGACCAAGTCTATAGTCAAAGCATTAAGTGAAACAAACAGAAGAAGAAAGATACAAGAAGAATATAATAAGGAAAATAATATCACCCCAAAAACAATTATTAAACCAATCAAAGAAAAAGAAATTGAAATCATCTCGACTAAGCATTTACCAAAAGCAGATCTTCCAAATCTTATGATTGAACTTCAAAAGAAAATGGAAGTCGCAGCAGACAAATTAGAATTCGAAGAAGCAATTATATTAAGAACAAAGATTAAAGAAATAGAAAAAAGTTTAGAGAGATAAAACCTAATCTTTCTCTAGAATATCCTTCATCTCATCCGTAATAAAATGAGTAACAGTACCAGTATACGTCATATACAAGTTCTCCCTAGCTCGACTAATCGCAACATAAAACAATCGACGCTCTTCTTCATCCTTGTCATAATAATCACTCTTAATCATCTCAACAATAGGATGGTCACTTGCTCTGCAAGGAAACGAATCCTTATTACATCCGATCACAAAAACATGTTTAGCCTCTAATCCTTTTATTGCATGAACAGTTGCCAAAATCAATTTGCTATTTAGCGGAGCCTCTTCTTTTTTAGGAGCCGCACCAAAAGAATCATCCGTCTTAATGACAAAATCAATTCCCTTCCGTCGCAATGAATCTGAAAAATCAAATAATTGCCTATTCGTTCGAGCTAACACAAAAACATCTTCATCTGCAACAACCAAACCTTCTATGACTTGTAATAAAAACATTCTCTCAGCTTCCTCGTTATCAAAACTAAATAATTTCAAATTAGTTTTCCCCTCATTATGATGTTCCAAGTCAGGTAACTTCATTGAAGAAATAGCTAAATTCATAAAATCAACCACCCCTTTATTACTTCGATAATTCTTTAACAAATGAACAGTAATCGTATCACCAAAATGCTCAGCAAAACGTTGTATAAAAGTTACATCACTACCACGCCAACCAAAAATAGATTGTCTCGGATCTCCAACAGCAAAAATATGATCCTTATTTATCAACTCTAATAACTCTACCTGCATAGCATTAACATCCTGATATTCATCCACCAACACATGGTCAAAATAAGGAATCTCAGCAGGTCCCTTTCTAAAAAATTCAACTACATCAACCAATTGATCAACAAATCCTCGAAGCCCTTGAGACCTTTTATGTTCAGCAAGATATTGCACAATCTTGTAAACCATAGTAGCCATCTCTACATCCTTAGGATCAACATCACGACTCAAATCATACATTTCCTGGCCAGTCACACGGAAATAATCCAAAACAGAAAAACAATCATTCATTAAAATATTTTGCAATTGAGTCATACTTTTTCTCTTCTTCATAGAATTGGAGAAATACACATCAACAGCATCTTCTAATTCAATATCCAAATTATACATGGCTAAATTCATCGCAAGAACTTTATCAGCATAACCCAAAACACGAACACGCTTACCATATACATGCGCTCCACTTTTTCGCAAAATATTCTCACAGAATGAATTAAATGTCGAAACAAGAACGCCCCGTATTCCTAAAGACAGCAAACGCTTTTCCATCTCCTCCCTTGCTTTCCTCGTAAAAGTAATAGCTAAAATTTCTTCAGGCAACACTTTTTTATAATTAACCAAATATTCAATTCGCTTAACCAAAACAGTAGTCTTACCACTTCCCGCACCAGCAATAGTTAATACACTTTTCCCATCAGCAATAATTGCCTTTTTTTGTTCATCATTAAAACCCTCAAGAAATTCAGAATAATCAACGAATCTCTCACGATCACCATCAGTAACATTCGTTTCCCGATCAATCTTCATAACCGGTTTATTTTCATGTAAAGTAGGAATAGCGATTTCACTCCTTCCTTTCATAGTAATTGAAAGAACCTTAATAAAAGAATTATACTCTGCAGCAACCTCCTCAATCATCCTATTATTAATCAACTTTTCAATCATCTTCAAAATCTCAGACTTATCCCAATGTAAGGTCCCAAAAGAATGATAGTTATCTAAATTATTCTTTAAAATCGATTTATTAGTATAACTACCTTGTAAAAATTCACATAATAAATTCCGACCAACATTAAACGGCAATTCCATCAAACCTCTCAATATCTTTGTATAATCAAAAGAGGAATCTCGTTCTATTTCTTCAATCACCATAAACAATCAAAATCACTAACCCTTTTTAAAAATACTGCAAGTATAACCTATTTTTTGCGTTTCCAGACATAATCACCCAGATAAGTTTCTACAGGATTAGATATAAAGGGAGTACTAGAAACAACACCAGTATAACCTTCATCACCTAGCTTTAAAATAAGATCACTAACATCATCCTCAAATTTTTCATTATACTCCCGATCCCTTTGAACTAAAAAATAAACACTATTTCCTTCCTCAGGATCAACACCCCAAGTAATACCAGAAATTCGAGGGTCCAATTCAGCAAAATCTACTAAGCGTTTCTCCAAAACATCATTTCTCACATCATAAGGTTCATCAAGAAAAATCTCTCCTTCACTTTCATTAGCAATTCCATCAGAATACATATCATCTAAAGAACCCCTTACAACAGAACTATAACTCTCACCCATAAAGTAAGTAAAGAAACCTAGTATAAAAAACTAATCATCATCAAGTAAATCATCATATTTTGGAACAACCTGTTTACAATTCACATGAACCCCATCAACCAATCCGCCACAAACTTCACAATGTAAACCTTCCTTCTTAATAATGCGCAAAATTCGTAAAATCTCTTTTACTGAATCGCTCTTGC
>JBNMFJ010000030.1:0-8295 GCA_051269935.1 Patescibacteria group bacterium | reverse complement strand
GCGCGAGGGATTGATGTAAGTAGCATTACTCATGTGATTAATTATGACTTACCGAATGAACCTGAGAATTATGTTCATAGAATTGGTCGAACTGGAAGGGCAGGTAAAACTGGTGTAGCGTATTCTTTCTGTGCCGCTAGTGATAGAAGTTTTTTGAATGATATTGAGAGAATTACTAAAATTAAGATTTCTCACCAAGAACATAAACATCATTCTATTGAGGCTAAATTTGCTACAGGTGCTGATGCTAAGCCTGCTCCTCGAAAGCAAAGGCCGCCAAGGCGAGATGCTGGCCAAAGAACTGGTGGATATTCTGGAGGGAGAGGAAGTTCTCCATCAAGAGGAAGGAATGATTCTAGGGGTAGAGATAGCCGGGGTTCTTCTTATAGTCCTAGGGGTGGTTCTTCAAGGGATACTGAAAGTAGGGATAGTCGAGGTTCTGGAAGAAGGGAAGATTCAAGAGGTAGAAGTCCTGCGAGAGGTGGATCTTCAGGAAGATCTAGACAAGGTTCTGGGAGAGATAGTTCAAAAAAGCCGGCTGGTGGTAGAAAAAGTTTTGGATCTGCTAATAGAGGCTCTAGAAGATAAGTATTATTTTCTTATATAATGTGTTAATGTATACTCTTCAAATTCTTTAGTTTTGTTAATTTTCCAGTCATTGTCTATTTTTGGAAATTTTAATTCATTTGGAGTTCCTTGGTATACTTGTGGTTTTATGGTTAATAATAGCATTTCGTCTGCTATATCTATAACTTGGGAATAGATATTTGCTCCCCCACAAAAATATAAGTTTTTTTCATTATTGTTTCCTTTCTCTTGGAGTTCGATTGAATACAATAATTGGTGTGTCTTTATCTAAGTCATTTGAAAATATCTCATAGCTTTTACTTCTAAAGATACAGGTGTTTTTTGATACTGTTGAGGTGAAATGTGTGAGACATTTTCTTGTATATCTTCTTTAGAGTATTTGTTATTTAAATTTACGTTTATTTTAGGCCTTGCGCGTAAATTAATTCTATAAAAAACTATCGAATCGGATAAAATGGCAGGTGTATCCGTTTGGATCTTTTTGAAGATAGTTTTGGTGGTAGTCTTCTGCGTTTGTGAATTTCTTGAATTTCTCTAGGGTTGTTACGACTGGTTTTTGCCATCGTTTTGATTCGTTAACGATTTTTATGAATTCTTGGGCTATTTGTTTTTCTTCTTCATCTTGATAAAATATTGCCGATCTATATGATGGTCCCATGTCGTTTCCTTGTTGATTTGGTTCTGTTGGATTATGAACTCTGAAGAAAAAGTCAAGGATTTCTTTGAATGATGTTTTATTATTATCATATGATATTTTGAGTGCTTCGGCATGGTCTGGGTGATTCTCGTAAGTTGGGCTTTCGTTTTCTCCTCCGGTATAACCAACTTGAGTATCAACTACTCCTTTGATTTTTCTAAATAATTCTTCCATTCCCCAGAAACATCCGCCTGCCAAATATGCTTTTTTGATTGCTATGTTTATGTCTGGAGTTTAGAGTTTAAGAATATATAGGGGAGTCGAAATTATTACAAATGTTATTAAATGTTAAAAGTCATAAGTTGTTATGGTAGATAGATGCCCTTGGCCAACAAAAAATCCTTTAATGGTCAAATATCATGATACTGAATGGGGTGTTCCCTTGCATGATGATCAAAAACTGTTTGAGTTCTTAACGTTAGAAGGTGCACAAGCGGGATTAAGTTGGGAGACTATTTTGAATAGGAGAGAAGGATATCGTAATGCTTTTTGTGATTTTGATTATACTAAGGTAGCTACATTTACTGATAATGATGTTGAGAGGTTGATGCAGGATGTTGGGATAATCAGGAATCGGCTAAAGATAAAATCTGTTATTACTAATGCTCAGAGATTTATGGAAGTAATTGAAGAATTTGGGAGTTTTGATAGTTATATTTGGGGTTTTACCGATGGCAAGACTATTAAGAATAAACTTCAAACTAGAGATGATTATCAGGCTACAAGTTCAGAGAGTGATGCTATGGCAAAGGATTTGAAAAAACGAGGGTTCAAGTTTATTGGAAGTACGATTTGTTATGCTCATATGCAAGCTACTGGTATGGTGAATGATCATGCAGTTTATTGCTTTAGGTATAATGAAGTTTAGGTTATTTTCTAAACAATTCTTTGTGATTGAACCATATCATTATTGCTGTAATAGCAATAAATAACCAATGCACAGTATAGGTTAGGTATAGGCAAAGTAATGCAATAATAGAATATACAATCACTTTATAATTTGGTTCTTGTTTGGTCATAAGGTAACATGTAGGATTGGGTATTTAAGATTTTTTGATTTCTCGCCAACTTTTTATTAACTTTATCTAATCGGGCTGAATGAATTGTACAAGATTACCGTAAGGATAATTATAAGAATTAGATAACTCTTTATGGATTTTGTCTTCGGTACACTACTACTGCTACTATAATTAGCGCAACTATTATTAGAAATATTATTAGGTTTTTAACATTTAATGGTCCGTATTCTCCAAAAATTACGTTACCTGTTATGAGCGTATTAATTTCATCTTCTTCAATAGTAGGCTCTGGTTGGTTTTGAGTCTCTTTTAGTGTATTTGTAATAGAAACTGGAGCTTCATCTATTACTGCATCTTTAACACATAATCCATCTATACGACTATATCCTTTAATACAATATCCTCCGCCACCACCGCCTGAGGAAGTTGAAGGATCTGATGAACCACCAAATGATCCAAATGATCCAAATAGACTAAAGTGTGATACATTTGCCCATATATAATTAAGAGTAGTCTCGACACCTTGTATTGGTTCTAATTCCCAATCCGAACTAGTTTCGTTATAGTAATATAATTTTAGTGTACTTTCCTCAATATTTGCTGCGGCTACTTCAGATTCATTGTAGAATATTTTAATTATTGCCCAAGTTAATGAGCTGCTTGTATTAGCATCTACTTCAATATTAACTCCTTTGAATGGCGATAATGCTGATGTTGTTCCTGTCGATGTTACTGTTGAAGTTTCTACGTTTATTGTACTACTTCCTCCACTTGAGAGAAATAGAGTTAGATTTACATTTGCCTTTGGAATTTCAAATTCTTGAGCAGTATTTGTGATAATCTGCTCTTGTTGAAGATCTGAGGTAAATCTATCTAGTACAATTCCTGCATTTCCATCAATAAAAATTGTACAATTAATGGTTTCTAGGCTTCCTTGTCCTGTTATATTGATTCCTACTCCTTCGGTTCTTATTGTAATGTTATTGTTAATACATTGAACACTTTCATTGATTGTCCAATATACCTCTCCTACCCATTCCCCATTATCTATAAAATTACCATTCGTTATATTTATTCTTGAGTCTGCGCTTGCGTATAATCCAGTAAATTCAAGGTCTCCGGAATTATTTGTAAAGTCTGTGTTTAGTATTTTAATATTTGATCCACCTAGAGCATACATTCCATGATCATTATTGTAAATTTTTGTATTTATGAAGGATATAAGGTCATCCGTCTCTCCTGCCCTATCAAGGTATGTCCCATATAAGTTATTAAAAATTTTGTTTCCATTTGAAGTAAATCCATCTAAACTCTTTAAATATAGACCGTAATAATAGCCAGATATATTGTTGTACCTAAGTATATTGTTATCATTTGTTAGGTATATAGCCCTATTGTCTTCGAATGAATTGTCTCCTACATCTTTTCCTATAAACGTTCCATCGCCTTGAATTGTATTGTATTCAATGAGACTTCTTCTACCTGTATTTCGAATACCGACATCACTATTATTTATAAAAATATTATGTGAGACATTATTATCATCTGAGCTCTCAGCCATCTTTAATCCATAATGGTCACTGCCGATTACTGTATTATTAAATATTAGATTAAAGTCTGAATATTCTAAGCTGATCCCATTATAGGTAGCGTTGATAACTGTGTTGCCCTGAATGGTATAGTTTGCTATATATCTAAGAAGGATGGAGTCGTAACGATTCCACGGATTAATATCATATCCGTTATTACTAAGGTAATTATTTTCTATTGTCCCTTGTTCTGAACATGATGGCTCATCTATTTCCCAACTCGAGCCGTTAATTGTATTAACTACCCAGTCATTTTCGCCAGATTCAACATTGTCGGAGAACACACTAGTTCCGTTAATGAATGTCTCAAAATCATCGAGATAAAAACCGGTTTCTGTTACACCTCCGTCTGTAGTAAATGTAAAATTTACGTATACTACCATTCCGGTATAGTTTGTTAAATTGATTGTGAATTTTTGCCAAGGATGTTCCCAGTAATCATTGTGAACTTCTACTTCACTATTATTCACATATACTGTTAATTTATCAGAGTAACCCTGAATATCATACCATAGATAATAGTCAAAGGAGGCATTTGCGGCTTCGGTCAAGTTTATTTCACGTATCAATGATGTATCTTGATTATTTACATAATTAGAATACCATGTAAAGTTTCCCGAACTAGCGTTACAAAGTATTGCGTCATTATAATGGTCCCCGTCGATATCAATTCCGTTATTTTGATTATATGAGATGTGATTATCTTGTAGGAGTATATTACTGTATATGCTTCCATCAAAATTAAGTCCATCACCGCCATTTGAACTTACGTTATTTCGTAAGACTTGAAGACCTTTACTATTATCTACCTGAATACCATCCCCTTGGTTTTTAGTTATATTTGTATCTTGAATTGTTACAAAATCTGAAATGTCCAAATATATTCCTATACCTTCGGATGTTTGGTTTGTAATGTTACTACTATTTATTAAAAGATTATTTGAATCTTGTGCGTAAATTCCGTGATAATAGTTGCCATAAGAAGTTATAGATGATATAACTACATTATCTGAACCACTTTTTAACACAATTCCTCCTTGTTCATAATTCTCATTGAAGTTGTTTTCCAAAATGCTTCCATTGGTAATTAAGGAATTTGTCACATTTAAAAAAAATATCCCGTTATATAGATTTTCTTTATTTATAAAATTTTTAATTGTAATATTTGTGGAGTCTTTAACATAAATCCCCATACTGAAATTTTGTACATTACAATTTTGAATTGTTACACCTGACCGACCTGTAATATTAATCCCGTAAGCCCCTGTTCCTCCGGTCCCATTGAGTAAGTATCCTCCGCAATCTACAACAAGATTATCTCCTGTTATGTCGAATCCATTTGTACTCGATCCTGAACAGTTTATATTATCAGAGAAAGTTGCATCGGAAGCGATAGAATTTCCACAAGAATTGCCAGGAATTGTAGAGGTGAAGCTCAGAAGTGAAACAAAAATTATTAGTGATAAAAATATAAACGTTATATTCTTATTTCTCCTTTTCATTATACTATTAACATTGTTGACTATTTAATACTATTTAATTATTTGCCAATTTTTCATTTTGAAGTGCAGTAAAAAAGATAAGCCCAAGCATTATGCCTAATAATATACTTTTTAGTGCTACTCTTGCGGCAATGGCCTTGTAGCTTATTTTAGTACTATTTTCTTTCATTAAGACACATAGGAATGTGCTATATTCTATGATGCAATAGCAATTGTACTTCTTCGTCTTACTTTAGTTAAAGAATGGGCTTATGCCGGTGTTGCCTTTACTATGATTGCAGCGTTTGCTTCTTACATGTCTATTGGAGATTCGTTTTCAGATTCAATAGCGACTCTAGTTATTTTATTACTTGCTGTTGTTTCTTATTCCTCACGTCCTAGTAATCGTCGTTTAAGGCTTGAAGCGAAAGATAGGTTATTCTAAATATTCTAGAATATATTAGATGACTAATTTACGCGCAAGGCCGCCTGATTCGTTAAGGTTATAAAAAATGAAATGTCCATTATTCTATGATACAAAGTGTTGGTGATGTAAAGGTTGGTGATAATGTGAGAATCATGCAAAAGAACGGGGAAATGGGTCAGGGAATGGTTAGGACGATTGTTGTTTTAAGGGAAGATTCAGTTATTGTTGATTTGATAAATGGTTCGACTGGGAAGGTACTTATGGTTTTCCCAAAGCTACTTACGGTATCTTCTTCTGTAAAGACGGGTGGTTCTCAAAAACGATCGGTTACGGGTAATGATGTTTTGAGGAAGGATATTTTTTCGGGAGAGAATAGTACCTTGGAATATAAGTCTTCTGCGTTATGGAGTCAGGATTTGTCTGCTGATGAGCTTGAAGAGATGCAGAGTCCGGAGGTTAAAAAATATAAGAATAGGGCTTCGAAGGTTATTATTGCAAAGGTATTGGCTGGGTTTATGAATACTCTGGGTGGGGATTTGATTATTGGTATACGGGAAGAAAAGGGGCATGGTGTGGATGATGAATTTGTGGGAATTGAGTCAGAGTTTAGGAAGTTAAAGAATAAGGATTATGGAGAGGATGGATATAAAAGAATGATTATGGATGATATTATTAGGTCGTATTTCCCTAAGAAGATATTTAATCATTTTAATAGTTATTTTAGGATCTCTTATCTAAAGAAGGACGGTAAGCTTTTATGTCGGGTCTCTGTGAGGAGATGTGAGGATGAAGTTTTTTTGACTATTGCTGGCAAGGATTATTTCTTTGTTCGGATTGATACGCAGACTAGAGAGCTCTTAGGAAAGGAGATTATTGACTATATTAGGCAGCATTTTAAGTGAGATATTTCAGTTAAATCAACAATATAGAATTCTAATCCAGAGGTTATTCCGCTATGAATATATAAATGGTTTTCTGCATCTCCCACAATCATAGCTGCCCAATCTTCTTCCTGTCTTCTACGTTTAAGCCCAATTTTTTAGTATAAAAATCTATAGCCCTATCTAAATTGCTAACCTTAATATCAATAATTACTCTCATTTATTTTCTATCCCCACTTGTTTATAATATTTAGATTGAAAATTCTTTTTAAGATTAAATAATCTTGAATTATAGTTTAAAAGGCAATTTTGCTGACGGATTTCATGGAGTCCATAGTAGATTTGAAGGAGAATTGTACGCTTCTGCGTGGTTTAATAATCATGTGTGATGTGATAGATTTAAATATATATGAATCTACTACAATCTATGAAAACAACAACTATAAGGATATCATCCGATTTTAAAAAGATATTGGATAATTTAAAGATAATCCAAAGAGAAACGTACGAAGAACTATTGTTTAGAATTATAGAACCTAAACTAGAACTCTCAGAAGAAACCCTGAAAGAATGCCAAGAAGCAACGAAGAATAAAAAGAGATTCTCCTTTGATGAGGTAATGGAATGTATGAAGTAATATTTACGGAAACTTCGAAAAAACAATTTGAAAATCTTAATTCTAATGTACAGATCGAGATCCGTAATAAGCTAAAAAAGGTTTCACTAAACCCCGAAAAGGAATTACTAAAATTAAAAAAAAGCAAATATTATTATGTAAGAATCTCAGCCTATAGAGTTATTATAGATTGGATAGAAAATGAATTAATTATTGATGTAATTAAGATAGGGCATAGAGCGATAATCTATAAAGAAATGGGCATATAGTAGTATGAAGTAAGTTTGTGATTTAGTAAGACTTTTAAACATGGTAAGAGGAGGTGTTTCATGGTAAGAAAATGTAGTTTTGAATGGACCATTTACAGGCCTTGTTTTGGAGCCTTTAACACCTATGCATAGAATCTTAGTTATCTAAAACCTTTGAATAATAAAATGATTTCCATACAAAATTTATCCAAATCCTTTGAAAAAGAAAACTTATATGAAGAGATGAGTCTAGTTATTCATCCGAATAATCGAATCACTTTAGTGGGAAAAAATGGAAGTGGGAAGTCTACTTTTTTTAGATGTTTGACAAGTCAAGAAGATTATAAGGGGGCAATTCAGCTACATGGAACCAAAATTGTTATGATGGAACAAGAAAATTATTTTGAAAGTTTAGATATCTCATTTACTGATTATTTAGATAAAAAACGTACGGAGCTTGAAGATAAAAAAGTTCAGATAGCTAAAGACTTGGAAAATCCTGAAATTTACGAAGATGAAGATAGGTTCAGTGCTTTATTAGAAGAGTATGGACTCTTAACTGATAATGATTCACCAGAAATTGAAGAGTGTACTATAAAAAATATTTTAGCTGAATTAGAAGTTGATGAGAAGATTCTTTGTAAACATATAGTTGAACTTAGTGGAGGTCAGAAGATGAAATTACGACTAGCTGAATGTCTTTCAAAAAAGGCTGATCTTTATTTATTTGATGAGCCTACCAATAATTT
>JBNMFJ010000029.1:0-8806 GCA_051269935.1 Patescibacteria group bacterium | reverse complement strand
TTTGGGTGTGAGTAAGTCTTATATTGATAATGTGAATGATCGAGAATATGCTAGGGTGTTTAGTCTTATTGCACCTATTCGTGATGCGTTGATGTGTGATGAGGTATTTGTGTCTCTTAGTGAATGGGAAGCTATGACTGAGGTTTTGACTTTGAATGGGATTAAGTTTGAACAGAGTTTGGTTGGGACTCCGAAGGAGCAGTTTTATTCTTCTGCTGGGATTTATGAGCATTTGTTAGAGGGCGAGGATTTTCATCCTATGATGAAGTACTTGGAGGAGGCTGAATTGGAGCTAAAGTGTTTGGCGTTTACAGACTTTAATTTTGTTAATCCTGAAGGAGAAAATCATTGTGAGATTCATGGTTTGGTCGAGGGTAGCGGAATACGGGGTGTTTAGGGATTCTTTATAGTAACATTTATATATGACTAATGTTATACCTATATATGACTAATGAAAAATACAAAAAAGGTTTTGAACAATGCAATCATAAGAATAGATACCAGGAAGTCGATCTTGAATTAGCAGATACTTACATGCAGAGAATAGTCGAAGATATTCGCAGAGCTCAGAGAGATATCATTGAAGAAAGTCCTTTTTGGGCATTAACGGCTTTAGACTCAGCAATAAACCAATTTCTTACGTTTTTATCAATTAAAAACCATGGTCTTCGTCCCAAGAGTAGAATCTGCTCTGAGAATTTACTTCTGTATTATGAGAATTTAACTTCTCAAGAGTATGACATAATTCGTCAAATTAGACAATTGAGGAATGACTCTGCTTATGATGCTGAGAAAAGACCATTGTTAACTATAGAAAATGTTAAAGAGTTGATGATTAGATTTCAGGAGATAACTCAAGATGTTATCTAAGCTACTCCCCTTGACAGAGCGTAAGATAAAAATACTTATGGCAATTTATCTTAATCAGCCTATTCATAATGCTAAAATATCTCAACTTACAAAGATTGATAAACAAAATATTTCATTGCAGATTAAAAAATTGCTTACAAATAAAATTATTCAGGTGCATGATAAGATAGCTAATATTACGCAGTTTGTTTTTACAAAGAATGCTGAAGGGCAATTAAAAGCACTAATACATGCATATAGGAAAGAGTTATATCATAAAGAACATCCTAAGCATCAGGGAGTTCTTGATTATTTGGATGGTCAAATTGAAGACATTGCCCAGGTATTTGTTATTGGAAGTTCCTTGAATCAATCGAAGCCAAGAGATTTGGATTTGATTGTCGTAAGTACAAAAGTCATTAATGTTAAAATGATACTGCAATTGCAAGATAATATACAAAAACTTTTTGGTGTTGAAACTCATCTTCTAACCTATACTCCAGAAGCACTTAGGAAAGAAATCAAATCAAATTCTGCATTTTATCAAACAACTTTAAGTAAGGCTAAGACTCATCTGCTTGTTTTAGAGGATTCATGGGTTTGAAGAAGGCAGTGGGACTTTGTTGACTTCGTTTACAGCACCATTTTATTTTTGAGATATCATCAACTATATCTTTATTACATTGAAGGTTAGTTAGAGAATCACAGGGCGTTTAGATTTTTATGATTTTCTTGCAGCTTTTTTTACATTTCTTATTGCTATTGAGATAAAACTACTACGTTAGTCATTCCACGTCTTTTTCTTTCTACTAATCCTTTACCTTCAAGTTTGTCGAGGATTCGAGTCATTTTTGCCTTTCCTAATTCTGTTTTTTCAATTAAATCGGCTTGGAATATCGTTTTGTTTTTTTCAATTAGTAAGAATACTTCTTTTTCTTCAGGTTTTAGATCTTTTAGGCTATGTTCCTTTTTTGGTTTTTCGATTTCTCGTGTTTTAATAATTACTTCTTTCTCCGGTGTGGCAAATATTAAAAATAATGCAACTATGATAACTAGTGCAACTATAGCTAGAGAAAAATTGGTTTGTGTATCAATGGTGTTATACATGGGGCATTCATCTCCATGCCCGGCGACACTGCAACTTGCTGTTACGATGTCATGAAGAGCTGAGTTGAAGATGTAGATTATTGCGATAATTATTATTGCAACTCCAAGAAGTAGGTAGCCTGTCTTTTTGTTATCCATTATTTGAGTAGGTTTTATTATGTTATAAATGTAATGGGTCATTGGCTTGAAACTAGTTTCATAAAAGGCTTTAAATAAAATGATCTCTTGTTATTATTATGGAAACAAAAAAGATACAAACAATGTTAGTTTTAGTTGGATTATTTTTGTCTATGTATTTGGTCGTTGCTGACTCTAATGATGATTGTGGATATTTTGGGATGATGGGATATTCTGATGGCGCGTATTCTATGCATGGTTATGGTTTGAATTCTTTATTGTTTACTGTTATACTTATACTGATTATTGTTTCTTTATTCTTAATTATTAAAAACCAATTAAAGCAGTCTAGGACTAAAAAACGATAAGATGTCTGTAAAAGAATTTATTTCGGAGTTGCAAGGTAGAGAGGGTAAACGTGTTGAGGGAGAATTGATTAAGACGGCTTTTGTTTCTTTGTTTTCTTCTTTTGTTGTATTTGCATTACTGTATTATTTTGTGTTGCAGGGTACTGTTGTTAATCTTTCGCAATATTATTATTTTATCTTTTTATCGATTTTAACTTATGCTTTACTTATGCCTGCTGTAAAACAAGTTCGAGCGTTTAAGAAATTTCCATGTATGACTGGGATGATGATTGGAATGACTATGGGGATGATGTCGGGAATGATGATTGGATTTTTTGTCGGGGCAAGTAATGGAATGTTTTGGGGTAGTGTGTTTGGTATGGGTATTGGAATTTCTCTTGGGGTTTGGACTGGGAAATGGTCTGGGATTATGGGAGTTATGGAAGGAACAATGGCTGGATTTATGGGCGGATTGATGGGAGCTATGACTGGTGTTATGATGTATAATGATCATTTGCGGGCTGCGGGGGTGATTATCTTTTTGATTGGTGGATCGATTTTAATTGGACTTAATTATATGTTGTATATTGAAACTAAGCAGGAGGAACGTCAACATTATGAGGGTGATATTATTACTGTCATAGTAAGTGTGGTATTAACATTGCTTACTGTTTGGATGATTGTTCTGGGGCCTAAGAGTGCCGTATTTGCTTAAATGGAAATAAGAATGGAAGGAGGTGTATATGGAAATTAAAAAAACGACATTGTATATGTTGGGAATGGTTATCATGATTCTTGTTGGAGGGTATGTTATGGTTGCTGATTCTTCGGCGAGTATTACTAGAAATGTTGTAAGAAATTCGGGGTCTGGAGATGTTCAAGAAGTTGTTCTTGGGATGAAAAACTATAATTACTTTCCTGAAACTATTGAGGTTAATTCTGGTCAACCTGTTAGGGTACGGATGGATTCGTCTGCGCAAGGATGTTTTAGAGATTTTACTATTCGTGCTTTGGGTGTGAAGAAATATTTGGCTAATGTTGATGATTATGTAGAGTTTACCCCAAATAAACCTGGGACTTATACCTTTTCTTGTAGTATGGGGATGGGGCTTGGGACGTTGATTGTAGAATGAGATTTATTTTTAAGAAACCTTTTATTTTTCTTTTTTTCTTTTCTTTTCTTTTGTATGTACTAGCTCTTTATGTTGTAAGTGACTTTTCTACAACTTTTAGATTGGTTTTACAGTATGCTGATTCTTTGAATTGGGGAAAACTTGCGTTTTCCTTCTTTCTTTCACTTGCTATTGGTTTTTTTGTTGCTGTGAATATTTGTTATGTAGTTAGAGAATATGCTGGGAAGCAACAATGTAGGAAAGGAGGAATTTTAACTACAACAGGATTATTCGCGGGCTTGTCTCTTGGAGTGTGCCCTTTATGTATAGGGGGATTTCTACCTTTATTTTTAGCTTTATTTGGGATTACATTTTCGTTCGGGAGCCTTCCCTTTGCCGGTATAGAGATTCAACTCCTTGTGCTAGCCTTAATGATTACGACGACCTATATGTTTTACAATAAAAAGATTTAAATAGTATATGAACTATTTCCACATATGATAAATAAACCCATATTAAAAAAATGTCATAATGAAGGATTTAATGAGAGAGAGACGTATGGGGCATATAAGATTTTTTTTGGTACATTGGTTTCGGAATCAAGATTAAAGATTATTAATTTATTACGAAAGAAGGATATGACTGTTGGTGAAATAAGTGATTCTTTGGAGAGGGAACAGACATTGACTTCTCATGATTTGGCTAGGCTTAAGAAATGTGGGTTTGTGGAATCTCGGACGGAAGGGAAGTATCGATATTATAGTTTGAATACTGAGACGATTAATCCTTTAATGAAATTGATTGATACTCATATGTCAATGCATTGTATTCATATTTTAGAAAAGAATAGAAAGGAGGGAATGGTATGAAAAAAGTAAAAATTACAATATCAGGTATGCATTGTGCGGCTTGTAGTGGGATTGCTGAGAAGGAAATTCGGAAGGTTGCTGGTGTTGATGATGTTAGTGTTAGTGTGATGACGAATAAGGCAATTATTCAGGCAGGAGATGATGTGAATGTTGCCGATTTAGAGAAGGCGGTTGTTAATGCTGGATATAAAGTTGTTGCAGTTAAATAAATAGGTATACTATATAATAAAAATGGAAGATAAGATGGAAAAGTCAGTTGAAGAAATGGAAATAGATAGTTGGGAGAGAAAGCTCGTTTGGGCTTGGGCTATAACTATTCCTTTATTGATTATTATGTATTCTGAGATGGTTTTTTCATTAGGTTTTGTTTCTATGAAATCGATGTCTGTTATTCTTTTAGTTTTGGGTTTCCCTATTATTTTTATTCTTGGGTGGGATACGGTTCGATCTGGAATGAGGGGATTTTTTAAGTTACAGTTTAGTATGGATTCTTTGATTTCTTTAGGTACTATTATTGCTTATGGGACTGGATTTTTTGCTTATTTTGGTTTGACTCAGGATTATTCAGGTGTGTCTTCAATGATTATGACTATTTTTATTACTGGGAAATATATTGAAGCAAAGGCGAAAGGGAGAGCGAGTAGTGAGATAAAAAAGCTTCTTGAATTAGGTGCGAAGAAGGCTACTGTCTTGAGAGGTAAGAAGGAAATTGTTATTGATATTTCTGAAGTGTTATTGGGTGATATTATGATTATTAAGCCTGGGGAGAAGATTCCTACTGATGGTATTGTTACTAAGGGAGATTCTAGTGTTGATGAATCTATGGTGACTGGCGAGAGTTTGCCGTCGGATAAAATAAAGGGGAGTACTGTTATTGGGGCGACTATCAATCAGGATGGTATTTTGTATGTGAAGGCAACTAAGGTTGGTGAGGATACTTTTTTGGCTCATATTATTGACTTGGTTGAGGAGGCACAAGGGACTAAGGTTCCTATTCAGAAGGTTGCGGATTCAATAACGGCGGTTTTTGTTCCGGTTATTTTGGTTATTTCTCTTCTTTCTTTTATTGGTTGGTTTACTATAACTGGAGATGTTAGTCGGTCTATTGGTGTTGCTGTTGCTGTTTTAGTGATTGCTTGTCCGTGTTCTTTGGGCCTTGCTACGCCTATTACTTTGATGGTTGGTTCTGGTATGGGAGCCAAGCGGGGGATATTGTTTAGGAAGGGTGAGGCGATTCAAACTATGAAGGAAATAAAATATATTGTATTTGATAAAACGGGGACTATTACTAAAGGGACTCCTGAAGTGACTGACGTGTATACTGCTCCGGGATTGAGTGAGAAAGAATTATTGTCTAAAGCTGCTTCTCTTGAAAAACTGTCAGAGCATCCGGTTGGTAAATCTATTGTTGATTATGCGAATATTTCAACTTTCAAGAAGGTAACTGGATTTAAAATTGTTAGGGGGAAGGGAGTTATTGGGAGTATTGGGCGGAAACGAATTTTAATCGGTACTGAGAGGTTGCTTGCTGACTATGATATTTCAATTAAGAAGGCTGGGAAGGTAAGTCAAGTTATTGAGGAATTTGAAGGCGGTGGAAAGACAACAATGATTGTTGCAGAGGGTAGTAAGATTATTGGTGTTATTGCTGTTGCTGATACTGTGAAGGAAGAGTCAAAGAGGGTAATTAGTTATTTGAAGAAAAAGGGATATAAGACGGTGATGATTACGGGTGATAATAAAAGAACTGCTGAGGCGATTGCTAAAGAGGTTGGTATTGATAGAGTTATTTCTCAGGTTTTGCCTGAAGATAAGTCTAATGAAGTGATTGCATTGCAGAAACATGGAATGGTGGCATTTGTAGGTGATGGGATTAATGATGCTCCGGCATTGAAACAGGCTAATGTGGGTATTGCGATGGGTACGGGGACAGATATTGCTATTGAAGCTGGAGATATTGTTCTTGCGAAGGGGTCTCTTGTGGGTGTTGCTCAGGCGATTGTGTTATCGAAGGCTACGTTTGGTAAGATAAAGCAAAATTTGTTTTGGGCTTTTGCATATAATGTTATTGCTATTCCTTTGGCGGTTGGGGGAGTGTTGCATCCGGTTGTGGCGGAGATTGCTATGGCTTTATCGAGTATTACTGTTGTGACGAATGCTAATTTGCTTCGACGAGCAAAGATTTAGGGATTGCTTGGTTTTAGAGTAGGCTTATAAATAAGGTAAGACCTGTCTTACTATGGGAAATGTTGCAATTACAAAGATGAGCTCTAAGGGACAAATAGTTATTCCTGCTGAAATGCGATCTGGTCTGAGTGATGGTGAGCGGATGTTTATTATTCAATCTGATGGGAGGTTTATTCTTAAGAAAGCTAGCTTGTCTGATGAACAATTTGCGGATGATATTGAATTTGCAAATAGGACTGAGGAAGCTTTAGAACGTATTGACTCTGGGAAATTTGTAAGTATTGACTCTAGTCGCGTGTTAGAAGAAATGGATTCATGGTAGAGATTAAGTTTGATTTGAAGTTTAGGTTATTTTTTCTAAGATAAAAGAAGATGTTTTGAGAGATAAAATTAAGAAGCAAGTTCAGAAAATTATTTTAAATCTTGAAGTTGGTAAGCTTATGAGGAATGTTCGACGGGGAACTCTGGAATTATATATTAAACCGTATAGGCTTTCTTATTTATATGATGTTTCTGAGGGCATTGTATATATTTTAGACTTCTATCATAAGAAGAAGCAGTAATTTGGGAAGCTTATATATTTAAATTATCTATCTTCTATATGAAGAATGGAGCAGGTTGGAAGGGGATGAGTGTATCTTTGAAGTTGCTATTTTGTTTCTTTATCTTTTGGTCGATTATGACTTTGCCTAGAATGATGTTTCCGTTCTTGGGTGGGTATCCTTTGTTTGGTCTTATTCTATATGGTTATTTGGGTGTGGTTTTAGGCCTTCTGTTTAACTTTGTGTTCCAAGTTGTATTCTTAGTTTCTTTGTGGAATCGATCTTCTTGGGGTCTGCAATTTGGTCTGTGCTATATTGGATTGTATATTCTTAATAGTTTGATTGCACTGGTGTTGTTTGCTGCTAGATGGGATTATGTTTGTGCTGGTTATGAATGTGATTTTCTGGATTGTGATTTGGGCTAACAGAGATTGGTTTTAGGTAAGTTAAGGGTTTTGGTATAAAATGGTTTGATGTGGACGTATAGACAAGTTGGGTTATGCTTTGTTGTATTGGTTTGAGCTAGTTAGGTCGTTTATTAAATCTTTTAAAGACTTTAATTGAACTTTGTATTCTCTTCCAAGTTTTGCTTTGTCATGTAGCGCTTGAATGAGATAGCGCAAATTTAAGAGATTACGGTATTCTTCACTTATATTTTTGTTACTTGATTTGGAATGATACCCTTTCAATAATGCATCTTTTTGAGCTTTACTTTTTGTCCATCGGTATAGACACTTTGCAATTCCCAAACCTCTGATCTTTAGTTTTATTGCATCTATGTCAACGAAATATACTTTGCCTTTGCTTAATCTAAAATTTGCGGGAGAAACATCAAAGGCATCATAGGCTATTTTTGCTCCAGTAGAATTAATCAGCTTAAGGTTTATGGAATTGATCTTTTTCTTCTCTTTTTTTGTGATTATTGCTTTTATTCTACGTCTATCATGCCTTTCATTTGGACGTCTTCTTTTCTTTTCATTATACTCTTCTTTTGTATATTTTTTATAATTTCCAGTAGTTAGTTCTTTTAATTGCGTATTAAATATATTATTTATTTCATGGGAGATAGGGGGTTTTACATTATTTATTATTGCACAGATTTTGCCAATTTCATAAAATACTTTTGGGCTTTCATTTTCATTGAGGTCCCTTCCGACTAGGTATTCATAGAATACTTTCTCGTCTTGGCGTTGAATGAATATTGGAAGAATTTCTTCTTTTTGAAGCTTCTTTGAAATAGATTCATAAAGTTTAGCTTTTTTCTCTGAATCGCATAATCTTACAATATATTTTTGTCCTTTGGATATCACGAGATGAGCTTCCATGCTTAATCCTCCGCCGGTTTGAGGTATCAAAGGAGAAATCTTATCAATGTGAATTTTATCCCTCATTGAATTATAATACGTAAATGATTTTATAATTCTTTTGCAGGTGGCAGTATCTCCGCTGTTTATACATAAACATCGGAGCACTGGGATTTTTTTTGGAAAGAAAAAATATTTTTGCATTTTCTGCTGCACATGTCATACCAACTAGGCATAAACCAGAAAACGCCTATCTTTCATACTTAACTTAGAAGTAGCACAAACTCAGCGGAGATACTCGGTGGGTTTGGGTATAATATGAGCCCTTGTCCCAAAGGGATACCCCTGTAGCGGGGCAGGATTTTATTCAAA
>JBNMFJ010000028.1:0-8866 GCA_051269935.1 Patescibacteria group bacterium | reverse complement strand
TAATCGAACCATATTTATTAGGAAAGTTAATCGGAGCAGTAGGTGGAATGCAACGATGCCACAAATTACCAAGCAGTACAATCCAATTAATCGGAGCAGAAAAGGCGACATTCCGACATATGAGAGACAAAGTAAAAGGCCCAAAATACGGTCTACTCTATTATTCAAAACACCTTCAAAGTCAACCAAATAAAGGCAAAGCCGCACGACAACTTGCAAATAAATTAGCAATTACACTCAAAGTAGACTATTTCAGAAACCTCAAATAATAGCGATGATGATAAACCTATCATAGCGATGTGCTGAGCTTTTATAATAAAGTGGTCCTGAAATAGTCTACAAAATAAACAATGGAAGAATATTGGAACCCCTACAACAGTAAATGGAAAGCAGCCCTAGAAACAGGACTAAAAGTTGAACTAAAAGGAGACGAGAATATTCTATATCTAGGTGCATCAAGCGGAACAACAATTGGGGAAATTAGCCAAAAGACAAAAGGAACAATATTTGCCGTCGAAAAAGCGTTCCAAATGGCAATACCTCTTATCAAATTAACAAAATTTAGAAAAAACATTGCCCCAATATTTGCAGACGCAAGAGACATAGAATATACCAAATCACACCTTCACGGAGAAAAAATAGATATACTATTTCAAGATATCCCAAGCGGTGACCAAGTAGAAATACTCAAACAAAACACAAAACTTACACAAAAGAATACCAAGATATACTTCACATTAAAATCACAAAGTATCTCACAAGAAAATCCAACCAAAGTATACCAGGAAATAAAAAAGAAATTAGAAAAAGACTTTAAGATAATCGACGAATCATCGCTTGAACCATTTCATAAAAAACATTGGTTCTTTATTCTAGAAAAACTTTAAATAACATAATTTCGATGTATTTTCATGAAAAAGCAATTACATAGAAACACAAAAAACGCAATTCTTGGCGGAGTATGTTATGGAATTGCAGAACACGTCGATGCAGATCCAACCTTAATTAGACTTCTTTGGGTACTCGCAACCTTCCTCTGGGGAGCAGGGTTATTACTCTATATCGTTGCTTGGATAATAATGCCAGAAAAGTAATACTCTAGATAAACTAGTAGAAATCTAATTCAATAAATCTATGTAAAAAAATTAAGCAGCAGCTGGTGAGTCATCAGTTGGGATTTGTACGCCAAGCTCTTGCATTCGCTTAACATGGCCTTGAATAGTAGCTTCAACAATAGAAACCATTTGCATCAAACCTTCCTTTTCCTTCAATAGTGTATTTAATGCACCTTGATGAAAAGCAACCTCTTGATCCGGAGTCATAGGAGTACCCTGTGACGCAGCATTATTTTGTTCTTCCATAAGATAATACATCAATAGATATTTATAAACTTAACTTTACCAAAAAATATTAAATAATATATTTTGCAATATCAGAAGTAACATCAAAATGTCCTAATAATGTCTTAATAGCTAAAGTTAACGGAATTGAAAAGATCATCCCACCAATACCCCAAATAGCTCCCCAGAATAATAAACTAATGAGAACAGTCAAAGGAGAAAGCTCTAATTTTTTACCCGTATACCTAGGCTCAAGATAATGAGCAAAAAGAATCTGAACCCCGAGAAGCAAGATCAAGAGTGCAAAGAACTTCAGGCCAATCCCAATAGTTAATATTTGAATACCAAAAATAATAACAAAGGAAATATAATCACCAAAAGTAGGAATAAAATTAAGAACAAAGAGTAATACAAAAAAGAGTAAGAAATGATCAATACCCAAAAACATCATAATAAGAAGGCTAGAAAATGCAGTACCAAAACTAATAATAGATTTAGCTTTAATATATTCAGTAATAGTATGTTCCATATGCTTCATAAAGATAAGGATTTTTCTACTTTCTTTAGATTCCAAATCATCCTGAATCTGATCAAGCCAAAGACGTTCCGCAGGCAACAAAAATATCAAAAAGAGAATAATTAAAAATAATTCCGAGGCAAAAGAAGTAATACTGCCAATAAAAAAAGTAAAGAATTTAGCAATGGAGGATGCAAGACTACTCTCATCAATATAATCAGATAAGAAAAACGTTCCTCCCAGAATACTAACTTTCATATCTGAAAAGGAAAAGTTCTCTAATCCTTCAGAGGGATCAGAAATACCTTCCAAATTAGAGATTCCTCGTACAACAGAAGAACTAACAAGAAACACAAATATTAGAATAACAAGTGAGACAATTACGATATTCCATATCTTTGTACGAATTTCCTTTTGAGGTAATCTAAAAATAGGGGTAAACAAAAAAGACAATAAAAGAGAGATAGCCAAAGGACGTAAAAAACCTTGAAACATTTGTAAAATAAATAAAAGTACAGCAACAGCAATAAAAATAAGAGAATATTCTGAAAGTTTCTTTGAGTTCATAGAAATAAATGGAATTAAATTATTATAAACTTAACTTAGAGTAATCCCAAAATCTGCAAGATAAACATCAAATACATCAAGACCAAGAATCCGCCTTCCCAGAAGGAAATTGTTCTATCCTTAATAATAAAGAAGTATAAGAATGTAGCAACTATCATATAAAGCAACCCAATAGACATAATATTTGGAGCAACAACTAAAGTCCCAAAAATCCCAGCAACTCCAAGAACCATAAAGGAATTAAAAATATTAGAACCCAAAATGTTCCCAACAGCAATCTCTGCATTTCCTCGACGAGCAGCACTAACACTAACTGCCAATTCTGGTAAACTCGTTCCAAATGCAACAACAGTCGCCGCAATAACATCCTTCCCAATAGATAGCAAGTTCGACAATACAACAACAGAATCAATAGTATACTTAGAAGCAATAGTCAACAACACCAGAGAAATAATAAGCTGCAAGTACACAAAAAAATGAAGTCCATGTTCTTTAACTTCAGTTTTAACTTTCTTTTTTATATTCCCTTTCACATCCTTTTTCGCGGCCTTTGTCGAAGGCTCTTTATCACGAAGAATATAAATCAGATAGAATACAAAACAAAGAACTAACAGAATTGCCTCAAAAAAGACAATCTTAGCATCAAACATAACAAATACAACAATAAAAGCCGACATAATAAAAACCATTAAATCAATCCGAATAAACGCTTCCTTAACCTCAATTCGTTTAGCAATAAGAGCAGCAACACCCAGAATCAATAATATATTGGCAATATTAGAACCAACAATATTACCAGCTACAATTTCGCTATTCCCCGATAATACAGCAAACATGCTACTAATTAATTCCGGTAAACTAGTCCCAATAGCAACAATCGTTACACCAACAACAAAAGAGCTCATCCCAAGCCGTAGACCTACCTTTTCAGCAGCATCAGTAAACCAATCAGATGACTTAGATAATACAGCTAAGGAAATAAGTAATATAATAAACCATGTAAATACTTCCATATGATAAAAAGACAATAAAATTTTATAAACCTTCGGGATGTAATAGCTAGGATGGAAGAGAAGGAAATAATATATGAAGTAATCCAAGAACGAACAAAGAGGGCAATAAGATACGCTCATAATGCAATGGATTTGGATGAAGGGGAAGATAGAGATTATCGCTTATCACGATTTTACCAAGAAAAAGCATCGATAAATGATAAAGAAACAGAATTAACAAATGACCTTGATACAAGAAAAAGATATAGAGAAAAAGCATACCATGCAGACAAAATGTATTTCCATTTCATTGATAAGATGAGCAATCCTACTTCCTAATATACTTTGTACCTTCATAAATAATAATCCCAGATAATGAAGCCAGAATTACAATCATCCATTGCCATGATGTTAAAGCAAGAATATGAAACAAGGAACCAAGCGGCGTAAACACAAGCAAGAAATTCAAAGAAAAGGCAAGTAGAATTGCCCAATTCAATACCTTATTACTAAACCATCCAATCTCACTCATTTTCTTCTCACTCCTCGCAGAATAAATAAAGAGCAATTCAAAGATGATCCCAGTCATAACAACCATTGTCTGAATAACACCCAGACTATATCCTGACAATAATCCATACAAATAAACTCCTCCAGCAGCCAAAAAGTTCAGTGAAGCCCCTGTAGCTAAAAACCTATAAGTCCCCGTCAATATATGTTTATCAGTTCGAGGCAAAGATTTCATAACATCCTCACCTTTCTCAAAAATCAAACTAATCGCCGGAAAGGAATCCGTAATAATATTCTTCCAAAGAATTTGCAGGGGTAAAATAGGTAATGGTGAAGCAAATAGAGTAGTTAGCGTAACCAAGAAAATAGTTGAAAAATTAACCGCAAGCATATACTTAGTAAATTTCTTAATATTATCATAAGTCACCCGACCATAAGAAACACCATTGACAATCGAGCTAAAATTATCATCAAGCAATACAATATCCGAAACATCTCTTGCAACATCAGTCCCTCGAATACCCATACTAATCCCAACATCTGCAGACTTTAACGCTAAAACATCATTCACTCCATCACCCGTCATGGCAACCGTATGTCCTTTTGCTTGTAAAGCCTTCAATACACGCAATTTTTGAGAAGGAGTAGCACGGGCAAAAATACTAATTTCATTAATCCTTAGAAATAGTGCAGAATCACTCATATCATCTAAAGTTTTACTATCAATTGCAGTCCCAGTAATTCCAATTTGTGAACTAATAGCTTGAGCAGTAAGTAAGGAATCTCCCGTAATCATCTTAACAGCAATCCCAGCAGACTGAGCACGAGCAATAGCATCAGCAACATCTTCCCGAGGAGGATCAATCATCCCAATAAAACCAATAAAAATAAGATCTTTCTCAGCAACCTCTTCTTTCATTGAAAAGTCACGATACGCAAAACCAAGATTCCGAAGTGCCTCTTTTTCCATATTCCTAACTTGGGCAAGTAGTTGTTTTCTTCGTCTCGCAGTAAGACTCTTAACCTTACCATTAATCATTTCTGATTTACAAATAGCAAGCACTCGCTCAGGAGCTCCTTTAGTATATAGGGTTCGACCCCTAGAGGCCTTTCTCAGAATACTCATATACTTTCGCTCACCATCAAAAGAAAAGGTCTCTAATCGAGGATATTTTTCAGTTAGAGTTGCACGATTAACACCAAGATCCAATCCATTACGAATAAGTGCAATCTCTGTGGGATCTCCCAAGAAAGAATATCCCTTTTTTTCTTTCTCAAACCGTGCATCACTCGAAAGAACACTAGTACGAAATAGCAAGTCAAGTTCAGAATTACCTAAACGTCTAATTTTCTTGGAATCCGAAAATAACTCAACTCCACGTTTCTCATAAACAACAGATCCAGAAAATAATTTTTGCACAACCATTTTCTCTTGCGTAAGCGTTCCTGTTTTATCGGTACAAATAACCGTAACACTCCCCAAACTCTCAACAGCAGGTAACCGCCGAATAACGACATTCTTCTTCGCCATGAGGCTCGAAGAAACACTAAAAGCAACCGCCATAACCGCCGGTAAACCTTCCGGAATAGCTCCCACAGCTAAAGTTATTGAAATAAGAAAAAGCTCTCCATATCCATCAGATCTCAAAATACCCAAACCAAAAATTAATCCAACAAGGAGTAGAATAACAGCACCAATTCTTAAACTCAGCTTTTCAATCTTTTTCTGCATAGGTGTTTTCCCAGTTTTAATACTTTGAAGCTCAGTAGCAAGCTTCCCAAAAGCAGTATGATCTCCCGTAGCAATAACCACCCCCTCACAAGAACCTCGAACAACTGAAGTTCCAGCAAACAACATATTTGTTTGTTTATGTAAAGAAACAGTTTTTCCCGAAACTGGTTTCGTTTGTTTTAATACACTCATACTCTCACCAGTCAATACAGCTTCATTCACCTCTAACCCATCAGTAGATAAAATACGCATATCAGAAGAAACTTTTTCTCCCTCCCTCAATACAACAATATCTCCAACAACAAGCTCAGTCGAATTAATAACAATCAATTTTCCACCTCGACGAACAGTAGCCCTCGGAACCATATATTGAGTTAAGTTAGCGATTAAGTTCTCCGCACGATATTGCTGAAAAAACCCAATCCCTGTATTAATAACAATAATCCCAAATATAACATACGCATCAAGAGTACTATGCATAAAATAAGATATAACCATTGCAAAAAATAAAATATAAATTAAAGGAGAACGAAGCTGCCCAATTAAAATTCGCAATGCTGCAAAATCACGTTTTTTCGTAATAGCATTTTTACCATCCTGTAAAAGCCGTTTATGGGCCACAGAAGTACTCAGCCCTTCATTTTGTGTACCAAGCCCAGCAAGCACATCACTTTCTTTTTTTGTCCATGGAAAATCCATACTAAAATAACTAAAATAAACTTTTTAAGCTAACCGAAAAAAGAAACGCAAAAAGCTCTTGAATATAAAAGCAGAATAATATTAATGAACCGCAACATCAGCAAATTTCAAATCATAAAAATCCTTATTATCATAAGTATGATTAATGCTTTTTGGTATAACTCGCATATCATCCTTCCTCATAACTACATCCTTATACTGAACATTTTCCATATGAAAGGTTTTATCTTCGTCTAAAAGATATGACAAATTCCGATCGGCCAGAAACTCAACACACTGCATATACAGGGATTCCGCTTCAGTTGGAAAATAAAGATTGGAAACAACAATTCCTTTAGGGGAGTTGCCATATATTTGCAAGGCATTTTCAAGTGAAGAAAGTGCCCGAGCAGATTCAGAAGGAAAATCTTCAGGATTTCCCGTGGAAGGAAGATGCAATAAAGAAACCCGAGAAGAATCATAAAAACCAATAGCTACATCATATTCAGAAACCCGAGATGAGAGAAACGTCTCTCCGCGTCTAACAACTTGGTTTTCACCGCATTGAAGAAGAACTAGATCTACCATAGAAATGCACAGCAAAACACATATATAAAGATTTATATACCCCTGAAAACCTCTAAAATTAAGTCAGTAGGAAAAGCTAACTACAGAAATCACGGAACTAAACCTCCACCAAATGTAAAATGATTTGAGATTTCTGTAAGGAAGGTCCGCACATCCTTTGCTTTACTTGTAAAACAAAGACAAATGCTCCATGAAAATGGATAGGGGGTGACCCTTAAGATAACGAGATAGAGACGACACAGCCAAAAACACTTTACGTGGGTATGACCAAAAAGGAAAGCTCATGGCAACATGAACAGACCCCAAGGACAAGATACCATAACATTTGGAATTGATGGAACGAGCGTTCTGCATTGATGCAACCGGTATATCCCGGGCACAGACAGATGTTAGCCCTAATCGTTAGACACACAGTAACTAGATTAGACAGAATGTGGCCTACCTTCCCACTGATTTGCATGCCGGGTTTCCGGTATGCATTATATTTTGAAGTCAGGAAGGTTCTCGTGCCTTTTTGGCCCTTCCCACTGATTTGCATGCCGGGTTTCCGGTATGCATTATATTTTGAAGTCAGGAAGGTTCTCGTGCCTTTTTGGCCCTTCCCACTGATTTGCATGCCGGGTTTCCGGTATGCATTATATTTTAAAGTCAGGAAGGTTCTCGCTTGTGCCTCATTGGTATGCCCTTCGACATTTCCCACTGACTTATTATAGTAAAGAGATCACCTAATTTTGATGAAATAATTTTTCGTCAGAAAAACATTTTTTTTGCTAACTTTTTCTTCAGAAGAAAAAAGTTAATATTACATATATCGTCGAACTCTTTTCATATATTTCAAATACGACTTCCCATAAGTTTTAGTACAATATTTTTCTTCTTGCAAAACAATTCGGTGAGTTAATACAAATTCCAGCATAACCAACAATATCATAATAACAGATCCCAAGACCAAAGAAATACCAAGCAAACCAACCAACCCAAAAAAGTACGTCGGATGACGACTTACAGAATACGGCCAACGAGAAATACAAGAATCCCCAACACCCTTCAAAAATGCATAATACCCCCCAAGCGTAAACACAAGTCCTATACTATATAAAAGGGCACCCAAAACCAAAAGAATCAAATCCCCAGAAAAACTAGAAACCCCTCCAATTACAAAAATACCAAAATACACAACCCCCGCAAAAACCTCAAAAACATAATCAACCCAGCTCACCGAATGCACCCTCATAAAATCCCTCCGAAACTCCCAAGAAAGAGCCGCCAGAAAGAACAACGGAAAATAAAGTAAGAACATAACCCCCATCACAATAAAATTAAAATCCATATAATATTAATCGCACTAACCTTAATAACTATTTCTCAGAAGAAGGATATAAAGAAGCAATAGTTAAATCATCCATTGTAGTAACAGACCTCTTATTATCAGAATCCAAATACGAATAAACAAGCACATCAACACCCCCACGAGTAACCTTACTCACCCTATACAAATTTCCATCAATCCCCAATCGCCGACCCTCATACAACTTAGCATCCAAAGAACCCTCAATAAATGTCCCATAAGGAACAGAATTAGTAACATCCGCTTCACGCTCATCATATACCATAGAATAATCTAGACCCCGGTAATTTATAATATTATAGCTTATAGAAAAAATAAGACAAGAAGAAGTCCCTTCGAGCATAGCGAATGATACCCCTTCGGTAAACCCGTAGGGTTTGGATCCCGTCGCAAATTTTTAGAATAAAGATGGGGCGTGAGGGATTCTCTTGCTTGCCTTGCAAGCTGACACCTATAGTGGAACCCGCTGGGTTCGGTAATTATAAAGTGCCAAATTTTTAGAATAAAAATGGGGCGAGAGGGATTCGAACCCTCGACTCCACGAGCTTCAGTCGTGTGCTCTCCCCCTGAGCTACCGCCCCCATATAAACTATT
>JBNMFJ010000027.1:0-9567 GCA_051269935.1 Patescibacteria group bacterium | reverse complement strand
CATCAAACCCATCCAAAAACTGTAATGTAAACATTGAAATAATAATATCAAAGTCTTCCTTAAATTTATATTCAACAATATCACAACAAACACCCTCACAATCAACACCTTCCTCTTGCGCATATTTCAAAAAATCCTTAATACCAACACTTGACTCATCCACACCAACACCACTAAAGCCTTCCTTTAATAAAGGAACAAACGTCCTACCCTGCCCAACGCCCAAATCAAGAGCACGACCAGGAACCTTAACATACTTTAAAATTTGAGTAATGGCAGCAGAGCGTTTACCAAAAAAAACGCCTTTCTTATATGTAGAATCATATTTTTCTCCCGCCATACACTAAATCAAACATTCAAATCTAATAAACCTATCCACCCCAAACTCCCTTTTCTTCTTTTAGTGAGATTGAGATAAGGCAGAAGGTTACGTGGCGTATATTATCATACGCGAGTGTTCTTCTAACGCAATATCAATCCAATAAAATAAGAAAACCTAAACTGCGACATCTTTGAGGCCAGACCCCTCAATCATAAACACAGTTTCATTATCCGGCAAATTCGGACTATCAATTAACTTAATCACTCGACTATCTTTTTTACCACGACGAATATACATTCTAAACGTACAAGCATGCCCAACAATATTACCACCAACAGCCTTAGTCGGATCACCAAACATCTGGGCCGGATCACTCATAACCTGATTAGTCACATACACAGCTAAATTAAACTGCTCAGCAATCCTTTGTAAATTGTGTAAATATCTATTCAACCTCTGCTGACGATCAGCCAATTGCCCTCGACCAGTAAATTCAGCTCTAAAATGAGCAGTCAAACTATCAATAACAATTAACTTAATAGGCTCACCATCACGAATCAACTCAGCAACCTTATCCAATAGAAGCATCTGATGATCACTATTAAACGCACGCGCAACCAAAATGTTCTTCAACACCTTATCCGGATTCGCACCAATACCTTCAGCAAACTGTCGAACTCTCTCAGGTCGGAATGTTCCTTCCGTGTCAATATATACAGCCTTACCACCACACCCGCCTTGTTCAACAGGTAACTGCACTCCAACAGATAGCGACAAAGCCAACTGAGTCTTACCAGATCCAAAAGATCCGAAAGCCTCAGTAATAGCTTTAGTCTCAATACCTCTCCCGCCCAGAAGATTATCCACATTTTTACTTCCAGTCGTTATCCGACCAATGTCTTCTCTTTTTTTAGCAAAAGCTAAACCATCAACAAATCCGAGGTTCATCATTTGACGAGCAGCCTGAATAGCCTTACGAGCAGCAGCTTCACCCATACCTGCAGTTTCAGCCAAGGATGGCGGAGTTAATACCGCCAAACCCATCAAATCATAAATACCTGCAGCCTCAAGCTTAGCAATCGCACCAGGACCAACACCCGGTAAATCCATTAACTGCGGTTCTTTCTCATCCTTACTTTTTTTACTAACCCGCTTAGTCACCTTAATATCAATCTGTGCTTCATTCTCAGCAACCATTTCATCAACCTTAGAAGCCATATTAATTAGTTACCTCCAATTCAAAATTTTGAATTTCAGCAAAAAACTCCCGAGGATCACCATTATAAAAAGAGTACAATTCACACACATTTTTTGATTTTTTATCACAATAATTCTGATTTAAAGAGCAATAAACCCTCGAGTCCATAGGTAAAGAAAATTCACAGTCGCCTCCATAAGTAGTAGTAGTCATAATAACCTAGAATAATCATTTCTTTATAAGGATATATGTAATCCAAAAAAGTATTTACAAAAACAACTTCTGCAACAATAAAACAAGTAAAACTAAATCACTTAAAAGTACTAAAACAAAGAAAACGTCCTCGACAACCCCACCACTCCGAATAAATCCAGAAACTCTTTTTGAGCTAAACGGCCAAAAAATAGCCACCCCTCGCTTCGTCAAACAATCTAAAAACAAATGACTCAAAAATCCAATAAAAAAACCAAGCGCTAAATCCAAATTAAAAATAGCAAGAACCCCAGATAATATTAACCCAAAAAATATCGAATGAACCATCCCACGATGAGACATAAAGAACTGCAAAGGTCGAAAGATCCAATACCGCCCAACCTTACTAGTCTTACTATCCAAGTCAACAATTAATACACCAACAATAATACCAACCAGAAATGGAATCCAAGAATCAACAAATGGGGTAATGACTAAAAATAACAATAACCCAAATACAAAGTGACTTCGAAACATCATATCAATATACCAAGAGATGAGTAATTAAAAATATCTATTTAGAATTTTTACGCCTTAGCCTCTAATTCAGCAATAAGCTTATCCACATCAACAATAGAAACATCATTACCGATCAATTCCAAATTATTAAAGAAACTATTTCGCCTCACATTACCACTAACATACACTTCAGTCCCAATCTTATCTTTACGAAAAGCTTCAAACTTAGCCTCATCAATAAATTCTTCTTCATTACCAATCTTATTAATAGCATCACTAAATAATACACACCGTACAGACTCAGTCCCATCATCCAAAACAAAATTCAAAATTCCTCGAGGTTTAGGCGTAACAGCCCCATGCTCACCACAAGTAAAGCTAGCTCCATCAGCAGATGCAGTTACCTTCTTATTACATTCAGTGCATACATTATAAAATCGAATAGGAAACATCTGAACAATCAAACCTCTCAACTGAACATTTTGTCCATTAACCAAAGAACTAATATCAGATTCAGTAACAGCCGCCTCAGTCTTAACATTTTCCAGAACCTTATCACTCTTAGTCAACTCACTAAACCCTGACAAATGAATTTCAGTATCACGAGTACTTCCATTTCCAATACTAATAACATCACCTTCCTTAATACTCCCATTCTCCAACATCTCAATATGCTTCATATCCCATAACACACAACGACAGCTTCCCGTCTCATCACCCATCTTAAAATTAGCAACCTTTCCACTTCGCCCATTCTTCTCAAACTCACGAATAGGAAACATCTGAACAATTTTACCAATAACATTAACCTTCCTCATTCCAGGCATCAATTCACTAATCTTAACATCAATATTCTCAAAACTAACACCCAACTCAGCAGCAATAATCTGAGCAGCACCCTCACGAGAAATCAAGCCAGACAGCTTAGCTTTCTTAGCCTCAACTTTTCGTTCTATCTCATCCTTTGGCAAACCAGAAGCACTTACAATCCGGCCAATCAACAATTCATAATTCTGCATACATATTATAGAAAACCTCCCCTTATAAAAATTATGAAGATAAACCAGACGTATAAGCCCTATATGTTTCATTTTCAAGGAAGATAGACATAAAAAATCATAATTTCGTTACTAATCACTCCATGAGTATCTCCGCTGAGTTTGTGCTACTCCTAAGTTAAGTATGAAAAATAGGCGTTTTCTGGTTTATGCCTAGTTGGTATGACATGTGCGGCAGAAAACGCAAAAATATTTTTTCTTTCCAAAAAAATATCCCAGTGCTCCGATGTTTATGTATAAACAGGGGAGATACTGTCCATTTGCAAACATTTATAAATAAAAAACCAAACAAGTACTTATGGAAAAATGCATTAGTTGCAACAAAAAGCTCTCAGACGTAGTAAGATTCCCATGCCCTGAATGTAAAAGCGAAATCAAACGTTGCACCCGATGCCGAACTCTATCTCTTGATTATAAATGCGCCTGCGGGCACAAAGGACCATAAATGGCAGCAATGAACGCAGTAAAATTTAAAATAATGCCTAACAGCCCTGATACAGATTTAGCAGTTGTTAAAGATCAAGCTGAAGCAAAAATCACAGAAATGGGCGGAAACCCTTCTGGATCCGAAGAACAACCTATAGCTTTTGGATTAAAGGCATTAGTATTATCATTCGCATATCCTGAAGACAAGGAAATTGACGAAGTCGAAAACGAATTAGCCAAAATCGAAGGCGTAACATCAGTTGAGCTTGAAGATTACAGAAAAGCAATCGGATAAGCCTTATAATTGGAACTTAGTTTCAATTATAACAAGACATTTTATATAAAATATTCTTTTGCCAACTTTTCTTCTTAAGAAAAAGTTGATTTTCAAGATTACAGAAAAGCTATCGGATAATTTTTAATTAGAATTCTATACATACCATATCAATCTATTTAAAGCATAATACATTTCTATACTTATGACACTCACAGAAGAACAATCTTCAGAAGTAAAGGCTGAACTATTAAAACAGTTAGACAATTTCCCAGAAGAGAATAGAGAACAAATCAAAAAACAAATAGAAGGAATGAACAATAATGAACTCGAAGCATTCGTCGAACAAAACAAACTCACTCACTTAGATCAAGGAAAATGTATCTTCTGCTCAATTCTTGACGGATCAACACCCTCTACAAAAATAGATGAAAATGAAATAGCAATTGCAATTCTTAACATCAACCCAATCTCAAGAGGACACGCAATCATAATCCCAAAAGATCATGATGCAGAGATGAATAAAGAATTACAAGAGTTTGCTTTCAAAGTCGGAGGAACATTACTTGAGAAACTAAAACCAAAAGACATCACAACAAGAGGCGGCAAAATAATGGAACACTCAATCCTAAACGTCATACCAATATATGAAGAAACAAACCTAGAAGGCCAACCAAATAAAGCGACACCACAAGAACTACAAGAATTAGCAGATGAAATCGGCGGAATAGAAAGACTAGATGAAGTAGAACAAACAATCTCCGGAGAACCCCAAGAACAAGAAACAATCCAAGAACCAACTCTTACAACTAACCAAGAAGTACCACAAGAACAACTAGAACATTTCCCACCAAGAATACCTTAAAAGAGTAAAGAGAATAATCTCATCAAAAATTGCAAAAGAGAATTTCCATAAAAATAATATAAAACAAAGCCAATTAAAAATGCCGGTGCGAAAGGCAAACCATCTTTAACCTCAACAGAATCAACCTTTTTTAATAATTTAAGATCTTCTTCAGTAACCCCTTCAAAACAAGCAATGACTTTTTTCTTCCCAACCTTTACATCATTAACCAACCAATCACCAAGACGCACTTCAACACCTTTAATCTTCCGTTTCATAACACTCTCTTCAAGTGCATGCGCAAAGCTAAATAATATTGGGATCAATATACACATCACTCCAAAGAGTAGAAAAAAAGAAATCCAAGAAGATAAAAGAAGCAATCCAAAACCTAACAATGAAAAATAAAGGCCATGATATTTTCTAAAGTAAACAATAAATTTTTTCGAACATAGAGTATATTCACGAAGAAAAAGAACCAAAGAATAAATCAATCCATAAATCCCTCCCGCAAAAAAGAGAAAAAGTACAAAAGTCCCAAACTGTAAAAAACTCATCAAAAAACTAGAACCAACAAAAAATACTGACAGACCCAAAAGCAACTTAGCATCCCCACCCGCGAAAATATGCCCATAGTAAAACAGATTACAAAATACTAACCCAAGAACAAATAAAAATAAAACCTGCAATAAAATTGATAAATCATTCATCCGTAACGATTCAAAAAGAAAGAAACTAAAACCAATAACAATTAATAATAAATTCAACCAGTTATCAATCTCACGCCTAGCCAAATCTTGAAAAGTAGCAATACAAACCCCAATCAAAAATATCAAATATAAGATTAAATAGTCAACCATTTAATACTTCTTTTTCTTAGATTTACCTGGAGTTTTTTTCTTCTTAGAATTATCATCTTTTCCAACCTCTTCAGTATCCGAAACTTCATTCACTTCCATACTTCGAAATGCACCACCCCGTTTATACCCACGAGCAATAGCTTTTCGCTTTAAATCCTTCTTCGTCCGACGACGATCAGTTCCACCATAATCCATATTATACACACACCTCAGGCGTTAATAAGTATTTTGCATCCAAATTATATCTAAAGCCAACATCAAAACGAATCTCATCAACTCCCCCCTCACCGCTTCGTAAAGTCGCTCGCTTCAGCAAACCCTTTCTAGACACTTCAACATTAACTCCATCAGCATTAAAAGTATACACCTTCTCACAAAAATTATCAGAAGTAATTCCTAAAACTTCAGGAATCGTTCCATCCGTTAAAAATGAAGAATGAGGCAACGAAGAAAACCGCTCACAATAAGCCAAAGCAACATCCAAATCAGAACAATACACATCCCTTAAAACAGACTCTTCCTCAAGAGCAAACAAAGCAGCAGAATCTCCCATTTCCAAAACCAAATCTGGAGACACAATCGAAACATCCAACTTACTTCTATCCTGAACATACAACATCAATACAATAGCACAGAAAACAAGTGTAATAAATAAGATAAACACACCCATTATCTGCCCACGTTTATTCCCAAGCCTACGAAGCAACATTCACATTACCTCCATCTACTTTCTCTTTAACATAATTTGAATAACTGACAACATGCAATTCCTTAAAATCATTCATATACGAATCAATACCCAAATCAACTATTTTCTCCACATCCTCTTTCGCAGTAAAGCTATCAATTACAAAACTTCCCACAAAAAAGATAATCAACACAGCAACAACAACAACAGTCGTCCAGAACATCGTCATAACAGCCCCCAGCTGCCCTCGCTTATCTCGAACAAATAAACCAGCACTAATTCCCATCAACTAACACCTCCACATACACACGATGAATTTCATCATCATACCCCTTCAAATACATACTATAAATATCAGTATAAGAACCAGGTAGCACATAATCATTTTCAGCGGCAATAGACGAGAGACCCAAAGACCAACCAATACCAAAGTCTCCCTGCTGTAAGATAAACTCTTCATCAGAATCAACAACAGTAACCCGAACCGCGTAAGAACCTAAGTCACCCTTAAACCCACAAAAGTCAAGCAACGAGAATCTCATATCATCAGTCACCACAGAAAAATCCTTATCCAAAATACAAGAAATCACATTTCGCCCAACAATCCGAGCTTCAGTATCCAAAACCCGAACCTCATACGAATACGCAAACGATGAAATTCCCAAGACAATAAAAGCAATAAACGTAATCAACAACAATCGATACATCATAACAACCCCCTCACCCAAATCACCACGCTTATTACTAAATCCTATTATCTTCATCCTACTACCACCACAAAAGAGTCACCACGAGAAACAACCAAAACACTATAAAGAGTAATATATCGATAACCAGAAATAGGCCCCAACCCATTCACCGTAACAAACACCCTCCCATTCCGTAACTCAATATCAGAAATCAACCCATTTGGAGTATCCTTCTTTATTGTAAATTCCATCCCAGGAGAAGCCGAATCAATCAACAAAGCAACCTGTCTCTCCAATACCTGCTGTTTAACCCCACGCGTATCAACCTTCCCAGCCGTCGCATACAAAAACAAAGTAATTAATATAACAACCAGAATAATCTGAACAATATACTTCTGCAACATCGCCCCCTTAGTATCATTAATCATCCTCATATACATTAGAGTAAAAGACGCTTAATAAAAGTTATTAAGCAGCAATCCCATCAAACCGATTACATAATTCCAAATTATAACCCGCTGGTCCATTCATAAAAGTATCTTCCATCTCGGTTAAATAGTCATTTTGAGAATGAGTATAAAACATATAAGGGAAATAATTACCTATACCATCTTTTGAATCAGAAACAGCATGAGCATAAAAGATTAATAAATCACCATTATTAGCATTAAAATTACGAGGAAGATTCACCAATGAAAAACCTAACGAATTAAGATAATTACTTGGAATAAGGGAATACCAAAAAAACTCACCAGATTCAGTTCCACCTGTAAGTTTATTAGTGAGAATACCTGATGCAATATCAGTTGAATCAACTTCAAATCTCTCGCCATGTAAATTAAACGGCCTGGCTCCTGCTGGATTAAATGCCGGGAAAGGCCCATCACCTTCATTAAGATATGATAAATATGTTCCTCCTTTAAACCCTGAGGACAATCCCCTAGGAATAATAATTTCTTTATCTGCATAAAAATCTTGAACTTCAGCATTCATATGAACTCTAGCACACGGAACGCATGCAGTTTCAAAAGTATAAATGTCTTTTGGGAAAATATCTAATTTACCTTCTCCATACAATGCCCAACAAGTAGCCATCGTCTCAGCAATCTCTTTTTCAGCACGAGAAACGTCTTCATAATCAATACTCAAAACATTCGTCTTACATTGCAATGGATAGCCATCCTTAAAGCTGGCATATGTACGAGAACCATCACTAACCTCCGGTAAATTCGCCCTCAACAAAATACTTTGCCGACAAACTTCATAATCAACATCCCGATCACTAAATAGTTCCGGGAAAATCAAACCAATAACCAACCCAAGAACAATAATGCCCAAAGTAAAATAAATAATAATATCATACTTTACATCCCCTCGCTTAGTAATAATCATTATAAAATAAACAAAAGGCCATTAATAAAACTTAGCAAATATCAACCTAAGAAAAATTAGAAAATATATTAATTAAACTATAAGTTGCAAACGCCAAAAGAGCCAATCCCATAATCCAATAAATAACTTCATCCATCTCCATTATTCTTCTCCTCCACAAACAAAGCCTTTAGATGTATACGAAGTGGTAAATATATCAATCATTTAGCCACCTCAAAAAAATATTGTTTAGAACCAGATTCTTGCCCAGAACGAATAACAAATGAAGAGTCATTTTCTAAATCAATCAAGGTAACATCAGTATTAAATACAGCAGGAGCATCTAACACCAAACATCTATTACAATCCGCATAACAAACTTTCCCAGAGAAATCATCAGGAGTCCCATATACAGCTATAGCCTTATCACAAGTACTTTCGGCAACTGAATCAGCAGAGCAAACACATAGAGTATTAGGAACATAAGTATCAAGAGAAAACCGATAAAGTCTATCTTCATCAGGTAAATAATCAAAAACTCGCTTCTCGCCAAAATATACTAAAAAAGTTCGTTCTTCAAGATTAGGCAAAATAAAAGTAGAAAAATCCCCTATCCCCTTTTGCCGTGCAACCTCAACTGATTCCTCTAAGGAATCAAAATAACCATCTAACGCCTCACTACGAGCATCAAACGACGGAGTAAACAACGCAAAAAATATAGTGCCGATAATAAAAATTCCAACAACAGCAAGAATCAAACCCAAAAGATTCTCACTCACCACATCTCCCCTCTTATCATAACGATTCATAATACAATAAAAATAAACAGCTTAATAAATGTTCAGCTAAACACACAAGATCCTCTCATGTATCTCAAAACCTCAGCATCAATCTCCTTATCCGAATCAGAAATGAAAAAATTCAAATCAAAGGGCAAAAGATTACCTTGTGAATCAAATAACGCAAAAGGGGGACGAATATTCAAACCTGCATCTGGGACAAAAAACGCTCCCTCACCTGATTCATAAGCTTCCGCTCCCACAAACCGCATATAAAATACTTCATCACTTGATTCACCCTTAAGTTCCAATGTTGGTAAATTAGGAGAATCAGAATAATAATTTAG
>JBNMFJ010000026.1:0-10852 GCA_051269935.1 Patescibacteria group bacterium | reverse complement strand
AATTCGAAGGAGTAATGCGACTACCAACCGTCAAATACCTAGCAGGAGAAAAGACCTTCACAACAATCTACAAGGAAAATAATTGCACCTTCACTTTCGACATTAACAAAACATATTTTTCACCCAGATTATCAAACGAACGAAAAATGATAGCCGAAGAAGTAGGCAAAGAAACAAAGAACAACTTCAAGATACTAATAGCATTCGCAGGAGTAGCACCATACCCAATAGTCCTAGCCAAAAAGCTAAAACAACTCAAGAAAAAAAATATTAAGATAATCTCAAGCGAAATAAACCCAGACGCCTGTACATACGCAAAAGAAAATATAAAGAAAAACAAAGTCGAAAACATGATTGAAGTAAAATGCGAAAACTCAAAAGAAATACCAAAAAACACAAAAGAAAAATATGACATCATCATGATGCAACGACCAAACCTAAAAGACACATTCCTCAAAGAAATGCTCAAAGTCTCAAAAAAAGGAACAATAATATATTACCATGGATTCGGCACACATGAAAAAGTTGAATACGAAATAAAGAAACACACTAAAAATAAAATAAAAAATCTCACCATGAGGAAAGCCGGAGACATCAAAGCATACGAATACCGATGGCAAGCAAAAATGGTTGTCAAGTAAAATTATAGAAATATTAAAAAAGACTAAGAAATCCATTAATTTTAAATATAAAGATCACTTATCTAAATTATAAAAGTAAGATCAAAGTCAACATTAATCTCAGCAATCATTGGATTGATTCTATACTTCGAGTATCTCCGCTGAGTTTATGCTACTTCTAAGTTAAGTATGAAAGATAGGCGTTTTCTGGTTTATGCCTAGTTGGTATGACATGTGCGGCAAAAAACGCAAAAATATTTTTTCTTTCCAAAAAAAATATCCCAGTGCTCCGATGTTTATGTATAAGCAGCGGAGATACTGACTTCTCACTAATTTTTATAATACCAGACTCTTTTCTCCTCATATTAGGCATATATATATTATTACCAATGACAATATTACTCTTTGCCTCTATTGGAATAATAATTGAAATGTTAATTGAAAAACAAAAAATTTCAGATTTATCTAGAGTAGAATTATTTATGCTTATATTATCAATCATAATATTAGGAATTCCATTATTTCATATTATAAATAGAAATATATAAAATAAAATCATCTAATTAACAGCTCTCTATTTCTATAATTTCGAGGTTTATACCCGGATGGGTACGACCAGTGCGGTGAGAAATTAAAAAATAGAGTAAACATAGTAGGGGGGGAATTATGTGAGGATGAGATTGATTTTTTGTACCGCGTGGCACATCGTCAAAGACGAAACGTGCTCAGGTACCCGTGGAATACGTTGGTATTTCCAGGGTTACAAAAAGTCAAAAATCATTCCACAAAATCCTTCCCTAAGCTAGTTCGCCTTCTTCCAACTTCTTAATCGCAATCGGAGCCTCACCACCATGCCAAGTAAACCGCGGCCTCATCCTCATCGAGTAAACCCGTTCCGAGTTATCATCCAAAATAACAGCAGCACCCTTAACTCTCGGAAGCGTATTCAACTTATCACTCACATTAGAATGCAAATATGATTGATTAATCTCATTCAAAGCAGCAACATCCAAAGCAGCAGTCAACCGATGAGAAATAATTAAATCACTTTGAGTCATCACATCCGTATGAATCTTACCCGGCTGCTGAGTCGCAAGAACCAAACTAATACCCGGCTGACGCCCTTCCCTCAAAACCTGAATCAATGCATCACTAGCGGGAGTCTTACCAGTATGCGGTAAAAACTCATGAGCCTCATCAATAAAAATCCAAGTCAACGGCATCTCTCGCTTAATCTGAAACTTCTCATAATTAGCTCCATACATAACAGCCTGAACTTCCTCATCCTTCCTCGCACTCATACGTTCATTAAATAACTTCTTAGAAACCAAACCAATAATCAAAGCTCGAATATTAAATGAACCCAGTGAAGCATACATAGACAGATCAATAACAGTTGTCTGACCCGCCTCAATTAACTCAGTAATCGTCGTACCCTTTTCTTCACTAAACACCTTCCATGAATGCGCCGCATCAAACAAAGCAACCGCAGAATTCTTTGCATTCATTTCAACATTCTCCAAAAGCTTAATCGCAGCAAAGAGATCATCAAAAGAATACGATTCCTTTTCAGCCTTCAGTTTCCCTACAACAGATTCTATAACAACCGCAATCGGATCCGTAAATTTCAAATCAAAAATATTCACCCAATCAGATGCATCCATCTCACTAATCTTAATCGCAAACTCCGCATCAACAGCAACACCTTTCTCTAAGTATTCTTCATAATAACCTGCCGGAGCAAACACCTTCAACGGAATATTTTTAGCAGTCAAATTCCATTCCGAAAGCAAATCAGCATCCTTCGCATTCTTATATCTCATAGTCCAATAAATACCCATCGTATCAAAAATCAACGAAGCAATATTACCTCTCTCCTCAACCCCCAAATCACCCAATGCCTCAGCCATAGTTCCAATAGTATACGATTTCCCAGAACCTCTCTTTCCAGCAATTAAAATTACATGAGTCCGAACAATATCCATATAAATCTGATTAGATAACGAAGTAAAACTCCCCATCCGAACATAACTCCGCCCAAGATACGCCAGACCTCTCCGACCAAAAGCTTTCTTATCACTATCATTCCTCCCAATTATCACATCAAACGCCATACCATACTAAGAAAAATTGAGTATTTAACATTTTAGACAGTCATAAAGGAATAACAAAATAAACTCTATACAGTCCAAAGAAACATCTTAACCTTTTGCGGATTATAAGTGTCCAAAGTAGCAACAACCAAAATCTCTCGAACAAATATTTCCTTATCAGTCACCGTTATAAATAATTCATTATCTAAGTTGCACGGAGTAATCGGGTCCGTCATAGGACAAATCTTAATCTTAAAATCTAAATTCTCAGGTACCTTCGAATCAGCCCAAGTATTAATCCCATCTTCATCTACCGCAAGAACCATCGCTCGTAAATCATCATCAATTGAGATATCATTCAATACAGAATCATGGAAACTATAGAAATAAGCCTCCCGAGAATTATTAACAATAGCCCCAGAATACACCAATAGAATAACACCTGACAAAATAGTTATAGCAATAACTACCTCCAATATCTTCAACCAACCTCTCTTATTCTTCACCATTCTTTTTATCATCGCCATACCTTTATCGTAAACTCCTCATAACTAATAGTCCCATCAGCATATAACACTTTCTCTAAATAGGTCGTAGCAAACACATCCACCCCACCAGGAACTTCCCGGTCCATAAGGGCCACATCAGATACCACAGAAAAATCAAACGAATCACTTATACCCAATTCACTCCTAAATCCCGAATAATCATTCACATACCAATCAGCCATCTCCTCCAATCGAGATACAGATAATAAATATTCCGTATCAAAAGAACCAATCTCATAATCATCACCCCCAAGCATCACACATCCAGAAAGCCCAGAATCAGATCCCAAAGAATCAGACAAAACCCCACGATAAAAACCCGGTACAGTAGAATCAACACTCACCAAAGAAGAACTAATACCACTACCAACAGCCCCATTCCCCAATATCATAGCAGAACCTGAATATTGACCAGAATACAACTCGTCCGGCAAATCAATCCGAAAACAACTCTCAGTACTCACATCAACATTCTCTACAAAGAAAGAAAACACCACACTCTCAGTCGTTGAATAATCAAAATAAGAAAAAGCCACCCCACTCACAACAGAAGAACTAAGCAAAGTAGTATCCTGCGGACGCACAAAAATCAAAATAAAAAACACAAACATAATAAACATCACAAACGCAATCACCATCTCCAAATGATGCGAAACCCCACGCTTATTATCACATATCCCTCTCATATAACTACAGAGTAAATCTCATTTATATAAGTTAACATAAGGCAGAAGACAAAACAACAATAGAGGAGCATTGGTACGAAGCACAGAAAAAAATTGGTGATACTATTGAGCTTTCTCATCCCTACAGAACACAGTTAAGTCAATAAAAAAATGTCGACTTCCATTTCCATATTTCAATAAACATATAATATACCAACCTTCATTTTTTAATTAGTAGTAGATTCAGACAAGGCAGACGGTTGTGACGCGTACTTGTTCCGTACGCGAACGTTCTTCTAACGTAGTATCAATCACTACTAACCCAAAAACGCCCTTACGCCTGTGACTACGAGTAGAGTAATCGTCAGCAAAAAGAATGAATGCCGCACCCCCGAGAATATACTCCCGTCACTAACCTTTCCAATAACCAAACCCGCAAATAAAGACTGCACCAAAAGCATAACAAATAAAGGAGCACCAAACTGATCAGTACTAATCGCAGCACCACCATCAACTCCCAACGCATCAAAGTCACTATTTGACAAATCCGCCGCCAAAGGCAAAATAGCATACTCCAACACCAACATAATAATAATAAATACCATAAAAATAATATATCCCTGAATTACCAAATTATATACAGAACTCGCACGCTCTTTCTTTAATTCCTCAATCTGATTAACACTCCGAGCAACAGATTCAATAATGGTCTCGATTTTACCACCCGCTTTCTGTGCCTCACTAATCAACACAACAGCCCGAGCAATAACTTTATTCTTAGTATCCTTGGCAAACGTATTCAAAGCCGTATCCAATGCAATTCCAAAATTAATCTGATTAGACAATTTCATAATATGCGGGGTCAATGCACCATAATCCTTAGCCTGTAAATTCACAATTGCTTTATTGATCGGCGTACCACTCTTAACACCCTCAACCAAATCTCGACTAAATTCCAAGAATTTACTCTCCTTCTCCTTTGCTACAGAAAGAATAGAAAAAAACGAAAGTAAAAAAGGCAACACACTAATAATCATGGCAACAACCATCAAGAAGTAAAACCAGTTCAAATAATCAACAAACAGATAATAGTATCCAGTCACAGCTACAATAATTCCAATAATAAGCCCTGTGAACTGTACTAATTTTACCATCTTATGTTTTCGGTTGCTTCAAATTTACTATAACTAAGAATAAGATGTTCACAACCACTATTAAAAGTACGCTAACAAACAACAAAAATTGCAACGACAAACCAGCAAATCCAAGTCCCGCTACATTCATAACAATAAACATAAGCATCAGCACCATCGGAGCAGCAATCAAGATAGAAATATAAATATCCATAAACGTAGACGCCAAATCAATATATCTTCTCCTCTCTAACTTATAATCCAATAAATAATTCTCAGCCTTCTTAGCCAAATACGTCTTCAACTCACCACCACCACCAATATTAGAAGCGATACCACCAAGCAGTTCAGAAAAACGTGCATTACTCGTTCGAGACGCAACTTGCTTCAAGGAAGTAACCACATCATACCCATACACTCGAATTAAAACCAACACCCGCTTCAATTCAGCACCAATATGAGGATACTCTTTTGAAGATGCAATAATATCAAACAAATTAATAGGATCAATATTCGAGCCCGCAATAGCAGTCATGTGAATCGTTGCAAAAGGCAGCTCATAGGAAATTATCTTTTGAGCACTATCAACCTCAGTCGTTGGATAATAATAAAATCCAAAGAACGTAAATAAGGGTAAAACCAATACTATCCAAAAATAAACCCAAAAGCTCATATTAAGAAACAATAAACCACCATAAATCATAATAGCAAGTAAAAAAGAAAAAGTCGTAAAAAATAACATCATAGACACATACGTTGAAGGTAAAATTGACAAATTACTTCGCCGTAAATCCAATATCATCTTCGAAAAAGAAGGAACTAACTTCTCAGCATACCGACGAAAAAATTTGTTAGAAATAGACTTTACAAAAGAAGTGGTACCCACCGATTGAGATTTCAAGTCAGCTGGTTTTACAGAAGAAGGTGAAACCGATACAGCTGGTTTCCCTCCAGATGATGATCCAATTATAGGACTCGCCTTTTGCATCAGAGGAATAACCTTCAAATTCATTTCTCGTAATGATTTCAACATAGCACCATTAATAGAATCAGTCCTCCCCCTCATCCCCAAAAGTAATGCCCGTTCATCAGCTATAAGCTTCTTCAATTCCTCAAACATTTCCAACCCCCACATTCGCCAAAACAGAATCAATTCGTTTAGACACATCAAATATAAACACCCTCAATCTCTGAGCATACCCCTTATCAGTCCCAGCAGACGCAATCTCTAACTTTCCAACAGCCTCATCCATTGACGCCAACAACTGATCTAACAAATCATAATCTACCATATCATCCTCCAAAATATAAACTAAAAACACTTTATTAAATCATCGACTCAAAGATTAGGTATAACTTATATCAATAAAAAATCATCCATACAAGTCAACGGGCATATCAGCCTTTTTCTTCTTAGAAATTAAATAATAAACAAATATCAAGCCAGCAATAAGAAATACAAGAATCATCATAATAACAATAAATATAATATTACGTGAAGACTTCGCTGAATCAACAGGAGTATCTGAAACAGGTTGAGTAGTAGTAGTAGTTTGAGGTGATGCAGTAGTATCCCTATTTAGCTCTGTTTCACTAATAGGTTCTTCAACAGTAGTCGAAGGAACAGTAACTATAGTTGAACTAGTCGAAGATCCTCCACCAGAACTCCTACCCGAAGAGCTACTCCCACCAGTATTTATATCTGGGCAAACACCACAATCAGCAGAGCAAGAAGAACAGCTCTCACCAGCACTACATTGTAAATCACCACAACTAATATTAGATTCAACAACACCTGAATGTTTTAATCCAGTAACAGTAACCTCATTACCAGATACAAAACAAGAATATGGATTTCCAATCGAAGGACATTTCACCTTAACACAATGTTCTAATAAATAATCATAGTCCGTAATATTTTCCTCATCAAGAATACAAACTGCATCAGAAGAAGAATGTTTTCTGGTAAAAGTGACATTCTTTGTTCCATTTCCAATATCAACTCCCTTAATAATAATAAATTCAAAAAATTCTCCAACTACACTTCTTTTAACTGAGAAATCATTCAAAGTAATACGTAGACCCTCAATAACCAAACCATCAATTTCAACCCTCCCTGAAGTAGAAACTGTAACATCCTCTTCATCAACCTCAGACTCGACAGTCACTGAGACACATCGCTCTCCATCTTTCCTAAATCCTTCGTCACATACCACCTCACAGGCATTCTCTCCAAGCCATCCAGAGCCATCTGAGGCACATTTATCAGCATATCCACTAACTTCACCATTCAATGCCATTTCACAAATTTGAACTTGATCAGCGACACAAACAGGTTCAGGAGTACATTCACCTATTAATAAAGGACTAGATTGTGCACAACCATTAGGACTAATAGTCAAAATAGATCTAGTCTGCACACCAGCAGCAGTACATTCTTCAAATTCACTAAAAGTATATTCACAAACAGGAGCTTGATAAACACAATCTACTTCTACTCCAAGCGGCTTAGGGTCACCTCCTTCACATTCACCAACTTTTTCCCAGACCTTAGTTCGCTTTCCCGAAGATGGACATTCTGAAGGATTTAATGTAAAGACCCAATTAGTAAACTCAACACAAGAAGGAATATAGTTACAAGTTCCAACTTTGCCATTTTCTTGTCCAGCAGTCAAGACACAATCACTAGAACTCTTACTAAGAATATCTCGATGCTTCAAATCACCTTCCAAACATTCACGCCAGTCACCATAATTTACAGAAGTACAAATAGGCTCTTCATATACACAAGGGACATTCTCAGTAGCTTGTTTCTCAAAACCCCCCTCACATGCAGATATTTTTTGCCAAGTTTTTACCCGCATTTCTGAAGAAGGACAGACTTCAAAATCAAATTCAAATCTCCAATGTTTATCTTCTTCACATAGAGGAATATATTGACAAGATACTGATTCAGTCGAAGGCTTCACAACACCACCAACACAATCAGCATTTACCTTTTTTGTCCAAGTCTTAGTTTTCTCCCCATTAGAAGGACATTCAGCAGGAGCAATACTAGAATCCCAATCAGCCTCCACACATAATGGAACTGAAGTCTCACTCTCTCCTCCAGAAGCACCAGAAGTAGCATCTTCCCCATCAGTATTTCCATCATCTACTACAGATGGATCTCCAGGACTCCCGGGTTGACCAGGAAAAATAACATTTCCAGTAATACTAATAATTTGTTCAACAGGCGCAGGTAAATTTGACAAATCAATATCCTTTTCATTAGATTCAGCTGTCAATTCCTCAGTACTATTATAATACACATAAACTCCAAACATTAGCATAAGTACAACTAATAAAACTAATAACATCATCTTAATATTTTTTTCAAATCCCATCTTCTCCTAACTACAAAATTCTTCATTGCCCAATAAAACATCTTCAATAGTTCCATATGAAGTATTTAATATTGGAGTAGGAGGCAGTAGCTCTATATAATGAGCCATCAAAGAATCTAGAAATTCTTCCTTCATCTCATTCTTAATCTCTTCAGGCAAGGATAAGACATCCTGATAAGTCTTAGTATGATAAGTCTCCTTAGCTGCAACTTCATATACTTCCATTTTATCAATATTTGCCCAAGAACAACGTAAATTGAAGGAGGGAGCTCCCCAGCCTGGTCTATTAAAACGATCTCCAGAAACACCACCAGTACAGACAACATCTCTTAAGAAATCATCATCACCTGAGACAATATTCTGACAATTTTTAGGAGCATCTTTAACAAATTTATAAAAGTCATCATAAGTAAGAACTCTCACTGAATATGTTCTTGAAGCACCACCATATTGATCAAAGGTAGTAGGCTCCAATTTATCTTTAATAGTTGTAATATCATTATTATAATATTCTTCAAAAAAACCTGAATATTCTTCTGAAGTAAAATCACCAACATGCCAATCAACAGGATCTATTACAAATTCATAAAAATAATGGAATTTATAATGATGACTTTTATATGGAGTACTTTCATACTTAACCAAAGGTAATTTATGAAAGACATATGAAGCATTCAATTCATCAGGTACATCAGAAAATCGAACAAGATCATTATCTGAGAAAAACCAATTAGTTACATCAGAAACCCAATATATATGTGGAATTTTAAAGAGGTAAGAATAACCTTTATTTATTATATAATAATATCCATCATCCAATGATAAAGGATTCATATAGTGTAAAAATTTATTTTGATAATCAAATTGTCTTATATCCGCATTTTTATCATTTGTACGATTAAACCTAGCCACAATGTCAAATGATGAATTGTAAACCACAACGGTAGTATTTTCATTATTTATAGGATAGTATTCTGGCAATTTGTAGGTTGCAGAATATTCTCCGTTCACCGGAAGGGTAATATTTCTATGATCCGCAGCAAAACCTCCAATTAAATCCAGTCTAGTAGATCTTACAGTATCCTGAGGTACAGTATAAGTAAAGTCAAGCTCAAAATCTACAATAGGGTTCAAATCTATCTGAGTTAAAATATCATAAAGAGCAAGGTCATAACGATTACCTTGAGTTCCCAAAGAAGATGCATCTCTATATTTAATCAAAAAACGATTATCTTCATCACGCAAATAAATTTCATAGAAAAGAGAAGTTCGGTCATCCAAAAAAGAAAAATAAAGACCATAGTTAGAACGATAACAAACTCCATCAAACCGCCCAATTTTACAGTTAAATTGTCTTCTCCTTGTAATCCCTGGAGATTCTTCAAGGGGAGTTATACTTATTTTCACTTCAGAGAATAACGGGTTTAATCCTCCTTCGTATGGAACATTTCGATTAAGGGTTATGTCTCCTGGAGTTGTATGCAATGGATAACAATCTAAATAATCAATATAGCGTAATGATGCATTACGCTTTTCATACTCACCTGTACAATGATTATACAAAGTATTCGCTGCTGATTGAAAAAAGGTAACAGTTGGAATGGAGTTAGCATCAGAGGCAATATACCCCGACTTATATCTTGTCATTGAATTTGAAAGACCTAAAAATTGAGAATACAATAATCGATTATTCATCATAAAACTAAATCCATCAATATAATACATCTTCTTAGTGTAAGGTTCAAAAAGATCAGAATCTTCCCCCTCAGCTTGTAAATAAACTTCATAGAAATGTCCATTTTCCCATCCATCATAATAATCTGAAAATGATTTTGAAGGAGGAGATGATAAACCAACGTCAATATAACTCTGATTCATTATCCTTTTATCTGTTAAATCATAAACAATCATAGATATGTTAGTCCTATTAAGTATTCTTGAAAAAGTCTTTTCTTGCATCCCTGCAATACCAAATAAATAAAATATAGGACCAGTCGGAGATTTAAAATTATGAAATCCTCGATCATCAGGATGTGAATAAAATGTAAATTTATCTCCATTCTTCAAAACTAGTTCAGATGTTAATACAGTTATATAATCATGGTAAGGTATAGAAAAAACAAGATTAGTTCTATTACCAATACCTACCTCACGCACTTCTGATATATTTTTATAAGAAATAGATATTTCACAATCTCTACATATCAAATAATAATCTAAGTATGCTTGCACATCATTTTCTAAAGAATTAATGTTTTCACCCAGTATAAATCCAGATGTATCCTCAATTGTTTGATCAAATGCAGCAAAAGTTAAAGGTGGAGTATCAAAAACAATATCACCATCAATGTGAGCAAAAATACCCTTACGGTATACATATAACTGTCCATTCCCTTCAATATCAATT
>JBNMFJ010000025.1:0-10909 GCA_051269935.1 Patescibacteria group bacterium | reverse complement strand
CTCCAATTCAGAAGAGATTAATTAAGCGAGCGATTGAGAAGAGAAAAATTGTGATTACTGCAACTCAGATGTTACATACTATGATTGATAATCCGCGACCTACTCGAGCTGAAGTTAGTGATGTTGCGAATGCTGTGTATGATGGTAGTGATTGTGTTATGCTTAGTGGTGAGTCTGCGTATGGTAAGTACCCATTGGAATCTGTTCAGATAATGAATAAAATTATTAGAGAAGTTGAGAAACAAAATACACCACTAGAGGATGTTGCAATTAAGACTCTTCCAAGTGAAGGAAGAAACTTCTTGGCAAAATCTGCCCTTGAAGCTACAATGGAATTACCAATTAAAGCTATTTTTACTGATACATTAACTGGTCGAACTGCACGATATTTATCTGCGTTTAGAGGTAATGTACCTATCTTTGCTTTAACTTACGATGAAAGAACAATGAGAGAACTTGCATTTAGTTTTGGTGTTCGAGCAGATATTGTTAAGCCAAGAGCTGATGCTGCAGCTTCTTTTCAACATAAGATCACTGAATTAGTTGAGTTACAAAAATTAAAGCATGATGATTTAATTGTTATTATTTCTGGAAACTTTGGTCCTAAACATGGTGCTACTAGTTTGAATATTTCGACTGTTGAAAACTTTCTAGCTTAATTAATTACACGTATATTGTTCCAGCTGTAATTCTTCTATGCTCTGATCCAGGAATCCTTAATCCAATCAATTTTCCCCTTTTCAAGTTATCCCTTACCCATTTATCTGTCCTTCCTGACATTTTTTTAATTTGTCCACCCGTGTATGCGTGTGTGGTATATTTTTGTATGTCATAGATATTATACTCTGATAAAAAATCTATGAGGTTATTATGGGGTATCTTTCGGTGTCTTCTTCCTGGGGTTGCAAAAAAATGTAAACTGCCTTCGGCTGGAATATTCTTTCCTTCACAAAAATCTATTATAGTTCTTGCTGAAACTCCTAATAGTTGTGCCGCTTCTGTAGTTGTATATATTGGCTGCCTTATTTCTATTTGTTCATATATTCCTAAATCATGTAGTATAGAATGCAGGTTTTCTCTCTCTATCCTGAGATGACCTCCCTTTGACTTTTTTATTTTTATTTCTTCATCTTCTACTACCCATCTACTCACTGTTCTTGATGAGATACCTATTAATCGACTAATTTGGGATGGAGTGTATGATTCATTATCTAATAGATCATTCCTTTGTGTATATACTTTCAGGAGAGGTGTCGCTTGTTGTACTTCTTGGGCTATCTTTTGTACCCCTGATTCAAGTGTTCCTATTTCTACAGAATGAATTGTTGGAACTAAGCCTTCATATTTATTTTGTATCTCTGGATTATATCCAATAAATGTTGGGGACAAGGGTACTATTTTGCCACTCTGTATTTTCTCCAATAGCCTGCTATTCCCATAAGAATCTATTATCTGTATTCTTGCATTTTTTATTCCTTCTTGCTGGTGCATTGGATATACTGATAAAAATAATTCTTTTTCTAATTTATCCTTTGTTGGTAAATAGAATTCTTCTCTATTTGTTATTACAAGTGTATCATATTCCATATGTATACTTATTGGGAATGAACTTAAAAGTATTTATATTATTTTCTTCCAACTCACTTCATAGTAAGATAAATCGTTTTCGTTATCTACTATACAGATTAAAAGGTTTTTCTTTGTTGAGTGTGCTACTCTATTTTTTGCTGCGAAATCATGCCAGGTAATTTTTTGTTCTTCTGTGTCACAGTAGGCTATCCATTTTGAATGAGCTTTTTCAATTTTACTTCCTTTGGGATATACCCTGAAGTCTGCTCCGTATTTTAATGCTGACTTTGGGATAAAGGCTTTTTTTCTGAGGTCATTAAATGTTGCTGACCTTACGGGGAATCTTTTATTTGCTCGGCTTAGTTTTTTATATAATTCTTGGGTTGACATTTCTTTATCTGTTGAGGTGAGGACTTGCATTTTTCCTGTTTGTTGTAGGTAGTACGCTTCTTCAGGCATATAGACTATTCTGTCGTTATCCTTTTCTCCAAATCGTGATTTCTCAAATAAGGTATGTGCTTCGACTGTATTTGAAAATATCTTGCTCTTTACTAAGAGGGCTTTTACTTTTTGCATGATTAGGTAAGGAGATTATGTGTTATAAAGGTTTTTAAGGTCACAAATAATTATATTACCATACAACCCTGTAGTCTAGGCCGCCCTTTTGGGTTAACCGGGACTGCAGAGTATTACACTATAGCCCTGTAGTCTAGTGGTCAAGGATGGTGGGTTCTGGGCCCGCTGACCCCGGTTCGAATCCGGGCAGGGCTATTTTTTTGGGATTCGAACCTCTCGGTTCTGCTCATATTTCACTCCTGGAAATTAAAATGATAAGAAAATGTGGAGTATGACTCTTGACTATGTTGATTCAGCGATTGGAGTAATTTCTTCAGCTCATGGTAAGGCTAATAATAGCGGTATTCGATCTATTCAAATTTTGGAAAGCATTGGTGTTGTTTCTGGAATTCTTGGTTATTTACGAATTGATGAATTTTCTTCACTTTATCTTATCGGCTTAAGTTATATTTTACTACTTGGTTGTTTGGGAGTTGGTATTGATTATTTGTTAAAGAGAAGAGCTGCGAAGAAACAATATACATTACATTTTACTAAGCGAAGTGATAATTTATAGTTCAATTAATTTGTTTACTCTGCTGAGGTTTCTTGTTGTTGCAACTGTGTTCCACTTTGAATATCTGTCCTGATTTTTTAAATATCTGTTTTTGAAAGTATTTCCTTTAGCTTGTCCATGGTTATTTTATTTTTACCACTAACGTTTATTCCTAGGAGAAGTACTACGTATGTTTGCATGGTTGTTTATGTTTGGACGCTGTTTGTTTGGACGCTGTTTGTTTGAACGTTGTTTAGTGTTGTTTACTGTTTAGTTTTCATCATTCCTATGAATAAGCCTGAAAGGCCAACTGTTCCGTAAAGGATTGTGTCGAGGGTATTAAATGGATGAAGTCCTCCAAAGTCTGGGAATGCTATACCGAAGGTGGCTACGAAGATAAAGAATATTCCATTGACTAACCAAAATGGCTTGTAGAATTTTTGGTTGTTCCATCTGTAATATATTATTAAAATTCCTAAAAGTATGTGAATATTTTATGCTATGTTTCTGCTGTGTATCCGTTTGTATATAGAGCTGTAAATAGAGATATTGCAACTAGTAGGAAGAATATACCGATTGTTCGAGTATAATACTTTTGTAAATTATTCATGATTGCTAGAAGGGATGGCTATTTATAATTTTATTGATCTCGTAGTGCATCAGCTGCTTACTTTATTCACGAAAGATGCTTGGTAAAACTCTACACCATTAATTTATTTCCATAAGATTTATATATGCTCTATAGCTTACTATAATATGCAAAAAACTACTATTCAGATTAATCAAAGCACTTTAGAAAAACTTAAGTTACTCAAGATTATGTCTGCGCAATCCTATGATGATGTTTTGAATAATTTACTAGAAGGTCATCAAGAAGATATCTTATCTAGTCGGGAAATCTCTGAGATAGAGGCTGGACTTGAAAATGTTAAAAAGGGGAATGTTATTTCCATTGAAGATTTAGCTAAAGACATGGGTATCTCATTAGAATAATATGTTTTCTGTGATTTTTGACCGTAATGCTGAAAAATTTATTAGAAAATTGCCCAAAAAAGAGGCTACGCTTATTTTAAGGAAAATTCATTCTATCTCTGCAGATCCGTTTCGATATTTGAAGAAATTGCAGGATACTAAATTGTGGCGTTTACGTATTGGGGGATATAGGGCTATTATCGATGTTATTATTTCCGGGAATAAAATAATCGTTGTACGTATGGGAAAAAGAAATAATGTCTATGACTAATACTTTAATTTTATTGATATCGTAGCGCATCTACTGTGTTTATTTTTGAAGCGTTTATTGCTGGGAATATTCCTGAGATTGCTCCGGTGACTGTTGAGAATATTATACATCCTACGAATAAATAAAATGGTGATGCTGGGGCAAGAGATGAGTATCCTATATCTGTAAGTACGTTTGTAGCTATTTGGTCTAATATCCATCCGAAACCTACTCCAATTATTCCGGCGGCGGCACCTAGGACTGAAGACTCGAATAAGAATATATTAAATATATCAGAGTTTCTTGCTCCGATTGCTTTGAGGACACCGATTTCTTTGTATCTTTCTAGTACTGAAGTGATCATTGTGTTTGCTGTATTTATTGAAGATACTAAGACGGAGATAAGTGCTATTAAGATTATGAAGCCGTATACGATACTTATTGCTCCTAAAAAGCTGTCTAGTAGTTCATCGTATGATTGGACTTGAAAGTCTTCTTTTCCTTCCTTTACTCCTCTAGAATTTCTTAATTTACTTTCTACTCTATCAATTACGGGTTGCATGTCAATACTTCCACTTTCTGCGACGATTACTCCGAATGATAAATCATCGGCGAAAAGATCTTCGTAGTAATCCTGGGTTACATATATATTAGAATCATCTTGAGGGTTTCCTATTTCGTTATAAAACCCTACTATTCGCATATCAATTCCGTTTACCTCAATCTTATCTCCTATATCATATGCTTCCTTAAATATTTTATCTTCGAGTAGATAATTATATCCGAGAACAACTTTTCCCTTTTCTCCACTTCTGAGTTCTCGCCCGTTTTCGATTTCAATATTTGATATTTCTAAGACAATGGGAACATCTGGGTCATAGCCTGAAATAAAGGCGTATGCAAGTTTTCCATCTTGTTTTATTTCGGCAGCTTTAAAATAAACGCCTGTGGCTTGGGTTATACCTGAAGTTCTTTCTACTGCTTTAACATCTTTATCGGTTAGTTTGAATGTTGTATCTAAGCCTGGTGCTCCTACTCCTTTTGGTTGAATGAGAATTTTGTTTGCTGAGGATTCTGATAATATTTCATCTAGGTAAGTTTGTAAACCTAGGCCGAATGAAATAAATAAAAATAGTGTGGTGATTCCAATCATGATTGAGAATATGGTTAATGCATTTCGTTTTTTTTGGCTTTGCAAATTTCGTAATGCATAATTAATACTTTCTTTGCTTAACATGTATTCACCTCATTTTGTTCTATCATCCTCGTAAAGCCTCCACGGGGTCTTGTTTTGCTGCTGAGAGTGCTGGGGTTACGCCAGCTATTGCTCCGATTGTGAAGCTTCCTAGGAATGCTAATGCGTTTACTAAGAGGTTAAAGCTTATTGGGACTTCTGCACCTATCCAGTTATTTATTCCAATTGTTCCAAGAATACTTATTAGATTTCCTAAGACAATACCCAAGATTCCTCCCATGGCTCCTAGCATACCAGCTTCAATAAAAAATTGCATAAATACTTGGCTATTCTTTGCTCCTACTGCTTTCATTATTCCTATTTCTTTTTTTCTTTCTACTACGGATGTTGTCATTGTATTTACAATTCCGATTGATCCGACGAATACAGAAATTAATGCTATGAGGCCTACAAATATTGTTACGGCTTGTAAGACTTCTCCTACTGTTTCCAATGCAGCTTGAGGTGTTTCTACTCTAAAATCTTCTTCTCCTTCTTTTACGTTTCTTGATTTACGTAATTTTTTTTCAATATCTTCTTTTGTTCTTTGCATTTTATCGGCATCTTTTACCTTGATTCCAATTACATCTACTTCATCTCCATAATCATATAGATCATCTAAATTAGCCTGGTTCATGTAAATAATATTATCAAAAATAAAGCTTCCCTTCTTTTCCGCTATTCCGATGATTTTAAATTTCTCTCCTTGGATTAATAAATTGTCGCCTATGTCTATTGATCTATCAAATCCCATTTTATCAGTATAGAAATTATTACCAACTAATACCTCTCCACTGTCTCCATCTTCGAGCAGTTTTCCCTTAACTAATTCGATATTTAATAGTTCATATGCGAAATCTCTGCCTTCTCCATCTGGCATTGATATACTTGAGGTGATTATTAGATTTTTATTGAATTCTACTTGAGATGTTTCTAAGTTACGCCTTAGTATTAAATCGATATTATTAATTCCTTCTAGAGCCCGCATGTCTTTAATTGTTAATGGGGTGGTTACTCCTGTTCCTGGTGGTCCTCCGAAGGAGAGGCCGCCTGCTTGTACTGATATTACTTCAGTTGAACTTATTCCAAATTGAGAATTTACTGCGGTTTGTAGGCCTTCTCCTAATCCTATGAGAGCCACTACTGCCATTACTCCGATGCAAATTCCTAAGAGTGTAAGCCAGGATCTTATTCCTCTGTGTTTGAGGTTTTTGAAGCTGAGCTGTATATAGTCAGTTATCATATTATCTTATTTTTGTAGTTTTATCTATCTTACCGTCTTTTATCCAATAAGAAATTGTTGCATATTTGTCTACTAATTCCGGTTCATGGGTTACCATGATTATTGTTTTTCCTTGTTTATTGAGTTTTTCTAAAAACTTCATTACCATATCTCCCGTTTTACTGTCAAGGTTTCCTGTTGGTTCGTCAGCTAATATTACTTCGGGGTCGTTTGCGAGACTTCGGGCAATTGCGACTCGTTGTTGTTGACCGCCGGATAATTGATTTGGATAATGATCTCCTCGATTTTCTAGGTCTACTAGTTTTAAGAGTTCTTGGGCCTTTTCGATTCGTTCTTCTTTAGACTGATCTTGGAATATCATAGGTAGGGTTATATTTTCTTCTGTTGTTAAGTTAGGGATTAAGTTAAATTGCTGGAAGATAAATCCAATTTTTTTTCCTCTGAGTTGGGCTAGGTCTGATTCAGACATATCTGATATATTCTTGCCATCTAATTTGATTGTTCCTTTGGTTGGAGTATCTAGGGAGCCTACTAAATTCATACAGGTTGATTTTCCTGACCCGGATGGCCCCATTATTGCTACGAATTCTTTTTCGTGAATTTTCATTGAGATACCGTCTACTGCCTTGACTACATTATCACCCATTTTATAGTATTTGGCGATATTTTCTAATTCGATTATCGGAGCACCTTTTTTCATGTATTTATAGAGGAATATTGATATTTAAATGTGGGGTTGAGATTAGTATAGAGCGCTTAAGGAGAATATACAAATGGTTACCTAGTATATAATAAGTACATTCTCTTCATCTGAAAAATCAGCATCTTTTGTGACAAATACGGCATCTTCCTGATACGCACTTGATAAATGGATTGCATCAGCTAATCCGAATTTTGGTTTCTTTTTTCTTATCCTTGTTTTTAGCTCTGCTGCATGTAGTGATATTTCTATTGTAAGTTCTATAATCTTTGCTTTTTCTTTAATGAAACTTAGGGCTTCGCTTATATCAATATTTTGTCGGCTAAATTTGTCGGCGATCTCGGCTATTGCAATTATTGAAGTGACTAAGTCTCTCTCTTCAATTATACTTTGGAGTTCTTTAGAAGGCTTTGTAAAGTATTGAATCCAGGCTGAAGAATCAAGTGCATATTTATTCATTCGCTCTATCCATTCGGTCTTCCTTTGACCAGTTTTTTAATTGCGAGAATTTTCCGGCGAGGGATTTTTTTGTGTTTATATGTTGTGGAAGTATTTCTTGCAGTACCTTATCGTAGCTTTGCTTCTGTTTTTCTTTTATAATCATGAGCATTCTCTTTGTCGTTTCTGATATTTGGATTGTAGTCATATCTATATCTATAGTTATAGGTATATAAGTTTTACTACTCTAATAAACGTTAGCTTTATAAATACAATTTTGTCATTCATATTATGATAATCCCGGTTAGATGTTTTAGTTGTGGAAAGCCTATTGCTCAATTATATGCTGAGTATAAAGCTCTTGTAGAAGCTGGGACTTCCCACGGTGATGCTATGAATAAGGTTGCTCTTGACAGATACTGTTGCAGAGCTCAATTCTTAGGTCAAACTGATACATTAGAGTTAGTTAATAAGTTTAAGAAGTACTAGTTTTAGAGTTTTAGAGTTTTATTATTATATAGATCTTTATGTGTTATTTATTCTTATAGTTCATCTATTGGAGAAGCAACTTTTTTGAGTTCCTCGGTTGAAATATGAGTGTAGATCTGAGTTGTAGAAAGGTCTGCATGGCCTAGGAGTTCTTGAATCTTTCGAATATCTACTCCGTTCTCGAGAAGATGAGTTGCATATGAATGCCTTAATGTGTGGCAGTGGATACCTTCTTTGAGTCCGGCTTTTTCGGCTGCTGTGACGACAATTTTTTGAAGGTTTCTTGTACTGAGTTTTCCCTTTGGTCCGGTAAATAGAAAATTTTGGTGGGTTTTCTTTTGGTGCTCTATTTGTTGTATTATTGTTTCTTTGAGATTTTGTGGAATATTAAACATTCGATCTTTTTTTCCCTTTGATTGTCTTATGTATCCTATGTTTTCGGTTAAATTAAGATTGCTTATTTGAATATTTACTAATTCAGAGACTCGAAGTCCACAAGCGTACATGAGAGATATCATCAGTTTTGATTTTTCGAAGGTTATTGCGTCCAAGAGTTTTTTGACTTCGGTTTTTGAGAGTACTTCGGGTATTTTTCGTTCTCTACTTGGTCTTCTAATACTTGCTGTTGGGTCGGTGCCCATTATATTTAGGTATGCGTATTTTATTCCAGCCAAAAAGAGATTTGTTCGAGCTGGGGCGTTATCGCTGAGTTCTTCTACTAGATAATGTTTGATATGTTGGGTTGTTACGTCTTTGGGAAGTTGGTCGCTATGTCGTAAGAGAAGCCTATTACTAAGCATATAGTTTCTGACAGTATATGGTGAATACTTGGAAATCTTTAGTTCGATTTCTACCTTTTTCAAGAATTCATTTTGCTTGTTAATTATCTTTAAACTATCCATTATTTTATCTATTAGTACCTCTATATTGTGCGAACTTCTTCATATTTAAAATTATGCCTTTTTTTGGCTTACTTCTCTTTTTCTTTTAGTTATTCGGTATACCGAATTACCTATACCTATTATAATACCTCTCCCTTTTTCGATCAATTCTAGTGTCTATTTTACCGTCGCTGGAATTAGATTTTTGTTGTATTTTTTTTATTGATATTTGCCCTCTCCTAATTGATCTTCTAAGCTACTATTTGCTTTTCCTTATATCTATCTCTTACTTTTTCACTGCTTTTTATTGAATTTTTAACCATCTATTTTTAGTTCTCACTTTTCCCCGTTATTTGCTCTTTTTTAACTCTCACTTTTCCAATAAAATATTAGAAATAGTGTGGATTGTGCGAACTTCTATGGCTTTTTAATGATTTTTTGGTGATTTTGGGATATTTTGCTAAGAATATGTATTAATTTCAAGAAATTAGAGATTCTAAGGACCTATGTCCTCTGGGTGTATCTTTTTATGCCTTTTTGAGAATATATATATCTAAGGCCCTTATTTTTACTAGAAATGATATTATAGAGAAAGGTTAGTATGCTCTTTTTTACCTTTATTCATGGTATTTGAAGTCTAATTTTTGATCTAGTGGTGTGGTAAACCCCAGTTTTTGAAGTTCTACCCAGATTTCGCCCCTAAACTTGTAATTATTACTTAACCTATGATGGTTCGGACAGAGACCGATTAGATTCTCTTTTGTGTTGTTTTCTTTGTTTGAATCTATGTGGTGTAGGTCCACTATTTTATCGAAATCGCAGAGAACACATTTCTGAGTAACTTTTCGGTATGTTATAAGGTCAACATTCTTACTTTTTCGGTGATTATATGCCTTATTCTTATCAGCGTGAAAAACGTAGTTATAGCAGCCTGCACAGAGGTCTTTCGCATGTATAGCCATCTTTCTTTTGCATCTCTTACAGGTGTTTAACTTAGGCTTCCAATTGACTTTTTTATAACATGCATAACAATACCCTTTAGCATGATGTTTCTTATTTTCCTTACAGTTTACACACTCTTTTATCATCTGAAATACCTCTTACGCTTCCGTGTCCGTTCGCATATAAAAAACTATGTTAGAACGTCTAATATTCGTTCGTTTAATACCATTAGAACTTCGCACAATGTATATTATGCGAACTTTTAGCACTTCTAGGGGTATTTCGCCTCATTTTAGTTGTTTTTTACTCATTATGGTAGGTATACCTATTTTTTTCCCATTTTGACTATTTTTGTCTTTTCTCGATGATTTCCACACTATTCTTATTAGTTATTATTTATCTTATACCTAGTTCGTATTTACATTCGCCTGTTCTCGCGGTTTAGCACTTAGGTAATGTTAGTATAAATTACTCTTACAAAAAATTATTCTTTTGGATGATCATGTTTATCCTCAGAACAGAATTTCTTTTATGTGTTTATCATTCCTTTAATGCCTGTTTTATTGTTTACTTTTTCTGGACTTTTTAGTTTCTATTTTATTTTATTTTCCATTTATTTTATTTTTATCTCTTTACAAAAATTTATTTCATCTTAGTTCATTTGCCTTTATTCTGTTAGCTTTATTTACTAAAATACTATGGGCTTTTTCTTGCTTTTATGGATATTTATTTAAAATTAATCTTTATAATTGTAATTTTTTCTCATTTTTTCTATCCTTTTCACTCTCGCTATTCCTTAATATTTCATATATTCTTCTCCTTAGATTGCTATTTCTATGGCTTTTATTTTTGTCTTATCTTTTTGACCTTCTTTGAGCCTTTCTAAGCTCACATTCTGCACCTCTTCATGCTTTACTATCCTCTTTTTCCCTACGTTTTGATATTATTATTGTTTATTGTTTATTGTTTATATTATGCCTGTTTATTGCCTGTTTAAACGGGTTTCTGTCTTGTTTATATGCTGTCTGTTTCGGCTAGATTTTCCTTATTTATTTTTCACTACAGATTATATACATTTTC
>JBNMFJ010000024.1:0-11136 GCA_051269935.1 Patescibacteria group bacterium | reverse complement strand
ATACGATCAACTAAATGAATTCTACGCAATAAGCAATGAGGACAGATTACACACACCACTCAAATTCTCTCCCACCCTTGAAGATACTCCAGAAGCACTCCTCAACTTCCTTTCACCCTTCAACCCCAAACTAGAAGAATATCACCATTGCCCCATACTCAATAAAAGAAACGTCCGAGAAGCCATCAGGAAACACGAACGCAATCAAGCAATGGACAAACTCGGTACAACAATAATAAGAGGTGCCGTAATCCCCTTCTACATATTTACACATGCCACAACACCAGCAGAAATATATACATCCATAGGACTAGGAACAGCCACAATTGCAATTGGACTCACGACAAGCTTCCTCCCACAAAAACATGAATCATATGCACCATTTAGAGAACTCGAAAACACCGCACATGATGCAGACAGATTCATTGAAGAAATCTACCAACAACACCTAACATAACATGCCATCGACACGCATGTAAACAAAAAGATATAACAAAAAAAATATAAGGGCGTCTAGGATAGTTTCAAGAAAAACCTTTCTTTATTAAATGAGTGTCAGACAAGGCACAAAGTTACGTAGCGTACTCGTTCCGTATTTATTCATGCCCTTTGCGGGTACGTAAATCCTTAAGCAACGCAGTATATTTCCATAGAATCAAGAAAGCAACTTATACGCATTGATTATGAGAGTCTCAGTCTCACTCCAACCAATACAATCATCCGTCATACTAATACCCTTAGAATCCCCAGAAACATCCTGAGAACCCTCAAACAAATTAGACTCAAGCATCAAACCAATAATATTAGTATTACCAGCAACTCTCTGCCTAATCACATCAGCAAAAACATTTCCCTGTTCACGATAATTCTTCCCACTATTCCCATGACTACAATCAATCATAAGACGAGTATCCAAACCAACATCAATCAATTGTTGTCTAATATCAGCAACAGACGCTTCATCATAGTTCGGTTCATTTCCACCTCGTAGAATCAAATGAGTAAAAGAATTACCCTTTGTATTAATCTTAACAAAGCCTCCATCCTCAGCAACACCCAAATAATGATGTTTACTCTTCGCAGACAAAATACCATTAATAGCAACCTTCACAGTTCCTGCAACTCCATTCTTAAAACCAACCGGCATAGATAACCTTGAAGAAAACTCACGATGCCCTTGAGACTCACTTGTTCGGGCACCAATAGCAGCCCAAGAAACCAAATCACCAATATATTTAGGAACATGACTACTCAAAAATTCAGTTCCACAAGGAACACCAATCTTATTGATTTCCAATAATAACTTACGAGTAATCTCTAAACCCTTTCCAATATCATAAGAATCATCTAAAAACGGATCATAAAGCAAACCCTTCCAACCCAAGACACTCCTTGGCTTTTCAAAGTATGTCCTCATAACTAAAAATATCTTATCACTAATCCTCTCACCAAGTTCCTTTAATCTCTCAGCATATTCTAAAGAATCCTCAGTATTACTAATACTACAAGGGCCAGCAACAACAATTAAACGCTTATCATCTCCAGACAAAATCCTCTCAATTTGTTCACGATACCCACGAACTAAATCAGTCATTTCAGAAGTTCTAGGAAATTGTAACTTTAAATCAGTAGGACAAATAACCTTCTCTTCAGTCGCCATTTGTGCAGAAGTTGATACCATAATTCTACCCTGAAATCAGACTTTATAATAGTTATGCTAAAAAAAGAGAGCAAAATTATTCCATTAATAATATATTATTCTTTAGAATTCTTACTGCAGAAGATTTATCTTTCTGCTTCATCAAATAAGAACCCACCAAGATACCATTCGCACCAGCAGACCTCAGACGAAATGAATCTATAACTCCAGAAATGCCACTCTCACCAACAAGAATTATCTCAGATGGAACTAATGGAGCCAATTCCTCGAAAACATGCAAATCAATCCCTAATGTCTTAAGATTACGATTATTGATCCCCAATACTTTTACTTTATCAATAATAGGGCTCAATAAATCTAATTCAAATTTATTATGAATTTCAATAAGACACCCCATACCCAAATCTTCCGCAATACAAATAAATTCAGAAAGTTGATCTATTGACAATGCCGCAACAATTAGTAAAATGGCATCAGCACCATTCACTCTAGCCTCATAAACTTGATATGAGTCAATAATAAAGTCTTTTCGAAGTACAGGAATAGAAACCGCCAAAGAGATATCTCTCAAATAAGATAGATCGCCATGGAAAAAATATTTATCAGTCAATACAGAAATAACATCAGCACCACCAGATTCATAATCCAAAGCAAGACGGACAACATCAATTGAAGAATCAAGAACACCTTCAGCAGGAGATTTTATCTTAACCTCAGAAATTACTGAAAAATTCGAAAATGAATCATAAAAAGATTTAAAACTCTTACCAGAAGACAAAGCTAACTCTTTCATCTCTTCCAATGAAATAAGTTTTCGAGAAGCTTCAACCTCTTTTCGTTTAACTTTCAAAACTTTATGTAAGAATGAATTAGATTCCATACTATTTCCTCAATTACTAATATTTTAAACCTTCACCCTACTTCTTAACTTTTTGAACCAATTCCTCAATACGAGCAATCGTCATAATATTCTCTCGTCCCGAAACAAACTCATTCAAATATCTCTTCTCTCGACGTCCAATTTCCTTCACAGCAGCACGTCGACAAACAGCATCATCTACAATTCCAGATTTAGCCATATTAATCCCCATATCCGTCGGAGATCGATACCCAAAAGGATATCTCTTTTTAGTAATAGCCTTAACTATCGATTGTAAAATCTCAAAATTATCAATATCCCGATTATAATTAACCGCTTTATTCCCATACGCTTTCAAGTGATACGGATCAAACATATTAACATCCAACAAATCAGCAGTCGCAGCTTCATAAGCAATATTTATAGGATGACTCAAAGGCAAATTCCAAATCGGAAACGTTTCATACTTAGCATATCCAGTTTTTTTCTTCATTCGTACTTCATGATATACCTGACTCATCCCAACAGCCATCTTTCCGCTATTCCCCGCAGGCCCCGTAATAACAACCAAGTCAGAAGTTGTATGAACATACGGTTGCCTCTTGAGCCCCGCCAAAGTCATATCTAAGCTAATCGAATACCCAGGAATCTCTCGATGAATATATACCACATACCCCTTCCTCTCTAACAATCTAATAAAACTCAAAGCCTTCATCTCACCGCTATACCTCGTAATAACAATAGAAGAGACCTTTAACCCACGCTTAGTCAAATCAGTAATATTCTTCAAAGCCTGCTGCTGATACGTTCGGCTAAAAACAGTTAACCTTCGACTCGATTCCAAATCCTTAGCATTAATACAATATATCATTTCTAAATCAGGCATCTTTTTTAAAATTTTAATCTTAGATCCGGCATCATATCCCAGCAGAACCCGAGACGCATGACCATCACTAATCAAATGTCCACCAACTTCTAAATACAATCGATCAAATTTCTGATTCCTCTCATTAATAGCATTCACCTGAGCATCAATATACTTACCAGCATCAAACCCCTTCTTCATAGAATAACAAGAACATCATACTTTTTAACAATTACTAAAACCCTAATCCTAAAATAATACCCGCGACATAAATTACACAAAGTAAAACAACAATACTCCAATGAATGGGAATACTATATTCAGGTTTTCTCCCCTTCATTCTTTTACTCTTATAATTCATCAACACACTCAACACGCCAAACGTCCCACCAGCAATAACACCAGAAAGCCCAATCACCGTAATAAAACTCGCAATATTAAATAAAGAAACTAACACATACAAAAACAATGGAAAAATCGAAACGCATAAGAAAGTATTTCGTTCATTCATTCCAAAATCATATACACAAATAGAACGAAGCGCATACGAGAAAGCAAAATAACTTGTAAACATAGTAAAAACACCTAACAGAATCAACATCGGACCAAACGACAAGGTAGCAATTTCACCAACAGAATTACCCAACATACCGACAAAAGTTAACGTAAAAATAAAATACAAAAAGGCAGAAAGGGAAAGTCCTAAAATGATAACCCAAAAGAAATATTTCTCACTTCCTTTTAACTCTCGCTGTATTTCAGGCAAAACAGTAAAACCAAGTAAAGCGAAAAGAGTTACCGCTATAGGCAAGAAAAAATATTCCATATTCACAACTTGTAAATTCTCAACTTGAATATCTCCCAAGAACACAAAAAATAAAACAATAACAATCAAAATAATTCCAGCCACACCAATAGTTTCAACACGACGCAAGTGAGAAATCCCTCCCATCAAAAAGAATGTTAAAATCAACCAAAAGCCAATACCAAACAAAAGACCATACCCAGTATGCCCAAGAAACAACATACTCAAACTTTCACCTTCTCCAATCAAATACGCAAGAAGTGCCGCATATATTCCAAAAAACATAGCAAACAACATAGCATACTTTCCACTTCGTCCCAAATATTTTTCAGCCAATCCAGGCAACTGATGATCACCCTTAGTTCGTAAAATAACCTCACCTAAATATAGCATAGTAACCAATACAACAGTACCCAAAAACACCAACCAAAAAGTACCAACTAAAAACCCAGCCTGCCCAAACACATAAGGCAATCCTAAAATCCCCGCACCAATAATAGAACCAACTAACGTAAAAACTGCAGACCAAAATTTCCAAGTATATTTCATATCAAACCTCTAAATAATAAAAACAAGTTGAGTATTTAAAATTATCAAATATAATAAGTATACACACGGTCATATGCAATATTCCACTTTTGCATCTCAGCAATACTAGACTTCTCCATTATCTTTCGAAACATCCGAATAGAGTTTCCATGTGCAGAAATCGCCACATTAACTTTATGCTTCCCAATCAATTTCTTCAAGTCAACAATAAACGATTTTACCCTCTTTTCAACATCCAAAAAACACTCTCCCTTAGGTGGTCTATGTTTCACCCCATATCCCCTATGCCAAGACTCAAACTTCTCCCGACCAATTTCAGTAATAACAGAAGAATGCAAACGCCCTTGCAATTCACCATAACTCCTCTCAATCATTCGATCATCCTGCAAAACAAGCCGACACTCATCATGCCCAATCAAAACAGGCTTCAACGTATCCTTCGACCGACTAAGCCTCGTATGAATCGCAACCCCAAATTTTTTATTCTTCATCTTCTTTGCAATCAACTTAGCATGAGCGTTTCCCTCAACAGTCAACCGAGCATCATTCCATCCCGTAAACCGATGATCCCGATTATACGTCGTCATCCCATGCCGAAACAAATAAATCTTATACCTTTTACCACCTTTCCCCATAACAACGTCAAGCTATTCAGATATAAAAACATACCTACAAAAAAGTTACTGTCACTCAAGTGACAGTAACTTTAATAAAATTAGAGCATAAAAAAGCTTTTATAAGCCATTCCCCGGATAATAACATGTTAATCTGGGCTATCATCGCAATATCATTAGGATTCTTAATATTCACATTCCTAAAAACCCAGCATAAATTTGACTTCATAAAAACAATATCCATCGTCTTCTTCGCATTTATATTAGTTAGCTCAGTATTCGTAGTCTACAACTCCGATACAACAGACCTAAACACACCAAAAGGAATAATTACCGTTTCATACGGATATCTTAAATGGCTAGGAGGATTCACTCTCAGTCTATGGGACATCGGATTCGAAAGTACAGGAAAAGTAATCACAACCCTAAACAACAGTAAAATTGAATATAATAATTAAGCAGCTAAACTTTTCGTATAGCCACTATATGCATCAATCCTTCTAATATTTTTTTTCTTATGCTCTTTATATAAACATGAATTCATTGATTTTTTCAGAGTCTTACGAACACTAACATTAGAATCAAACATACCGTCAATACTTTCCCAATAAACATTCCCAAGACCAGTCTTCATCCCCCTAGTTTCTTTATCATTAAGACTCACCAAATATTTTCCTTCCACAGAAGACTCTTCATATTCAACATCAAACCCTCTATAAGAAAACTTCTCATTCTCAGAAACACCAGATCTAAAATCATCATCCTTCAATTTAGCAGTCAAGGTCTTAGTCGCCGCACCCATTTGACTCAAGCGTTCCTTAGTTAAAACTCCACGACGACCCATCAAATAAGTACGAAACCCCTTTCCATTAACTTCCTTACTTGAAGAAGAAACATAATCATCCAAATGCTTCAAAACAGTAATCGCAGTCCCAACTCCCTTCACATTATCAGCAGAACGTAAACTTTTCAAGTAATCAACCGTTTCAGAAATTCCTTCATACACATGAGCATCAGAAGCAAAAACGTGATCCCTCATAAAGCCCAAAACATCTTCCTCTAAATTATCCCCCGTAGAATCAAATGTATCACGAGCAAGACTATACAAATCATTCATCTGCAAAGGTTCAACATCAACAAAATCAAAAGAAAATTCATCCGAACCAAATGAATATTCATCAAGAGAAGCATCTTTAGGTTCTACTGTCAGGGCAGTATTCCCCTCATTATTATCAACAGAACTATCCCTCGAGTTATCATAAACATATGGATCACCCAAACTCGGATCAGGACTATCTAAAGCAATACCTGAATCACTTGCAAAATCCAAATCAATACCAGAATCTTCCTTTGTAAATTTATGAGACTTCTTATTTGACAAACCAGACCCAGAATATCTCACAGAAGAATCTAAAACCTCACTTTCAAGATCAGTTCCACCTTTCACTCCAGCAACAGCCGAATCCCAAGCCTTTTTCGCGCTACTATAAAACCTATTTGAAAACAATCCCATAAAAATACATCTTCAAACCCAAATATAAACCTTTCTATACCATACAATATACCACAAATGAAACAATTTCACAGTGGATAAGCCACGGGTGGGGTTCAAACCCACGACCTCTACATCTTTGGGTCCAAAGACGTACCAATGTAGCACTCTATCAACTGAGCTACCGCGGCAATTATGAATACAGAAGAGTAAAGTTGACTCAACTGCGGCCGAATAGGTCATCCTTTGGGAAGATAACGCGGCAACTGATAATTATGTGTAAAATTGGTTTATAAATATTAGTTACCCACCTCTGCCTAAAACACCTCTCCATATTATTTTCTCCAAATCACCACACTTATAAACATAAAATCCACCCTATTACCATGACCGATAAAGCAAAAATAGAAGAAATAACACAAATCAATCCTGAAAACAATATAATCATAGACGAAGAAATGATAGAACTAGATCTAATCAAAGAAGAATACGAAGAGCTAAAATACGAACTTCCAGACTTCGAAAAACTATGCGAAGACTTTGATGTAGAAAAAGCATTCGAGAAAAAGTCAAGTTATTTATTAAGAGAAATACGAAAACTAATCTCAGAAAAACTCGGAGGATACTTACAATTATTAGAAACAATAATGAACCCAGGATCCGCCCCAATATTTATTCTTACAGCAATTAAGAACCTTACAAAGAAAGATAGAGAAACAGCGAAAAAGTTATACGCAGAATTCTCTAAATCACAAATTGTCTCAATAAGACTCGACACAATTTACAACGAAGATGAAGAAGCAAAATTTATTAAACAAACATTTGAGAAATGGCAAACAATCAAAGTTGAGATATGCGATTTACTTAAAAAATTAGAAGATGTCGAAACACAATCAACTCAACGAAGCGAAAACATTTACTTTAATTAATTCTAAAATTCATCAATATATCTAATAAAACCCTCATCTAAATTAAAAGTATCAAAATCAAAATTTTCATCAAAAAGCTTAACAGCCGGTGGGCCACGCATAGAATAAGAATTTGAAAAATAATCCATTGCAGAGGCCATTTGAGAACCCAGAGAATATGCCCTATAACTTTTAAGAAGAAATGACATAGGAATGTCAACCCTCGCAATGCTTTCCGCAACTTTTTGAGAACGAGAAAAACGAGCAACCACATTTCTATAGGACTCTAACAATGAACTTCCAGAACCAAGAGTCAAACCAGGAAGATCATTAGTTTTATTCAGAGAAATATTCCCAGCCAAAATATAATATTCTTCCATCTAATCAAATAATATAAACTATTTATAAAATTATTCAATCCAAGTATAATCTTCAGACTTCACAAAATCTCTAACATTTTGATAAGAAGGAATATCAACTTTATGAAATTTCAACCCAAAATCATACTTCTCAATATATCCTTGTTTTAATGATAAGGGAGATCTATTATCACGTAATTCTTTATGAGCCAGAGGCAAAACATAATAAGGAAAGACCTCTCCCCCTAAACCAGATCCACCACCAGACAGTATCAATGATATATCCATAATCCAAGAGGATGCGATAATCGTAGATAAAGGAGCATCCACACATGCAGCTTCAGCCATCATCAACTGATAATTAGTATCATTCCCCATTTTATTCTCAACAATAATTCCATATAATCTATTCATTATACAAATACAAAAAAACACCTTTTAAACTTTATACAAACGCATCAGTATCAATCTCAAAAGCAGCACCAGGAACCTTAATCTTCCAGTTATACAGAACCCGAGGATTTATCTCACCGATAAATCCAACATCCCGTCCACCAACAATAATCTTACCACAACGTCCCTCAATATACGCAGGATGATCATCAGCAACAATACTATACTCAACAGACAACATACTACACAAATAATCAAATATCTGTTTAACATCTGTATAGCTAATCTGAGCATCAACCATTGCAACACATAAACGCTCAGTCTCTAGAATGCCTGTTTCACTTTCTTCAGATTCATCATTACCAAATACACGCCCCAACTCATAAATCTTCTGAGGATATGCAGCATCAGAACTATCACTAAAAATCTGCAATAGATTAGTTAGTAAATCATACCGAACCACATCACGTTCAGTTTTGGAATCCTCCAGCTCAATAAAATCATTAAACTCAAAATATGTTTTCCGAACATTTTTCTTTGTAGTCAAATGAAAAGAAGAAACCTGTAATAATTCAGCAGTATCTAAGACCTTCCCAATTGTCCTCTTTAAAACACTCATAGGATGTTCTGAAGCAATAGTTGAAATCGCAGGAATAATCGCATCAAAATTATCATAACCATATGCAATAGCAACTTCTTCAACTAAATCAACCTTATGTAATATATCAGTTCGATATGCAGGAATCAATGCAAGCAAATCTCCAGATTTTTTATTCTTCTCATATCCGATACCCATTCGAGCCAACAATTTCCCAATCTCTTTCTCTGAGAATTCCATTCCTAAATAAATATTAATATATTCAGTAGTAAAGGCAACCTTAGCAGGACTCATATCAGGAGTAACCCTTGTACCAGTCTTTTTATCTCGAACCGTAACACCATATACCTTTCCACCCATCTCTGAGAACGAAGCAACAATAATCGCCAACACCTTATCCAAATAATGCAAATTATCCCCACTACATTCTATAAAGACATCCTTCGTATCAACAGACACTCGACCAGTTTCCTCAGAATTAATAATAGGAGGCAAAGACAACACCTTTCCTTCAGCATCAAAAAAGAACGGGAACAAATTTTTATCGGCTAATAAATGAGCATACATTTTACCAGTTGGATGTTGAGTTAATATCTGTTTCGCAGTAATCTCCTTTGGAAATTCTAACGGCTTAAAAGTAACCGTCGCAGGATCAACCGCCTTAAAAGTAATAGGCATAGAAATCTTATCCATAGGATAAATTCCAATAGCAACCTTTTTCCTCTTCCGTCCAATCGAATTATGAAGTTTCTCCTGCATATCAATAATCTGAGCAATCTTTGAATCATTTAACTGTAATCCACGTATAATACAACAAACAGTATGATTACGAACACCCTTAACACTTTTCTCAACAATAACTTCATATCCTTTCTCCGGAGCTAATATCTTAAAGTCAGCAATCCGTCCCTTTCCCTTAAATTGTAAAACTGCCCGAGAAAAATTCTCTAATGAAAGCAAATCAGGACGATTAGGGAATACCTCAACAGCAACCTCAAGGTCAGTAACATACTCAATCGGAGTACCCATATCAGTAATCAGTTTCTCTAATTTCTCATCAACTCGACCAACCTTCTTCTCAAATTCAGCTCTATTTAATGTTAATATTGTCATCTTAAAAATTCCTCAATTTCTTTAATTGATTCAGTACCATTAAAATGACCTTCATTTTCTTTAATAATGACTTTCGCATGTAATCGCTCTTCAAACTCAATACAATCACTTAAGGGAACACAATCATCATCATTAGAAAAAATAGCCAAAATATTACCCGAATTTTTCTTCACCATATCATCATTAATAGGAGTATTCAGCCATGGCCCTGAGATTTCTTTTTCTTCAGGAGAATCAAAATCAATTAAATGATAAAACGGAGCAACTAGAACAATTCCTTTAGCTTGGATATCTCCTTTCTCTAAATATCTCATAATAGTCTGACATCCAATACTATGGCCTACAAAATAAATATCCTTATCGGTAATCTCTGAAACAACCTCTGAAAGTTTTCCAACCCAAGACTCAATTCGAGGATAATTTGTATCAGGCATATCAGGAACAATTATCTCCCATCCTTTTCCAGATGTAAGATTACGTAACCAACCAAACCACCCTTCAAAAGAAGCACTGCCTCCCCAACCATGAATTAATACTACTGTTGTCATCTTATTTCTTCCAATACTTCATACTACGAAGCATATTTAAATCATTTTTATACATATTTCTCAAATCTGTAATCTCAAAAAATTCCATAATTGTCCGATCAAAACCAGGACCCCAAGCTAAGACAGGAATATGGCGACCAAAGATAGGAATGGTAACCTCAGGCCTAAACATTCCAGCGCCACCAAGCTCTAACCATTTTTTATGAACAGGATGAAATACATCAATTTCTAAAGATGGTTCAGTATACGGGAAATACGCCGGTCTAATACGTAGCTTATCATAACCCATTTTACTAAAAAACTGCTTCAGATACCCTAATAACTGCCTAAAATTAGCATTCTCATCAACAACAATTCCTTCAGTCTGGTTAAA
>JBNMFJ010000023.1:0-11193 GCA_051269935.1 Patescibacteria group bacterium | reverse complement strand
CGGTATCTGGAAAGATGCTGAAATTGTTGACGCTATAGGTGATGAGTTTAGTATTGGGTCTTTGGACTTTACTGTTTCTGCAGTGAATTTCACATCTGAAAACTTTACTTTAACTGCTAGTGATTTACTGACTAATTGGATTTATACAGAAGATGGAATGGGTATTAACTTAACTGCTCTAACTACTGTTACTGCTGCTACACAAAGTGTTACACTTGATGTATATGAAGAAGATGAAGATGGTAATGTAAATTACTTGAAAGCTGCTACTGTTACATTAGGAACAAATACTGATAAGGAAGCTCAAGTAAGTTCTTACTCGGTTAACGAAACATATTCAGGTCCACATGAAAAAGGGGATTCTGATGTATTTCAATCCTATGTAGAATCTGAGCTTGCAACTGAAGTTTTAGCTGATAATGGGCCAGATCAACAAACTCTTACCTTGGTTTACCACGACGAAGAGGTTGTTATTGAGGCTTATTTGACATCTAAAGGTGCTGTTGTAGGAGGTTCTTCAGGAACAAAAACATTTATGGATAGCGAGTCTAGTTCTTACTCCGGTAAGGATATCGTTGTTGTAGGTGGTTCTTGTGTAAACTCTGTTGCTGCTAGCTTACTTGGTGGTTCTTTCTGTGGTGATGCCTTTACAGGTGCAACTACAGTTGGTCCCGGTCAATTCCTTATCCAATCATTCGATTGGGATGGTAACACTGCTACTGTTGTAGCTGGTTACGAAATGGAAGATACTGCTAAAGGTGCTACTTTCTTAGCTAACGAAGCTAACGAAGTATCAACTGATGCAGGTGACAAGTATGTTGGTTCCACAACTGACTCTACAGCTGTAATGGTTAACTAAATCAAACAAAATGAAGGAGTAAAATCCTTCTTTTTTCTTTTTTTTTCTCTTTTTCTTTTTGAAGAGAGCTTCTTTTTTTTAAAATTTCCCTATCATAAGCTTTTTAAGCTAATGTTGATGTTATATATTATGAATAATTCGGATATATTTTCTGAAGAAGATGAATCTAGGTATAAAAATTCTTGTGATTTGGATTTGATGAAAAAAATTGTTGTTGGCCCTGTTGAGCCTGTTAAAATACTTGACAAATCTTATCTGGCAAGAGTTGATACGGGTGCTAAGAAATGTTCTATCTCTAAGAGTATTATTGAGGAGATGGATTTGTTAGTTATTGAAAAAGTGGAAGTTCGGAATACTCATGGGACTACTGTTCGAGATGTTATTAAACTTGATGTTGAGTTGGCTGGTAAGAGTATGAAGGTGAAATTTAATGTTAGTAATCGTCGTCGGATGCAGTATCCGATATTGATTGGTAGAAACTTATTAAAAAAGGGGTTTTTGGTAGACTGTTCAAATGAAAGTAGGGATAATTAGTTTAGGGGGGCCTTCTAGTCGGTTGGTTGCGCAAGAATGTGAAAAGTACTTTGATGTAGTTGATGAATTAGACTTGAAGCTTTTTGATGTGAGGATTGTTAATGATAGCATGGATGTATTATACGATGGTCGTGAACTGGAAGGGTATGATTGTTTTTACATTAGAGGGAGTCATAAATATGCAGCATTACAAGGTGCTATAACTCGGCACTATTCTCGGAGTGTGTATATGCCTATTGAAGGTGGGGCGTTTGCTATTGGGCATGATAAATTTTTGACGACTATGAAATTAAAAAAGGAAGGGGTTCATGTTCCTAAAACTTATTATGCGGCAAATGCTAAAACGGCTAGACGTTTAATTGATGAAGTGGTTGAATATCCTTTAATTTTAAAAGTGCAGAGTGGAACACATGGTAAGGGGGTCCTTATTGCTGAGAATGCTAAAACGGCGAAGGGGATTCTGGATATTCTTGATGCATTTAAGCAGCCCTTCATTATTCAAGAGTTTGTAGCAACAGAGAATACTAGTGATATTCGTGTTATTGTTTGTGGTAAGAAGGTTATTGCTTCTTATTTGCGTGTTGCGGGTGATGGGGAGTTTAGGAGTAATGTTCATGCGGGCGGGAAGCGAGAGAGTTATACGATTACTAAAGAAGTTGAGCGATTGGCTTTAAAATCTGCAAAGGCTGTTGGTTGTGACATTGCTGGTGTTGATATTTTGAATTCCAAGGAGCCATCTGTTATTGAGATTAATTTGAGTCCTTCTTTTCATTCTGTGAAAGAGGTTACTGGTGTTAATGTAGTTTGGTTGATTGCTAAGGAGTTGTATAATTCTACTGTTAAGTTTAATGAAATGAAGGATGAAAAATTGCGTAAGAAGATTGCTAAGAGGGTTGAGAAAAATGGTGATATTTCTGTTGAAGTTGTTGATGATGGGATTGTTGAAGAGGTTGTTTCTAAGGTGATTCAGGAAGAGGAAGTTGCTATTCGCGCTTCTCATCTGTAATTTCTAGTATAATTATTTTTTCGAAGAATGGTAGTTGTTTTTCTTTCACTATTTTTGGATTGTATTTGTTTATGTTTTTCATTGGGGTTAATGAAGAAATGAGTAAGAGTATTTTGCCGTTTGGGTTAAGATGATTTAGAGCTTGCTCTATGAACTCTGTTGGGATTTCGTCGCCTTGTTTTCCGCCGGTTGTTATTGTTTGGGAATCTTGTGGTTCGTTTGGGTCTTGTGGGAGGTATGGGGCGTTGAAGAGGATAATGTCAAAGGAATCTTCGATGTTTTGGAAAAGATTAGTTTGGATTGCTTTGAAGCCTTTTTCTTGTGCTAGTTTAATTGCGTCTGGATTTATGTCGGCGGTTGTGATGTTTTCTATTCCTTGTTCTTTGCCTGTTTGGGCGAGGATTGTGCTGCCTGTTCCCATGTCGAGTAAGTGGACATTTTCATCTTCTTGTGGGAGTATTTCTTCAAGGTATTCTTTGAATAAGTAGGAGTCTTCTTGGGGTTCGTATATTTCTGTCATGTTTAAAGAAGATTTGAAGAGTTTTTAAATGTCTATTTGGATGTGAGGTTGTTAATGTAGAATAAATTTATTTCTTAATTTCTTCACTTAAAACTGAGCCTTGTGTGTCGGAATTAATTTTGTCGTAGAAGTCCATTACTAGTCCACTTGGTATATTTAATGTGGCGACGAGGTCACCGTTGTTTTGCCATTCTTCTTTTGTTATGAATTCTTTTATTGTTGAGTATGCTCTTACTGTGTGTATTGCTGGAATTGTTAAACGAATAGTTTTGGTTTCTATTTTGATAGGTAGTACTTTGCTGAGTTGGTCTACTATTTCTGTTACTTGTGTGTCAATTGGTTTGTTTTTCACGTTTACATGTGCTTCATGTAGGGCTTTTTCTATTCTGTTTGGGGTGTATGGTCTTCCTTCTGGAGATGTTGCATTTCTAACTAGGAAGTCTATTACTTGTTTATATTTTTGATCTTGTTGTGCATTTTTTGATTCAGTTGTTCTAACTATTTCACCGTTTTTGATTATTTTTTCTGCGACTTCTGTTGGGTCTGAGGTTCCGAAGTTTTTTTCGAGGTCGGCTGTGCTTGCATGTTCTCCAGATTTTAAGTTATGGAATATGGCGTCGGTTAGGACTGCAGAGTTTATGTTTCCTTCTCCTCTTTTATATTTAAACGCCTCTTCTTCGTCTACTAAGATTTCGTAATGCTTTCCTTCTTTTTTTGTTCGTGCTGTTGTTTCTGCCATTATAATATATATATGAATAGTTTGTTTATTAAGTTTGTTGTAATTTAGAAGAATGATTGTGGAATTTACTTTTATAATTTATTCTAAATCTTTCCCGCTTAGTCTTGTTATTCCGTCTTCTTTGTTTAATGTTACTGCATCGAATCGGGTGACGTTATATTCGTCTTTTTGTAATTCTTGATATATTTTTAATGCTAGTTTTGTTGCTTCTTTTACTGTTATTTCTTTGTGATATTTCTCTCGTAGGATTTCTCGGATTTTGTTGTCGTTTTCTCCGATTGCGTTTGCGAAGAATTGGAGGTAGTTTCCTGTTACGTCTGTTGTGTAGAGGGATGGTTTGCCGTTTACTCCTGCGAACATCATTGATACTCCGAATGGCCGTGCTCCGCCGTAGTGTGTGAATTGTTGTTTGATGTCTGCGATTTCTTTTACGATTGATTCAGTTGATGCTGGTGAGTCATAGGTTACTTGGTGTTGTTGTGCGATCATTCGCGCTTTGTCTACGAGGACTCGAGCGTCAGAGTTAATTCCTGCTGATACTGCGATGATGTGATCGTCAATTTCTGCAATTTTGTTTGCTGATTGTTCTACTACTAGTTTGTCTTTTTGTCTTCTGTCAGAAATAATGAGTACGCCGTCTTTGCAGACCATTCCGATTGAGCTTCCGCCCAGTCTGATTGTTTTTTCTGCGTATTCTACTTGGAGGATGTGTCCGTCTGGGGCGAACATTGTTGCTGTTCGGTCATATCCCATTTGTTGGTGTTGTACATCTTCCATGAGTATTTAGGGAAAAATAGCTTATTTAAAGGTTTTGTAACTAGAGAGAAAGGGTATTTATTTCTTGATTTCTATTTTTTGTAATCCACCCATGTAGGCTTGAACTGCTTTTGGGATTAGTATTGAGCCGTCTTTTTGTTGGTTGTTCTCCATGAGGGCTATGAGGGCTCGTGGTGATGCTATTACGGTATTGTTGAGTGTATGAGCGTAATAGTTTCCGTCTTTGCCGTTTATCTTGATTCCGAGTCTTCTTGATTGTGCGTCTGTTAGGTTTGAACAACTTCCTACTTCGAAGTACTTCTTTTGTCTTGGGCTCCAGGCTTCGATGTCTTCTGACTTTGCTTTTAGGTCTGCTAGGTCTCCTGTGCAGCATTCTAATCTTCTGATTGGGATGTCTAGGGACTTGAAGAATTCTACTGTGTAGTCTGACATTTTCTTGTACCATTCGTATGAGTCTTCTGGTTCACAGATTACAATCATTTCTTGTTTTTCGAATTGGTGTACTCGGTATAATCCTTTTTCCTCGATTCCGTGTGCTCCTTTTTCTTTTCTAAAGCATGGGGAATACGCTGTATATGTTTGTGGGATTTCTCCTTTTTTGAATGTGGTGTCTTTTACCATTCCGATCATTGAGTGTTCTGAGGTTCCGATGAGGTAGAGGTCTTCGTCTTCGATTTTGTACATCATTTCATCCATTTCGGTGAAGCTCATTACTCCGGTTACGACTTCGCTTCGGATGAGGAATGGTGGAATGCAGTATTCGAATCCTTTGTCTATCATAAAGTCTTTTGCATATGTTAGTAGTGCTGAGTGTAATCTTGCTAAGTCTCCTTTTAGGTAATAGAATCCTTGGCCTGATGTTTTTCGTGCGCTGTTTAGGTCTAGACCGCCAAGTTTTTCTGCTAATTCTGCGTGGTTTTGTATTTCGTATTTTGGGACTTTTGGCTCTCCAATGATTTCTTTTTCTACATTTTCTGATTCATCTTTTCCTGAGGGAACTGATTCATGCATGATGTTTGGGATCTTGAGCATTATTTCTTCTATTTCTGATTCTTTTACTCTTATTTTTTCTTCGGCGGTTTCGATATCATTTCCGATTTGTTTTGCTTCTTTGATTGTTTTCTGGGCTTCGTCTTTTTTCTTTGCTTTCATTAATTGGTTAATTTTTTCTGAAGCTTTGTTTCGATTGCCTTTTAGTGTATCTAGATTAAATTTTTCTTTTCTCCATTCTTCATCCATTTCTTTTACTACTTCGAGCAACTCAATTTTGTCGTCTTGGAATTTCTTTTTTATATTTTCAATTACGATTTCTGGGTTCTCTCGGATTAGTTTAATGTCTATCATAATTTTATGTGGGGTAAAGATGTTTTAAAGATTTGTGTTGGTATATTTTTCGCAAGATTTTGATTACTTTAAAGCGAGTTGGTCTGAATTTTGACGGAGGTAATTTTTATAGGCATAGCTGTTATGTGTTTCGTTTCCTTGTTTTTCTGAGTTTTGTATTTGCTTAAATGGAAGTTTTTTACTTTGAATTGTGTAGATTGTTGATGCAGAAATTATTGCTGCTAGAGTGCTCTTTATGCCCTGTCTCATTATAAGGATTAATTTAATCTTATATATAAATATTGTTGTGGAGTCAGTATCTCCGCTGTTTATACATAAACATCGGAGCACTGGGATATTTTTTGGGAAAGAAAAAATATTTTTGCGTTTTCTGCTGCACATGTCATACCAACTAGGCATAAACCAGAAAACGCCTATCTTTCATACTTAACTTAGAAGTAGCACAAACTCAGCGGAGATACTCGGAGAATATTATTTGATTTATAGGGGAAACATTTAATACTATTTTTTTTCTTTTCTTTGTATGGATGAAAAAGAGCTGGTGAGGCGGATTCGAAATTCGTTTTCTGCAGGAAAGAGTGAACCAGATATTGTTCGAGAGATGATGGGGAAGGGGTATAAATTAGAATATATTTCAATTTTAGTTTCGAAGGCAAAAGGGAAGGGTATTGTTTTGAAGGCTATGGCTATAATGTTATTTTTAGGGCTTGCTGCATTTTTGTATGCGGGTTTGTCGACGGGTGGGAATGTTAAGGTTCCTATGGATAATCCTCTTGTATTGGGTGGTGGGAGTGGTTCCTCTATTCCTCGGGTGACTGGTGCTGTTGTTGGATCGGGGTCAGGATCTTTGCCTTCATCTGGAGAGATAGCTCCTGTGATTACTCCGGAATTTATTTCTTATATTTTAAATGAATTGGGAGCTTGGCAATTGCATGCTAATCCCTTGACTGGATCTCCTGCTGTCTTGGGTTTTGTGATTGGGGATCAGGCTTTTTATTCAGAGGTTGATACTGGTATTGAGAGTTTTGAGGGATCATCGAATAATGTTGATGTAATTTTTTATTCGTCTTCTAATGTTATTATTCGTGCTTTATCATCTGATGATTCTCGGGGAGTGGTTTTGGCTTCTTTTGATTCTGGGGAGAGTTCTTTGTCTGTGGTTGCTGCGGAACCTGAGCTATTTACTAAGGGATACTTGAATCTTTATGAGGAGTTAGGTTTGAGCTGAATCTGATTCAATATATTCTTTGCCTTCTTGACTTTGTCAATGACACGGCCTCACTGTCGTTCGCTTTCGCGCTGAAGGGATACTTGCAATTGTATGAGTCTATGGGTCTGAGTTTATAAGGTGGTAAGGGAGGTTTATGTATTTTCTGGTATTACTCTAGAGTTTGCTGTTGTTCCTTGAGAGTTTTGTATCTACCCGACGTGGACGAATTTACTCGGAAAGGCTTAAAAGGAACTAATCGTTCTAAAATATAGATTAAAACATATATGTTAAACATGGAAGACCAAAATTTTGATTTGTTTTTTAGAAGAAAGCCAGCAATGATGTTGATAGCTCTTAACAGAGTATCAAGACCAAAGTATGGCTCTCAGCTAGCTAAAGAAGTTGACTGTACTTATTCCCATGCTGTGAAAATTTTGCAGACATTGGAAGAGTTAGGACTTGTTGCGTTTGAGAAGAAAGGTCGAATTAAGATTATCAATTTGACTAAGAAGGGTTCTGATGTAGCAACCCATATCGCAGCAATTCGTAAACTTGTAGCTTAGTAAATACTTTTTTTTTATTTTTTTTTATTTTTAAATTTTAGAGGTGATGATGACTTTTTTAGAGAAGGAGTAGATTATTAAGTAGAATGAGGGTTGAAATTCTCAGATTTTGACGTTTACTAATGTATACTTGAGAACATAAATGTATTTAATCCTATTCACCTGTACCCTGGCTAATGGGAATATTTGGAATTGAGATTAGTAAGACTGGGATTACAGTAACCTTAACTCTATTGGGTTTGTTATTTTTTTCTGCTCTATTCTTTTTGGGTTCGGAACCTGCAAATGAGATATTGAAAGTCCCAAAATCAATCGAAAATTCAACAGACGAAGTGACGAAGTCTCTAATCGGTAATACTATACCAACTGGTGCAATGATATTAAATGAAGGTAAGCAAAAAATAAAAGATGAGGAAGACCCTTACGCATCTATGCTAATTGGAACATTGTATTTTATAGCATTTGCATTGTTTATTTATCCAATGATTTTTATAATAGGAAAAATAATTACTGGCTTTGGGAAGATTAATGGAGTGTGGGGAAACCCGTTCGTTCAGTATCAGATAACAGGTTATAATCAATTTTCGGGTAATTAATATCTAAGCCGAATTAGAGGATGTAAGAAACAAATCCCCACAGTAAGTGAAGATTTATACAAAATGGCCTCGGGGTACCGAAGAATGGCACAAGTAAAGGATTAGAACCTCGACTATTCATGTGACCTGGAATATCAACATGCGTTCAAATGCCTCAGGGCATTGAATAATCTAAAGATTATTTATGGCCTCGGGGGGATTTGAACCCCCGACACCTAGATTAAGAGTCTAGTGCTCTGACCAGGCTGAGCTACGAAGCCATTGTTTGGAGTGTAGTGAAGCCGTTGGGCTGAGGCCTGCAAAGCAGGTCATCCCGTGGGAAGCTACGAAGCCAATGTTCATCTAATACGCTGTTCCTGATATACAACAACTCCTAGGAGCTTAGATGATGGTTGTTAAACATAATTTACCCTTAAAAAGCTTTTTACTGCCTTTCTTCGAATTGGTAAATTGAATTTGCGATTTTCTGAAAATCTAAATGAGCTGTTTTAAGATCTCTATTGATGACAATGTAGGATCCTTCCACATTGTCTCTAATCAAATCAATTTCAAGTTGAGCCCGTTCTATTCTTGCTTGATCTATGCCTTGATCTCTTTCTCGCATTCGATCCTTTAGTACTTGTAGATTCTCAGGTAGTATTCCTATTTGGTATACTGAATCGCCTAGGCCTCTTCCTTCGAGCCCCTTTTTAGCAAGCATTGCTCCTTCTATATCTAGATCTTTTAACATATAATGTCCATTGCTAATTTCTGTAATTACGCCTCTAAGTGGAGTGCCATACCATTTTCCAGGGAATACTTCATTTTTTTCAAGAAAAGATGTTCGGTCGAAATATGCTTGATCTTTAAAATGATACTCTACTCCGTCTTGCTCCATTACTCCATTATTTCTTCTGGGTTCTCGAGTAGTTGCTGATACTAGTTGGGTAATTTGAGTGCCGTATTCTTTCTTGTAGGCATCTATTAATGTGTTTTTCCCGACACCAGATGGGCCACTAATTAGTATTATCTTTCCTTCCATAACTTTCCTGCCCATTTCTTTTTATAAACCCATTAGTTTGGTCTTTTTGCCGTTAATTTTAAAAAATGGCGTAGAAATTATCTTTTAAATTAATGATAGGTATTTTTATGTTTTAAAGAATATAAGTTTGGATGTTCTGTCATATGTGGGCCGGGTCATCATGGGCATACTAGTAAGCTGATTATATTGTAGAAATTTAAATAGTACTGTAACTATTTTTTAGTATGGTTGGTCGTAAGGTTGTTGTTAGGGATTCATTTCAGGATGGATATATTTATTATTGTACGGAGCCTGTCGGTGAGAACTTTTCTGATGATTTTACGCCTGGCTTGACTCCTAAGGAGATGCTTGATCTTGGGGTTTTTGGTGGTAAGTATTTGAATGATTGTCGGGGGGAGTTTCCTGACTCGTGGTTTATTTCTGCTAAGGTTTCTTTTGTGAAGAATATTTTTTTAAATTTTTTTAAAGTTGATGCATCGAAGTCTTTGAGTTATTGGGTGAGTAAAGGATGGATTCATTCGGATGATCCTCGCGGATGGTTTCAGTGGTATTGTAGATATTATATGGGGCGTAGGTGTGAAGATGATATCCGGCAGATTAAGAGGTTTAGAGCTATGAATAGGCATATTGCTCAGTTGGTTAAGGCTTGTCCTGTTGGTGCGCTTGAATGTCGTCCGAGGCAGAGGCAGGCACTATTACATTGGGCGATAGACTCAAGGGAGTTATGAATAGTAATCTAGAAATTATCTTTTTTAATTTTGGAGAATATAATGGGATAGGAAAAACGAATCTTTCCTATCCCGAGTGAACAAAAATAACCGAGGTTATTAGGGTTCGTGAAAACCGAAGTTTTCAAGTGAATAATTTAACCGAAGTTAAAAGATTCGAGTTTAACCGAAGTTAAACAACATCAACCGAAGTTGAATAATATACATTGATTTATTGCGTTTATATACGTTGTGTGATTATTTTTAAGGGGTACGTTTTTAGTGTTTACTTACGTCTATATTGTATAAAGGGATTGATGTATGTGAATAAAATTATATATATTTTGAGAATATAATGGGATAAGAAAAACGAATCTTTCTTATCCCGAGTGAACAAAAATAACCGAAGTCATTAGGGTTCGTGAAAACCGAAGTTTTCAAGTGAACAATTTAACCGAAGTTAAAAGGTTCGCATTTAACCGAAGTTAAATACATCAACCGAAGTTGATTAATATTTATTGCTTTATGTTCTTTATATAGGTTGTGTGATTATTTTTGAGGAGTACGTTTTTAGTGTTTACTTACGTCTATATTGGGAGATTATATGTTTTTTGAGAATTTAAGTGGGATAAGAAAACCGAAGCGTTCTTATCCCGATTGAACAAAAATGACCGAAGTCATTAAGGTTCGCATTTAACCGAAGTTAAATACATCAACCGAAGTTGATTAATATTTATTGCTTTATGTTCTTTATATAGGTTGTGTGATTATTTTTGAGGAGTACGTTTCGATGTTTACTTAGAGTTAATTATGGTAAGAAGGGTACTCATAGATTACTCCAAGTATTTACGCCCACAGCAGGAATCGAACCTGCCAGCCCAAAAGGGCGCGGATTAGCAATCCGCTGCAATAACCGCTATGCGATGTGGGCATACTTTATAATATAAAATTAGTGTATTTAAACTTGATTGTTGGGTTGTTTAACTTCCAATGAAGTAACGGATTAGGTCAATTGTCTCGAAGATTAGTGAGATTGTTACAACTCCGATTACTAGTCTTATCCATTTTCCGTAATATGTTTCTACGGGAATTTTCTGGAGACTTTTGTAGAGGAATATGACCATTGGTATCCAGAGGATGTGGGCGATTCCGAGAAGTCTGACGAAGCCAAATGTTCCGGCTAGGAAGAACATCATGAGTATACTAAGGATCATTGTTATTAATACGACTTGGGCTTCTCGTTTTTTAATGAATAGGATTGCCTCTATGTTTGTTTTAGGAATGGATCGTTTCTAAGATATTGGATGTAATGGTGGA
>JBNMFJ010000022.1:0-12568 GCA_051269935.1 Patescibacteria group bacterium | reverse complement strand
GCTTGTATTTGGATAGTTGGGGATATTTGGGGATGTATGGATTGTATCTTTATCTAAACCATGTCCTGTTAATCCAGATATGATTGTATACTTCGTGTTATTTTTTTCGTTGTATTCTTCTAAAGACTTATAGATATTTGTTCCGATTTGACCGACTTGCACTTCTGCTGTGATTGTTTCTTTTCCAACTTTTAATAATTCTTGGTTCAGGTCTAATTGTTCTTTATACTCATTGTTTTCTGTTAAGTCCATTGTTACAGCTGTGTCAGCGATGTAGCCGTTAACCTGTGCTCCTAGATCAACTTTAAATAATCCTTGAGCTACTTCTTCGGTACCAGGTAATGGTGTTTTGTGAGCAGCAATTCCTCCGTAATCTGTATTTACTGGGAATGCTGGTTCTGCTCCGAGTTCTCTTATCTTATCTTCGACTGCATTTGCGATGTCAAGTATTTTCATTCCTGACTTTACATATTCTTTTGCGAAGCTTCGAGCTTCTGATATTATCTTTCCTGCTTTTTTGTAGTTATCTAATTCTTCTTTTTCCATGGTATATTGTTTATGCTAGTTGTTGTTTTCGTCTTCTCTCTTTTGCTAGATAATTGTGTAATATTAAAATGTCGCTATCTATTTTTCCTGTTCCTATAATATCTTTTTCGTCTGCTGATTTTATAACTACGAATTTGTTTGAATATGGATATTTCTTTTGCTGTTCTTCATTCAATTCTATGTTTTTACCAAGGAACCATTCTACTTCTTGCTCTTCTGTGAGAACTATAATATTGTGGGTGATTTGATCTTTGTAGTGAATTGCACCATCGAGACTTAGTCTTACTTCTCGTACGCCCGTCCTTGGTGAGACTATTTCTTTTGCTATGTATAGGCCTATTCCTTCAATTGGTAAAGCATGATATATATCATAAATTTCTTCTTTTGTCAAGTCTCCACTGAATGCTCTTATTTTTTCTTTTCCTGACTTTAATAATAGTTCTGGGATTTTGGTTAATCCTAATTCTTCGATTGGCTCAATAATCTTTTTCTTCTTTGCTTTTGTTAATGGTTCGATTCTCATTTTTTTAGTTTGTTCTCGTTAGAGAGTTTTTTAATTTTAGTTACAAAAAATCCGTCGGTGTTATTATCTTGCGGATAGAGTCTTAAACATTTTGAACATTCCTGGGATAAATCCTGTCCTTCCCAATTTGTTATTCCGTCATGGTATACCAATGGTAATTCTATTTTTTGGATTTCAATATCAAAGTTTTCAATAAGATAATTAATGATTAATTCGTTCTCTTCTGGAGCTAGGGTACAAGTTGAATAAATCATCTCTCCGCCAACTTTTAAAATGTCTAATGCCGCCACAGCCAATTGTCTTTGTACTGAAGCTATTTTTCTAATCATGTTTTTATTCCACATCAAAAATGTTTTTGGACTTTTTCGTAATGTGCCTTCTCCACTACAGGGTGCGTCAACTAATATTTTATCAAATTCAATTTTAGTCTTTTTTGCTAATGCATTACAAAGAGCTGTTCCTTCTTTCCGTGTTACAATTGTGTTTGTGACTCCACATCTCTCGAGATTTGTCATTAAGATTCCTACTCTTCCCATGCTTAATTCATTTGCCATAATGAGGCCAGTGTTTTCCATTAATGCAGCTGCTTGTGTTGTTTTGCTTCCTGGTGAAGCACATAGATCTAATAATTTTTCTCCGGGTTGAGGTTCTAGTACTAACATCGGTAGCATGGAAGAGATCTCTTGAACATAAAAGTAGCCTAATAGGTGTTCTCTGCTGTTTCCGACTTCTCCGGGTTTTAGATTTTCTAGGGTCATAATTTGAGGATATTTTTCAAAAGGTTGGATGACTTTCCATCCATATCCTTCTAGCCTTTCTCTTAATTCTTCGGGCTGGATTTTTAGTGTATTACATCTGATAGAAGTGGGGCATTTTGTATATGAGATTTCAAAGAACTCTTCTGCAGCTTTCTTGCCTAGAAGTGTAGTCATTCTCTCTATGAATTCTTCCTTTGCAGGGAATTTATCTTTCAAATATTGGCTATAGGGCTTTCTTTCTTCCATACTAAGAATGAGAAAATAGGGTTTTTAGAGGTTTGTTTTACATAAAATGTGGTATTTATAGAATATTACATGTATATCAAATAGTACTAAAATTATTTCTTTTTAGTTTTTCTTGCTGCTTTAACATCAGCTTCAACTTTTTTAGCGTCCATTCGAACTTGTCTTTCAACTGCCTTTTTAGCCTTTTGATCTTTAACTAAATCAGTTTTCCTTACCCACTTAACTTTCTTGTTGTCTCTTCCCATTAATGCATTTTTCTGGCATTTAGAAGTACAGAAAAATTTTACAGTTCCATCTTTTAATACGTAGGTTAATCCTCGAGGGAATTCATAAGCGTGTTTACAAAATGTACAGACTGGCATCTTAACTTTGGCTACCTCGTTTTATTTTTTTACCAGCTCGTCGTGCTTCAATTTCAGTTTCTCGTAACATTAATACGTCTCTTGGTTTTATTGGTCCTCGTACGTTTCTACGCATTGATTTTCCTTTATTTTTACCTTGTAGAATTCTACATTTTACTTGTGTGATCTCTCCTCGTGTTCCTGCTCGTCCAAGCGTTGCTTCTACAATTGCAGGTACTGCGCCTTCTTCAGTCAGCTTCTCGCTTCCCTTACTTGCGCCTGATTTCTTTTGTTGTGTTGGTTTTTCTTTCTTTGCCATATTCTCTTATCAATATAAAATTTGAAAAATTATTTAAGTAATTTTAGGTTTGCTTCCCCTGCTTCGAGGATAGCAATTGCAGCTGTTGGTCGTTTAATACCGGCTACGATTCCTAAATTTTCTCGAGAATCTACTGCAACACATGGAATATCCTTTTCTTTACAAAGAATAGGCAGGTGTTGAGTTAGTTCTTTAGGAGTAACATCTGAGGCGTATACTACAGCTTTAGCGACATTTCTCTCTACAGCTTTAGTAACTTCATTGATACCCTTATCGATCTTTCCCGTTTTGCTTGCTTTTTCAACAGTTTCGTATAGTGCTTTCATTGTTTGTTTGTTTGTGGTTTAATTTACCATTAGAAGACGTTTTGTCCTCTGGATCTTAATACTATAAGACCTTCATTGGTATGAATTAATTGCGTATTTTGTATTTATAAATGCTTGGGTTAGTCTTCACCGATTCCTTTTTAAATCGATTTTTTATTCTTTTATCATGCCAACTACATTATCAGATGAGCTGCAAGAAAAGATACTTCATCTACATTATTCTGGACAATATACCAAGAAGGCAATTGCTAAAGAACTTGGTATTGGGCCGCATACTGTATCTAAATATACTCCAGCTGCAAACAAAACTGAAAAAATACCTCAAACTACCGAACATCGAAATGGACTTCTTAAAAGAAGAGGATATAAAAATTATAGTCAATGGAGGGAGGAATTTCTATTAAGAAAAGGAATGACTCGCCGAGAGTATGAAGATAATTTAGCGACACAAATAGGATATTTAGATAAAAATGAACGAAATCAAGCTGACAAAGATAGAAGATCTACTCAAGAAAGAAATACTATTTTTAGCACTTATCTCCATGATGTTACTCCTGATTATTTAAGTCAAGCAGAGATTGCTAGACGTTCTGACCTTAGTTATTCTTCCATTTCATTGTACTTTCAAGGGGCTTCCTTGCCTAGTAATGGAACTGCTCAAAGAGTTCTTGGGGTAATTGGATCACCATACAAAAGTGTTGATGATGTAGTGGAGAATTATATTCCAGTTTCTCTCGATACTTAATTTGCTAATTTTATTTGTTCCATAGAGATTGTTATTATTTCTTCTTTTAACATTTTATCAACTATTTTATCAAATTCTGGATGAGGAAATTTCTTCTTTAATAACTCTTTTATTTGTGGTTCCTTTTCTAATAGAGATTTAACGATATTGCTTCTGACTTGTCTTGTTGAACCCTCAAATTTAGATTGCTTTGTGATTGGTGAGATTTTTGTCTTTCTTGCGGTTTTATGTAGTCTTCCGTAATCCATCAGGGCATTATTCCATTCCCTTGCTTTCCCTTCTGGAGTTACCATTAATGCTAGTTCTTCTAAATCTTTTTCTTTTGTTTCATGTGGAAGGTTAAATTCATCGATTAGGATCCTTCTAATATTTGTATCTACGACGGGAGAAAGTTGGTTATGTGCGAAGGCCATTACTGCAGCTGAGATATATGGTCCTATTCCTGGAAGCTCTAATAGTGCTTCCCTGCCTTTTGGAAGTTTACCTTTATACTTTTTATCTTCTGTTATTTGTTGAGCTAATTTTTGTAACCTAAGCACTCGAGAGTTATATCCTAATCCTGACCATAATTGCAAGAGTTCTCTTTTATCTGATTTTGCTAATGATGTAATGGTTGGATATTTTTGTAACCATCTTGCATAATAATTCCTCACTCGCTCTACCTGAGTTTGCTGGAGCATAACTTCTGAGATTAATATCTTATAAGGATCTGTTGTTTGCCTCCAGGGAAGAGATACCTGATTTTTCGTATACCAAGTTATTACCCTTTCTTGGAATTTTCTTATTTGTTTAGATGTAAGCTTTTTCATTATTTTTAGATTAGAGTGGATATGGTAATGCTGGTGGATATGGTATGCTTGTGTCTACAGGTATTATGTCTGTTGGACAGAATGCTCCTGTGAATAATAGATATAGTAATATAGCGATTATTATTAGGTAGAAGACATCCTTGAGATTAAACCAACTTCTTCTTCGTGGCTCTATTACAGGCTCTTCCCCTTTCATTCCTTTTGGCATTGGTTGTGAAGGAATGGGTCGCATTGTTATTTTGCTCCTCCAATTTCCATGCCTTAATCTTTGTAAAAATGCTAGTCTTTCTTCCATTTATTAGAACCGTCCCTCTAATATATTTTGGTATTGTTCTTCTGAAGCGAACATTGTACATGGTTCTTCTACTCTCATTGCTATTGCTTGATTCATATGTTTGTCGTCTAAAGTATCATTAATATAATTGTCTGAGAATAATTCCTTTGACCAGTCCTGCAATTCAGTATCAAAGGCAAAAAGGTCTTTCATGCTACAGGTTCCTTTTAATTGATAGAGGGTAAGTCCCTTAAACTCTTCTTTTATTGTCATAATATTCCACCCTGTATATATCTGATTCTCCATTAGGGATTGTTTTAATGTTGTTATTTGTCTTTGGAACTCTAAGACACCTGCTTTATCTGTATATACCCATTGAGGGGTTTTTGTATAATATGATTGGGATATTCTCTCTAGCTTAGAGGTTTCACGTTCAGGGTATAATCTTACATATTCTTGATCTGGTTGTAATACTATATAGATTGCTTTAATATTATCTGAGGATATGTCTCCTCCAGATATCTGTTCAACGTTGCTGAGACCATTTACTAAGTTCCACCCCTCCTTTACACTTATCTCTTGAGTCACTGTGTCTGCTGAAAATACTGGTATAATTAGGAAAACTAAAGATATAATTATAGCTATCACGGCTCTTTTCATATATCTTAAAAGCTTCTTGAGTATTTAAAGTTTGTTTTATGAGACAGTATCTCCGCTGTTTATAAATAAACATCGAAGCACTGGGATATTTTTTTGGAAATAAAAAATATTTTTGCGTTTTCTGTCGCGCATGTCATACCAACTAGGCATAAACCAGAAAACGCCTATCTTTCATACTTAACTTAGAAGTAGCACAAACTCACCGGAGATACTCATGAGAGGCCTTTTATGATAAAATCTAACTTTTGTGTGGCCTTGTTGGGATTCAATGAAATATTCTCCATTTTCTTTTTTATATTTGTTACTTTTCTATAAAAACTATCGAGGTCACTTTCTTTTGGATCCTCGGAGAATATTCCGAATCCTGATTCCTCTATATATACGCCATTTAGGTATTGCTCAAATTGGCCCTTGATCGGTATTGCAAAATATGGCTTTTTGAGATATAGGGCTTCTGAAATCAAACTAAACCCTGCTGTTGCCACAATAGCTCTACAATTTTGTACATCCCTCAAAAACCCTGGTCCTTTTTTCTTATATTTTATATTTCCCTCTTTGCCTGAATCTTGTTGGCCATAGACTCTATACTTCTCCTTTCTTTTCTTTAAGAGTTCTATCAACTTTGAATCTGGCTTAGAGAGATAAACTAATACAAAATTTTCTTCTTTAGGTTTGAGCTTTAAGACTTCATTTCTTATTATTGGATTTACAAAGTGGACGTTCTTTTTATTTGATTTATGGTTTGTAAACGAGAGTATAATAAATGAATTTGCTCTTGCGATACAACGCTTGATTGCTGTTTTGGCAATTAGATATGGTATTTTATATTTAAAGGGTACTTTCTGTTTTCTATATATTAATTCATGTTGATTGTCTATACTGATTAATGGTAGTTTATACCAGAATGAAATTATCGGGACTATAGGTTCCATGTCAGAAATACATATGTCAGGATTAAACCTATCTATTCTTGCTTTTAATTTGGGGAACTTCATTATTTTCTTTACTAGTCGTTTATTATTCATATATAGGCTCTTTAGAATTGACATCTTTCCTTTTCTATATTCTACTTCGATTCCGAATATATCTACTGGATTGAATTTTTGTAAGGTCTCAAGTGCTTGGGCATATGTTAAGATCATCACTTCATGACCCTGTTTCTGTAAGTGTTCAATTACTGACTGTGCTCTGGAACTATGCCCATATCCTTCGCCGCAGATGCCATAGAGTATTCTCATTACCTTATAATTGAGATTGGCATTAATAAAATTATTTAAAGCGATTTATCCCTTCACTTTTATGAAAAGACCTCTAAAATTTACTTATATTAATTATGCCTTATTTCTGACTCTCCTTTTATCCTCTATAACTATACTGGTCACCATACTTTCTCCTCTTACACCTCGTATTATTAATACTTCTTTTATTTATATTTTTCTTTCGATTACCTTTTTATTTTCTTGCGCTATGTATGTGAATGCTCGAAAGAGGCAAGCTAATTTTTATAAAATCTTTTTTATTATTCTGACGTTTATTTATTCTCTTAGTTATATTTGGGGAAGTATTAGTTTTTTATTGACTAATCAAATTTTTCGCGCTCAATCTCTATTTTTTGTTTATCAGATTTTTCCAAAGACTACCATCTTTCTAATGCTTATCGCGATTATCCTTCTCTTCTCAAGTCTAGTTTTTGTCTTTAATCGTAAGGTGCACTTTTCACTTACTCCTCAGAAAAAGATTAAACGTATCCGTCTTATAACCATACTTAGTATCATATTTTTATTTACTTTTATTTTTATTAGTCCTACCTTTTTTACTATTTATGATCCTCTAGTTGAAAACTATATTTTTGGTGATGTTGTTTTTATTTCTCCTGAGCCTATTGTTTCTGAGGACCTTATTGATCACACAACAAATCTTACTAATCCTAATGTGATCTTTATACTACTTGAATCTGTTAGTGCTAATCGTCTTGGAGTCTATGGCTATGACCGAAACGTCACCCCTAACCTTGATTATCTTGCGGCTAATGGTATTGTCTTTGATAATGCCTATACGACAGCAACTCACTCTGATTATGCTCAACCCACTTTTTTATCTTCTAGATATATGATTGCAAATAATATCAGGAATTTTTATACTGATAAGTTTAGCCGAAAAAATGCTTGGGAAGTATTTTCTGATCATGGTTATTCTACTACTTATATTTCTAGTCAAGATGATCGATGGGCTGACATGCAAAGTTACTATTCTCTTGACTCTTTGGACCGTTATTCATATTCAATGACTGATGGAGAATCTGATTATGGGACTGGTCTTGCAATGAATGATTATGATGATCGGACGATGGATGAAATCGTTACTTTTTTAGAAGAAGATGTTTCTGAGAATCCTTTCTTTTTGTATACTAATCTTCAAGCGACACATACACCCATGGTATACCCTGATGGATATAACTTTTATTCTCCTGATGATGTATTATTTTTGGGCCTCTTCAACTTAAATCCCTTTGCTAATACTATCAATAGATATGATAATTCCTTAAGGTATGTTGACTTGCAGATTGGTCGATTACTCACATCGCTTGAAAAAGAAAATCTCCTTAATAATACTATGATTATTATTTCTTCAGATCATGGTCATGACTTTTTTAGTGAACACAATTCAATTGGTCATGGATTGAGTATTTATAATGATGAATTACTTGTACCTCTTATTTTTTATTCTCCGGATCTTACACCCCAGCGTATCAAAACTCCTGTTAGTCATATTGATGTCTTGCCCACTGTTACTGATATTTTAGGATGGGAGCAGTATGATGAATTCATTGGAAAACCTATGCAAAAAGAAAATAGATTATTTTTCTATACTCAAAATCATAAGTATATGGTTGGTATGTTGGAGAATGATATTAAGACTATCGTGAATATGAATACAAGAATTGTTGAAGTGTATAATTTAAGTTCTGATCCGAATGAGCTTTCTAATCTTGCTGATTCACATAATTTTGATTCAGATATTGTAACAATATTACTCTGGGATTATTGCCAAAAGAATTATTTTACTAAGGTTGACTTTGATAGTTCTTTAGAGAAATATTGTATTAATTTTTAAGAAATCATTGGTTTATCTAAATATGTTATTTCATCTGAAGATAATTCTAGCTGTTCTCTAATAGTCTGGTTCTTTAAGATTATTTTGATGAGCATAAAGTCTTTCATTGCTTCTTTTAGGGATGTATGGACATGCCTTGCATATTTTGCGCAGATGGTTTTCTTCTTTGCCATTCGTTGATTATTGAGCCAAATTTTCAAAATTCTTGTTGGTTTTTTATAGTTTGTAAATCCTGTCCTGTTATACTTCTTTGCAGCTGCTATTGCAGGGCCTAGTAAAAAGTATTCATAAATCATAAATCGCCAATGTTGTTGTCTATATATTCTTCCTCTAAAAACATCTGCTAGGGAAAGTGCATTATATGCTCTTACTAATTCTTCACTTTTATATTCTAAGGTAATGTTCTCCTCTATCCACATAAAAATCTCATCTATTGGCATATTAATTTCATCAAATACTCCGATCATATTTTCATCGATCTCGGATCTCTTAAAAATTTGTTGTAAGGCTGAAAAAATAGATTCTTCTTTATTTCTTTGACCGACTTCTTTGATTAGCTCAGGGGAATCCATCTTACTGAGCATTTGTAGGTCATTTAGAGCAGCTCTTACGTCCCCGCGTGCCTTTAACGCTATTGAAGTTAATACGTCATTAGATACTACAATGTTTTCTTTTTGACATACTTCATTTAGCAAATCTGCAATAGTTTTATATTCTAATTCTTTTAGTTGGACAACTTCTGATTTTGTCCTTAATGCGTTAAACTTCTTATCCCATATATTATTTGCTGTTATAATTATTGGATATGCACTCTTTTCTATCAGTCCTAATAATTCGATTAATCCTCCTCTATCCTTTGTTGAACTAATTCCGTCTACTTCATCAACTAAGATAATTTTACTTTCTTTAAATAAGCTTTTTTGTTGTACTGCGGGACCAATTACTTCTGCAATTTTTGATTTGTTTCTCAGGTTACTTGCATTTAATTCTAGAATCTCATTATCGTTTTCTAAGGATATTGCATATGCTAAAGATGTTTTCCCTATTCCTGGAGGACCATGTAAGATTAATGATTTTTTCCTCGGGAAACTACTGAGAAATTGCTTCACTTTTTCTATTGCAAAAGTCTGACCTTTAATTTCTGAGAATGATTTTACTCTATATTTTTCTGCCCAAGGTAAATTTTCTAGGTTTATCATTATGATTATTCACCTCCATTTACCTGACTTAATACTGGAGATATATTTCCTGCAGAATCGATATACTTACCTTCGCCAGCCAGAATAAAGCTTGCCAATAATGCTTCGAGTTGAATAAATTCGTCACTTCCTTCTACTAGTCTAAATTCTACTTCTCCTATTTTCTCTGTGATTTTCACCTTTAATTGGTTGTCTAGGTTTAACTTCCAAACTTCTTTTTGGATTGCCTTAATTATGTCTTGACCTGAGATACTTTCTCTGAGCATAATATCTAATAATTTTTCTTTTGCTGATTGAAAGTCTCCTGAAAGCGAATAATCCAGAACTATTCTGATATCTGTTGGCTTTGCCTTTGAAACGATTGTGCTTACTAATTCTCCTGTTATGTTTGGGCTAATCGATGATGTTGCTTGAAGTAAATTAATAACTCTTCTACAATCACCTTCGCTTGCTTCATATAATTGGTCAAAAGCTTCCGCGTTAATTGTTAATCCTTCTCTTTGTGCTATTAAGTCTACTCTTCGTTTGATATCTTTCTTTTCTAATAATTGGAATCTAAATATTACTGCTCTTGATTGGATTGGATCTAATATCTTGCTAGAATAATTACAGGACATAACAAATCTACAGGTTGAGGTATAGTTCTCCATTGTTCGACGTAATGCTTGTTGCGCTTCCCTTGTTAGAGCATCTGCTTCATCTAAAAATATAACTTTGAAAGGAACGTCTCCTATCGCCTTAGTTCGAGCGAAATCTTTTACTTTTTGACGAACTACATCAATCCCTCTTTCGTCTGAAGCATTTAATTCTAAATAGTTCTCTCTCCATGCCTCGCCGAAAAGTTCTTTGACGGTAATTAGGGCTAGAGTACTTTTTCCTGTCCCTGCTGGGCCTGCAAAGAGTAAATGAGGTATGTTGTTGGAGCTAACCAATGACCTTACCCTTTTGATTATCTCTTCTTGACCGACCATATCTTCGAATTTTTTGGGTCGAAATTTCTCGGTCCACACTTCTGAATCAAAATAAGTTGCCATGTTGAATAGAGTTATATTTGATTTATAAGTATTTATGTCTTAGAATAATTTCTTTTTTTTTATCTTCTTTTTGCCCAGAAATAGATAAATCCAATAATTAGGGCTATTATAATTCCCAGTAAGATATAGAGAAGCATTTGGTCTATTCCAAAGTTATTAGAGACAAAACCCTGTCCTTCAATTGTAAAAGTTTCTTCTACATTTACTGCTTCCTCGTCAAAAATTACAGTTGCTTTTGCCGTATACTCTCCGGAATTTACTTGTGTTTCCCAATTGCTTACTAGGTCTGCTTTTGCGCCAGAAGATATTGAAAATGTATTTGTTGTTAGAGTTTCAATTTTTCTATTATTGCTATTATAGATTTCTATTGTAGCATAGACTTGATCTAACTCTACCTGACCTATTGAGATAACTGGCACAACAAATTGGATATTCTGTGATTGCGATTGTTGGTTAACTTCTATGTCGGCTGCGATGTATTTCCCTGGGAATGGAACGTATACATAGATTTGTGTGATTACGGTTAGTGTTCCACCTACGGCTGAGGCTTGGTTAGCCCCCCCAGAGTTTCCTTCACTTATTGCGATCTCTCCTATATGGAGACCAGGAGCTAGATTAAATGGTAATTGTATATCGTAGGTTATTCGTTGTTCGAGTTGACCTTCTGAAAATTCAATTGTAGATGTTGAGAGTTGAATTGAATTAGCTAATTCTCCTTGTTTTGTAAGTGTAAGTGTTTGTTCACCGTCTACGGAACGAATTACTTTGAATGATCCTTGAGCTTTATAATTAGGTTCGAAATCTATTGTTGTTCTTGCTGGGGTCACTCCTAATGCTAGCACTGGAGAGACTGCTAGCATAAAGATTAGGAGGATTGTTAGGAATTTCATTCTGCAAGACTGAAACTTAATGTTACAGTTGAGTTTTTAGTTCCGAAACCTTCATTTGATGGCACTGTTATTGAGAGGTCTATTTCAGCACTATCGCTGCTGTCTACGTAATCTAATCCATTAATTAATAGGATATCTCCTACGTATGTAATATTTATCCATGATGTTATTGAGCTTAATATATTAAATGAATTAATCTCTGAACTATTATCTACTTTTACCATAAAGTTAGATGTTCCTCCTGCTGGTTCACTATCCCATAATTGTGTTGCATTATATGAAACATTTATTTTTGCGTTTCCGCTATTCTCTATAAATAGTGGGAATGGACTATTATCTGTTGTGTCATTTGTTGCCCCTCTTTCTATTGCTCCGAATGTTGTTTGGTTTGTTGTTAAGGTTGAGGATAGTAGTGCTGTTATATTAAAGTATCCATATGTCCAGTTGGTCCAGTTGGTTCCATCAAATGCTCGTACTGACCAATTGTATACGTATCCGTTATCAGCTAAACAAGTTAGATCATTAAATATTGAATGATTTAAATTTGTTGTAAATAGTTGTCTATCATCTGAACAAGATGCTCCACCAGAGACTAGGCTTTCATTTAATACGAATTCAAAGTTTGAACAATTTGTTTCTATATCTGAACATGTCCAATTGAATATTGGAGTTCTATTGGTTAAAGCTAAGTTTAGTGGATATGTTAAATTTAAAGATGGAACTGTATTTGTTGATGTAACTGTGATTACTACAATCGTCCAATTCAAATTTCCAAGTGTATCAT
>JBNMFJ010000021.1:0-12691 GCA_051269935.1 Patescibacteria group bacterium | reverse complement strand
CATTATCAGCATCAGTAAAAACATAATCAAAATAAAAATCAACACCAGGCAAACTGTCATTGAAATCATTCAAGTTTGTAAAGTCAGTAATTTTAACACCACTAACACTAATATTTCCACTAATAATATCATCAGGGTCCTCTAATCTTACATGCATTCGGACTGAATCACCTTCCATATAATGAGTCCCACAATGAGGATTAACAACAGTAATTCTCATAGGAACATTATCAGTAGAAGGAGTAACACCCAAACCACCTGGTGACAACTCATTTTCTAATTCATTGGAAACATTAAATCGCAAAGAACTCCAAGTATTTTCAATTTCTAAATATCCTTGAATAATATCACGAACCAAAGTACCATCATCATACACAGTATAATTCCCACGCCCAGCCCATGGTGACCACATCTTAACATACGACCCAATAGACGCAGTTGTAATAAAATCGCCATTCATATCAGTCCAAGTATTATCTCCTGAAATCAAATCAACACAACTACCCAAAGAACACTCCTGACCAGCCGAACAAGCAACCCCACCACTACCAATGCATCCCCCACAATTAGTAACATCAGTATCAGTATTAACCTCACAGCCATTCACAAAAGAAGAATCACAATGAGCAAAAGGAGGTGAACAAGTAATAGACTCAGCTACACAGACAGCAGGATCACCTTCTAAAGTCCCGCTCACAACGCTCTCATTAACACCATTATTATCAGCATCCAATTCAAACGAACATAGCCTCGGTCTTTCTTCATTATCAGTCGCAGATTCACAATCAGAGTCCGCCAAATCAATTAAACCATCAAAGTCATTATCCTCACCATCATTACATTCATAAATATTTCTTTCACAAGTTAAAAAGGTAAGCCACGCATATTGGGACTGACATTGCCTATGACGTCTTGCACGGGGTCCTTTAATAAACTGAGATGATGACTCACTCCAAAGATAAGCACTAAATTTCTCATTCGAATAACAATTGTTACCAGCCGCAGAAAGGTGACTATAAGAAATAAGAGTATCATATCCATATAAACGGCAAACATTCAATGCTGTACGATCTGTCGGCTCAATGCCTCGGAAGAAATCACTACGACTTGGTGCGGCATTAAAAGAACTAGGATATAGAGAGTAAAGGTCTCGAACCAAACTAGAAGCTCTATCACCCGCAGCCCATCGTTCAATTAATTGGCCAGAGTCAGAATCAACATAACGACTAAAAGTATCAGTTGAAGTAGGAGTAAGTCCTACAGGATAGGAAAAAACCAATCCAAAACTAAAGATTACTAGAAATAAAGCCAAAAACATCATCCTTCTCATATAAAATAAAGTAAAGATTAGTATTTAAATTCAATCATTACATGCCCAAGAACTCCTTCAGATTATATAAATCTAATCTCACCTACCAATACTGCTTCACCGAGCACATCTACAATCACATAAAATCAGCCGGAGCAGCCATAGTCCTCAGCACACAATTCCTCTTTATGTTTAACTTCGACCACACAAGAACAGGTTACTACCACGAGCTAGAAGCCTACGGAGAATATACTCCATCAGAAGAATTAATCAAACAATTTTATCTGGACATCGAGAACGGAATAGAAGAATTTTACAAAGATAGCGGTTTTTCCTTATCTCCAACTCTTCACGAAAATATAACATTAAGATAATAAACCTAATCACACCTACCCACCAACAAACCTCGCTGTATTTTCGACTCCACTTGCTTGGGAGAAAATACAAACCTGATTACTGTCACTCAAGTGACAGTAAGTCCCATTCTTCTTCATCGCCCCAACCTTTATGTTTTCACTTTTTATGAGAATCAGACAAGGTAGATGAATACATCGCGTACTTTTCCGTACGTAAGTATTTATCTAACGCCGTATCATTCCATAAAAATTAAAACATCAAAATAAGCGGATGAACCAGAACCACATCATAACCGCAAACAAGAAGAAAATAAACTTAGTCGCCCAACCAAACAACCTCTCAGCAATCTTGTCACCAACAAAGTACCCAACAGCCAAATAGAAGAATCGACCACCATCCAAAATACCAAGAGGCAACATATTAAATAAAGCAACCAATAAATTAATCACCATAACCCACCATAAAAGATAGAAAATAAAGAACACAAACTCCCCATCCCAAGTCGGCTCATAATACGTCGAAGGCTGCTTAAAAGAAACAAACCAAGACAATAACCGACTAATCACACCACCATTACCACCACCATAAAATCCAACACCCAAATAAGGCTCACCAGCTTCATACGGATGTTCAGTAAATGTAACCTCAAACTGCAAATCTTCTCCATTCGCAACAGTATAAATAACAGCCGAATCACCCGGAGCATAATTATCCAATGCGGCACTCAAAGTATCCCGATCAATAATCCGATATGCATCAATACCAACAACAACACCATATAAGCCAGAGTTAAACGCAGCACTATCTTCATAAGCAATCAACCGACTTCGATTTTCCTCTAACTGAACCAACATTGAACTATCCAAAAAGAACTTCGCCCCATTAACATTCAAGACAGTATAATTCCCCTCAACAGAAACCGAATCAATATCACTACTATTCACAACACCAATACCATAACTATCAAACACAAATCCAGCCGCCGTAAAACTAGAATAAAAGAACGCCATATACATTAAATAAAACAAAATAGCAAACACAACATTAGCAAACACTCCAGCACCCAACACAGCCATTTGATTAAACCGGTCCTTACCGTGGAAACTAGTCGCATCCTCTTCAACAAACGCACCTAAAATAGGACCCAAGAATACCAATCCAGTAGACTTAATCTTCGTCTTACTATACCTCATAAAAATACCATGACTAAATTCATGAACAACCGCAACAATAGCCAAAGACACCAAAAAGTACGTAAAGTAAAACGGCGGGAAAATACTAGTCAACCCAAATAATTCAGGAAAATACGGAATCAACGGAGCAATAGGCGGAGCCTTAATAGCCCCAGCAATATCCGGCCGAGAAACATAAATCCAAGCAGACTGCCCTAACATAAATATCATAACACCCATCAACAAAAATCCAAGAGCAACAATCACATATCGTAAAGCACCCAACACATTATGAAAACGATCATCAAACCAACTCATAGCCTTCACACCCAATTGAGTCCGATACATAAACATCCAACCCTCACGAGACAATTGACTACGCCGAGTTTTCAAAAACCAATAAATACCAATACAAAAAAGAACCAAAAAGATAATATCATACACGTAAAAGCTAGCCATATACAAAGACTATACCCAAAGCCATTTATAAACATTAAGAAAAGTCAAGAAAAACATTAACATAAATATCTAATCAAATCTAAGTACAATAGGGCATAATAATTATGGGGGGAATTAGGCAGCGCAGGGACGGGTGGGTCTATTCGTGTGAACGAATAATAGTGGGAATGATGCCCGTAAAAAAATTATCTAGCCTCAACAGACCCAGACAAAACATACTCCATAAACGAAATCCCACTTTGCCTTCCTCTCATCTCCGGCATTTCACGACTCCCATACTTATCACCCATAAACAACCAATACTGATGATAATCATCCTCTTTCTCCTGAGAAATACTCCGAGAAACAATAAGCCCCTTAGCTGAGCCTTCACTCTCCAAATATTCAGGCGCAACAACCAAATCCTTCATATGTCCAAACTCAAATGCATCATAATACTCTTTACCCTCAACTCGAGTACCATCATGACCAGTCACATGATACATCCTCGCCCCTATACTAAGATCACTCACCGAAAAACTAATATCTTCATACGCATAATTAGTCATGCCCCAATAACGCATACCAGTATCAAAATCCTCCCTATCTGAATATACCAACAATGTATTATGACCTGAAACAAAATGATCAATAGCACCAATAGCCTTCTGCCTATCAAAAATTATTTTTCCACGATCAAGCCTATCATCAAATGAAGTAAAATAATGATCTAAGAAACCACCATCATATTCTACAACATCATCATTCACGACCTTAGGTGGCCTAAAATCAGATTCCCTCACAGAATCACGAACTAACTTCGACCTCCCCATATCATGTAAAGCTCCATTCAATCGAATCTCCTGCAACCATTTTGTAAATCCCATACTCAAAACAATCAATCCAGATTTTTAAATTAATATACACCCCAACCCAATCTTTAAATACAAATCTCACCTTTAAAATCAATGAAAGAGCGTGATAACCAAATAAAGCAAGCAAACAAGTATAGCCAACCCAAATCAACCGGCAAAAAAATATTCCATATATCTCTAATCCTAGTAATAATCCTACTCGTCTATATAATAGTACAATTATTCACATCACACCAAGCTTGCGACTCCTGGGAATGTTTTAATCAAAACCTAATCGACTGTAAAAAAACAACCTTCGCCGGCGGCCAAGAATTCATCTTCGGCTACACAATTAACGGCAAAACAGACAACACATGCGAAGTCCAAGTAGAATACCTCCAAGGAAACCTAGCAAACAAGAAAGCAACCCAACTCAAAAACAAAAAAATGACCTGTAACATACCAACCGGAATAGCAATCCTCCCCGAAAAACAAATCGAATACTGCACAGGACCATTAAAAGAAGCGCTCCAAAACCAAATAATAACCCAACTCCACAATTACATAATACAAAACGTCGGCCAAATCAATAAAGACATCCTAAACCCATTACAAATATAAAAACTTAGTAATTAATCATTACCTAAATTTCCTTCCCATAAAGCATATCAATCATTTGAGCATTTTTAAAAAATATTTCCAGCTCCCAAAGATAGAATAAATGCAATTGAAAATTCAAGAAAAAGACAAGAACAAGCAAAGAAAGACACAGAATATCTCACTGGATTTATTCAAAGATATAGAGAATCCAAATAATACCAAACATTTAGATACATGTACCCATACCCTATATATGTAATGGCGAGCATAAACATATCAATCACTCAAGAAGCATACAGCTTTCTAAAGGCATTAAAAAATCAGAATCAAAGCTTCTCCCAAATAATCCTAGAACTAAAAAACAACAAGAATGTATATCAAAGAGGATCTAGCCAACAAATCCTGAAATTTTGGGGAGCCCTAAAAGACAAGGACTGGAACATAACAGAACAAGAAATCCAAAATTATAGAAAAAGCAAAGAAAGCCGTATCAAAAAAACAGTAAAATACAAAGAGAAAACACAATGATCGCCCTCGACACAACCGCAATAATAGACATCTTTAAACAAAATAAAGAAATACAAACTCTGCTCCAAAAAATAGAAGAGCCACTTGCAAGTACAATAGCAAACTACGAAGAACTCATGTTTGGAATCAACCCAGAAAACCAAAAACACAAACAAGAAGAAACAATATGCGACAACCTATTCTCATCACTATATTTATACACAACAACCAAAGAAACAGACAAAAGGGCATCAAAAATATATTACACACTCAAAAAATCAGGAAAAATGATAGGAGAAACCGATTGCACAATCGCCGCAATACTCCTCACTAATAACATAACAAAAATAATAACAAGAAATACTAAACATTTTCAAAACATACCCAACGTAGAAGTAATAACTTACTAATCACTTATTTAACTCTTTTTGCCTTAGCCCTTTCAGCTTTTTTCTTCTCATCCTCAGCTCGTTCTAACTCAGCTGCCTCTTCAGAATCAAGCATTCGCTCCCTCATCTCACTAATTCTCTCCAAAAATCGTTTAGCCTTAATTGGATCATCCCGAGTCGTATTTAACACATATAGAATCTTTTTTAATAAGTCATCATACGATTCACTCCGATTCTCACGAAGCTTATCAAGTCGCTCTTTTGTTCCTTTATTAATTTTTATCGTCGTTATATCCATATTTGTAACTCCTCAACATAAACAGCGGATTGTATACCATGGTATACTTTGCCTGTTTTTTTATCATTATACAATTACAACAGAACACTAAACTTTATAAAGCTTATTCTTGCATGTAATACTAATTAAATACCCCAAAAAATGGAAACAATGAAAAAACAAATCACATTTGCACCTTTCGTTGTAGCTATTGCTCTATTCTTAGTTGGATTCGCAAGCGCTGCAGGATTAGCATCTGGTGACTTACACACAGAATTTGATAGTATCGTATTAAGCGACACTAGCGATGTATCTGTAAGTGTAGGTGACACAGTTCCAGTAAGAGTAACTTTTACTGCGGACATAGATGCAACTGACGTTAAGCTTCGAGCTAGCCTTGAAGGATTACGAGAAGACATTGCCGAATCAACTAATCGATTCGACATTGTAGCTGGTAAAACTTATACAAAGCTATTGAACTTAGAAATGCCATCAAGCATAACAATTAGAGACGACACAAAGCCTTTGACTTTGTACGTTGAAGTTGTTAACGCTAATGACAAATCAGAGAACACATTTGCAATTACTGTACAAAGAGAATCTTACGATCTTTCTGTATTAAGTGTTGATTACAACACTAAAGTAACTGCAGGCGATGTATTCCCTGTATCTGTAGTTCTAAAGAACACAGGATTCAACCGAGTAGACGACAACTATGTTGTTGCTGCAATCCCAGACCTAGGTATCTCTTCACGAGGTTACGTAGGTGACTTAATTGCCGTAGAAGATTATATCGACTATGACGATGAAGAAGATTCAGCCAACAAAGTAGTATACTTACAAGTTCCAAGAAATGCACCAGCAGGTGTATACGAAATGACTGTAACAGTATATAACAGCGACTCAGAAACACAAGTTAAGAAATTAATTAGTGTCGGTCAAGCAGCTGGTTCTACAGTTGTAGCTACATCAAGGATACAAGATGTTTCAGCAGGTCAAACTGCCGAATTCGATTTAATTATTGTAAACACAGCAAATAGTGCTAAAGTTTTCCAAGTAGACACAAGTTCAAGTAACGACTTAGTTGTATCAGCCCCTTCAGTAGTAGTTGTAGGCGCAGGTTCAAGTGAGACAGTTACTGTACAAGCAGCAGTACCAAAAGGTACAGCAAAAGGCGCTTATACATTCGCAACTGAAGTTGAAGGAAAGCAAGTAATGTTTACTGCAAACGTTGTAAATGGTAATGGTGGATCATCATCTTACTCATCTACAATCGGTTTAACAGTAGTATTAATAATCGTATTCGTAGTACTCTTAGCAGTACTAATCATCTTAATATCTCGAAAGGACAATAACACAGTTGAAGAAGTAGAAACATCTTACTACTAATTCGACGTAAACGTCAACACCTTTTCATTGGGAGCCTTATTTTTTTAACTCCCTAATTTACTTTTTTTACAAAGTAGATACATAGACCCTTCTCACTTCTTTACAAACTCAACACCAGAAATATCCTCAAACTCTTTATCCCCCGTCAAAAACTTCAAACCTTTCTTCTGAGAAATAACATACCCCAAACAATCAGCATACGATAATTTTCTTTTTTTATACTTCAATTTGAAATCAACAAAATCACTAAGCCAATCAGAATCTAAAACAATACAACAAGAGGACAAATAATGCACAAAAGGTTCAATTTCTTCTTGCGTATACCCAACCCTTCTCAAAGAATAATATACTTCATACACCTGAAAATAAGTCGTAATAATACCAACATCAGCATAAACATCAAACTTTGGATTTTCAGCAAATATTTCAATCAAGGCATAACTATCAAAAAATAACTCTAATTCATTCCCCATTCTTCCTTTGCCTCATCCTTAAGCTTCTGAGCATCAATTTTCCCCTTTAATCTTCTTCCCATCCCAAAGAAATCCCTCAAAGTCTTCTCTTTCTTAGTAACCGTAATAACAACCTCATCAGTCGGCTTAATCCCATTTTTAATAACCATATCATACGGAATCCTTACACCTAAGGAATTACCCCATTCTCTCACAACAACAGATGCACTATCAACCATGTATAATTAATAATTATCCGGGTATTTAAATCTTCCTATTCAAAATGCAAGCATCCCATTCTCGGGAATAATAAAATCTCAACTCCTGGCAAGCAAAGTAAAACAAAACTACTCTTCTAACCCACTTAAACCCCTAAAAGATCTATATTCAGAATTAGACTCCAAAGGCCTCACATTAGAAATAGTTTTTTGGGTAACCCTCTCATAAGTTCTATCAATTTCTTCTTAAAGAAAAATTAATAAACCGTAGATATCCCGCTTCTAAAGCTCATATAAACCAGTTCTTTCCTTGAAATTTTGAGGCGGCCTTGACGGTGAAAAATTTCAATAAAAACCCCACAGCCCAAACACATTTCACATGTTATATGAGAATAGAACAAGGCGTCGGGTTACGTGGCGTACTCTTTCGTACGCGAGTGTTCCGACAACGCAGTAATATTCCATAGAACTGTGAAATCAAACCTTTAAGGAGATTACTTTGGAAATATTCTCCTGCATAGAAACCCCATACAAAGTACTAGCCCCAGAAATCAAAGTATCATTATGCGTAATAATAATATACTGCCCAGTCTTCATATACTTCTTAATCAAACCCGCAAGCAACTCACTATTATGCTTATCAAGAGCCGCATCAATCTCATCGAAAATATAGAAACTATACGGCTTAAATTCCTGAATAGCAAAAATCAAAGCCAAGCTAATCATAGTCTTCTCTCCACCTGATAAGGAAGCAATATCAAAATACCGCCCTCGGCTCATCTTAACAATAATATTAACCCCGCCATTAAACGGGTCTTTCTTATCCACAAGCTCCAAGCTCACCTCACCCTTATGCGATAATCCAGAATAATTCCTCGCAAACAATTCATTCACCGCCGTAAACGTAGTCATAAACGCCTTCTTTTTTTTACGGTCAATCTCAGCAATAATATCCATAATTTTAAGCTGTTCAGTATCAATAGTCACAACCTTCTCCTCAATCAAACGAACCTGTTCCAACACCTGGTCATACACCTCAAGAGCCCTCAAATTAACATTACCCAACTGACTAATCCTAAACTGCGCCTTTGAGAGCCGCTCCTTAACCTGCGGAATCGGAACTTTCAAAACCTCAGCGCCCTCAAACTCAATAACATCTTCCTTCAAGGAAGAAATCTGCGCATCCAATTGCGCCATCTGAATCTTATTATTATGAATCTTCTCCTCAAAACTCCTCACACTATACTGCAATCCAATAATATCCGTCTCTAATACCTTCTGAGTATCCTCAAAATCCCCTTTTTCATCAAACAGCTTCTTAGACTGAAGAAACATCTCCTTCTCTGAATGTTCCTTTTTAATCAACAATTGCTCCTTCTCAGTAAGCATCACACCAGCCTTCTTTAATTCAACACTACTCTCCTCAAAATCCCGAATAACCGCCTTCTTCTCCAATCCCAATCGAGAAATCTCTCGCTGCTTAATACCAATCTCACTATCAACATCAATATTCGCAAAACTCATATCCTGCAACCTCATCCTTACCTCATCATATTTTTCTTCAACGCTCTCAAGACTCTTCTGCTCCTTCACCACAGCCCCAATCTCTTTCGTAAATCCAGCAATCTCAACATCCACACCAACTCGGCTCTCAGTAACCTTCTTTACCTCTTCCTTCCGAGTAGAAATATTCGTCAACTTCACAATGTCAAGACCAATATCCTGAACCTTTCCCTGTAACACCTCAACCTTCTCTTCCATCTTAGCAACCTTGGCCAAATATCCATCCTTCTCTTCCAACAGTTTCCCTTCTTCGCTTCGAGCAGCAGAAATCCTATCCTTCGCGGTCTTTCCAATCTTTTCCTTATGCTCATCACATACTTCCTGCAAACAAACCGGACAAGATTCAAGACCCAAAACCGACGACTCCATTTCTTCCTCACGACGAATCTCCTCTCCCAAAATAGCACAGCGTTTCTCAATCTCCAAAACCTTACTCTTTAATTCAACAATATCAGAATGAATATCTACAGTCTCACGACGAATCTCAACCCTCAAATCCTCAGCACCCCGAACAGTCTTACCATGTTTCACTTCACCCAACAAATCAGCAATACTCCTCTCTAAACTGTTCATCTCAACAGCAGTAGTATCCAAGAACCGACTTCGACTATCCCGCTTATGCTCCAAAGTCACCAAATCACTACGCAAGACATACACACGACGACGTTGCTGCTCCAATAAATCAAACTCCTCACTCAGCTTCTTATGTAAATCCTGTTGTTTCTTAATATCCGGACTAGCAGTCTTAATCTCACCAATCTCCTTCTCTAAAATTAATTTTTTAGCATCCAACTCATTAATCTTTCGCTCACCCTCTGCAATCCTTCGCTTAAAATTTTCATTCCTTTCACGAAGACCAGCCAAATCAGCCCTCAAATCACTGATCTCCTTATGCAAAACATCCTGCTCACCATGAGTCACCGCAGCAATTCGCCTATCCATCACCTCAATTTTTATCTCCAAATCCTCAATCGCCACACTCTTCTCAGAAACCTCTTTCTTCACCTTAGTTATCTCCTTAGTATTATTCTCAATCAATTTCTCAACTCCCCAAATCTCCTTCTCCTTCTCCTTCGTCGCATAAAAAATCAATGTCTTCTTACAATCCTTAATCAACGCCTCAGTCTTCTGAAAATTTGTCGCATCAGCCTTCTCCCGCTCCAAATTTTTCAAATAACTATTACGCTCCTTCAACACACCACGAACTTCCTTTAACTTCTCCTCAGCCTTTTCCAGTTCCCGTAAACTCCTCTCCTTCCTCGATTCATAAATACTAATCCCCGCAACATCCTCAAGAATTTTTCGACGCTCATCCGATGAAGCCTTCACCAATGCCTGAATCTCACCCTGTAACACAATATTAAACCCATTAGGATCAATACCTCCCTGACCCAATAACTCCAACAAATCCTGCCTCGTCTTAGTCACCCCATTAATCTTATACACCGACGTACCATTTTTCCTAACAACCCTCCTAATCGAAACCTGCGCATGCTCACTCCCAAACGTCTTATCAGAATTATCAAACACCAATTCAACATACGCCTCATTAGCACCCTTGTAAATCTTATTACCACTAAACAACAAATTCGCAGCCTTAGCAGCCCGAATAGACTTAATAGATAAACGGCCCAACACAAAACATAACGCATCAGTAATATTGCTCTTTCCCGATCCATTCGGCCCAACAATAACATTCATAGAATCCGTAAGTGGAATATCAGTCTTACGAGCAAAACTCTTGAACCCATGCACCACCATCTCTTTAATATACGTCATAATATTTCATACCAAAACAGGTATTTAAGAGTTATTGAGCTCAAGACAGTTTCATCAAAAACAAAAATCTATAATCCCAACATTTATATAATATTTTTAGCTCATCTTACCATGGCATTAAAAGAGACCGTATTTGAACAAGTGATAAAAAAAAAGGGAAACTTTAATTTTACTGAAACCTACACATATATGTACAATTGGCTTAAAGACTTAGGATACTTAGTCAAGGAAAAAGGTTACACTGAAAAAAGCGGAGAAGCAGGAAAAGAAATCTTAATTCTGTGGGAAGCAGAGAAGAAAGTAACCGACTATTATAAATATATAATCAGAGTAGAATTCTTTATCCTTACAATGACTTCTGTAGAAATTGTAAGAGATGGCAAAAAAATAAAAACAAATAAGGGAGATTTAAAGCTAAGCATTAAAGCAGAGTTAGTAAAGGACTACGAAGCACAATGGGAACAAACACCATTTCAGAAATTCATGCGTGGAATATATGAGAAATATATTATTCGAAGCGCAAATGAAGAATATAAAACTGACCTTGCTCTAGAAGCAGTCGAACTCGTCAGCAATACAAAGGCATACTTAGAATTATTCTAAAATAGCTATTAAAAGGCAATGTTGGACAACAATTATCTTTATAAAATTTAAACATGTTTGAAATTCATGACAAAACAAAATACTACCAATATACTCTCCATTTTTACCTTACTATGCCTTATCATATCCCTCTCACTTGTAAGCTCAACAACAATCATAAACGAAACATATTCAGATAAAACACTTATCAAAGAATACAAAAACACCCTCCAATTAGACATCAATATTATCAACGCTACCCAAGGAGACTATAACGTATATACATTGTCAGACGTGTATCTCGAACCTTCAAACATATTTAACCTACGAGAAGGAGCAAACTATTCATCCTCTTACATAATAACACCATTCGACAGACTTCTCACTAAAAACGGACCATATACAATCAATTACGTAGTAAACAACAGAAATATCAAAAAACACCAAAAAACAATTACCGTAGATATCATAAGCATAAAAGATGCAATTAAAATCGAGACAACCCCAATCAACATCAACGCAAACCAAGTAACCATAAAGTTCACTAACGATAACAACATTGAACTAAAAGATATCAATATGACATTTTCATCACTCCTGTTCCAAACAACAAGAACAATCAGCCTAAACGCCTACGATGAAGAGGAAATTACAATAAATATTGACACAGAAAGCCTAAAAAAAGCAAAAGCCGGGGCATATATTCTAACAACCCAATTCAATACACCATCAGGAGCAATTCCTACAACAACAAATATATATGTTAACGAAGAATCCGGAGTAAGCACGCTCGAAGATAGTAAAG
>JBNMFJ010000020.1:0-12990 GCA_051269935.1 Patescibacteria group bacterium | reverse complement strand
TACATCCAACAGCTCCCTCGCTATCTTGCTGCAAGAACCAGACCACATCATTTGGATTCATTTTTTGGTCATATAACCATTTCTCATATACTGCAGTTTCTTTACCCGCATGCTGTAAAGCGAGAGTTGCAAGAGCAGTATCCTTAATACTACCAAAATGATTAGCCGAAGCCTTAGCCTCTAACCGTGAAACACAAGAATCCATAATAGAGCCCGGCGTCGATAAAATAGTAAAAGAAAGCTCAGTAATAGTGTCCAAATTCTCACAGCTACTTCCCGCTTTCTCCTCTAAACAAACATAAGCCTTAGAAAAATCACCCAAACTCTCATCACTACTCGGCGAAGAAGTAGTCGTTGTCGTATCATCTATAGAATCATTAGTTTGAGCAAGTACAAAGCTAAACAACAAAACAGCTACCAATACATACATCACACTTTTTTTCATCCTTTTAGAAGCCAACCTTGATTTATAAATATTGGTAGAAAGAAATGTAATATTCAAATTCAGATATTCGATAATCTAATCAGAATCAACAGGAGTATCGAAAATATTCCAAGATGTATCGTGTATTTCACTAAGTAATCGTGGGCCTCGAAAGATAAGCCCAGTATATACCTGAAATCCTGTAACATAATCTCCCCTTCTATTATATAATGAATCTGCGGAGTCAATACCTCCACAAGCAATATAGGAAAGGTCTAATTTTCGAGAATCTATCAACTTTGTAACATTATGTTGAGTTCTTTGTGAAGCTTCACAGACAGCAAGCCCACTTGCACCGCCCTTTCCAGGTGAATCAACATATTTCGGGTCATGAAGAGTTGTAGTATTAGTACCAACAAAACCTGTAATAGAATAGTCACTAGTAACCTCTAAGATATCAATAAGAGATTCGATGGTTAAATCAGGAGAAATTTTTAAGTAGAGAGGAGTCCCATCTGAGATTGTTTGGGTAACAGTTTCAAGCATATTTTCAAGTTGTCTCTGATAAAAATCTCTAGCATCCATTTCTCCCGAAGTATCATGAGTGTTCGGGCACGAAATATTTAATTCAAACGCATCCGCATAAGGTTGTAAATCAGATATAGTTCCAGATAAATCTTTCAGTAAAGACTCTCCAGTTTTCCCAGGAGTTCCCATGATATTCACCGTAGTTGGAAATGTATACCCCGAATATTTCTCTAAATTTGCAGCAACTTCAAGAGAACCAATACCAGGTAAACCCATCCAGTTAATAACCGAAGATGTTTCAACAAATCGGAGTATTCTGGGAATCTCATTACCTTTCCAAGAGTCATGCGTAACAGTTCCAACCACATTACCAGTAAACCCTAATGCATGTAAAAATCGTGGAGGAATCTCTCCATTTTTATTAAACCCAGCAGCATTAGTAAAACTAAATGGCAATTCAGTAGAATGAGATTTTTGTTTCAATAATAGATTACTCAACCCCATATAATCAATCTTTTGAGAAAGTGAAATAAAAGAATTATGAGCAACTTCGCAATCATCTTTTGTAGATTCAAATAAGCGATCTCGAAACGTATCATATCCCCAATTGACAGCCTGCCTTAATAGATCCATACAGACAAAAAGACATGGTAAGTTAAAAAGATCTATATACTCAAAAACAAATATTACTATAAATAAAACTGTATAATAATTATAGTGGCAAGTAATACCTATCAAGGATTAATAGTAAATCACGACGCTGATTTATTTTCTGGCCAAATAGACATTGATACTGAATCCGGATTAATAACAAAGGTTACAAAAAACAATAATTCTCCAATATCTAAAAATCCAAAAACAATAATATTTCCAGGAATGGGCGATGTTCATATCCATGCGCGCGAAGATCAAACAGGAGAACAGCTGTATAAAGAAAGTTATACAACATCTGCAAACGCAGCATTAAATGGTGGATTAGTCCACGTTGCAGCAATGCCAAATACCCCAAAACCAGTAACAACAGCTCAAGACTTAGAATGGCATAGAAACAGAATAGAAGAAATAAATCATCCAGTTTCTATACTAAATTATATAGGTATAGCAAACGGGACAAGACCAATAGACGAGCCAGGCAAACATCCATACAAAGCCTTCTTTGGAAAATCTGTTGGCGACTTAACCTTTCACGATGAACATGAATTAGAAGACACCTTGCAACACTATAGAGGACATCATGTTAGCTTTCATGTAGAATATGAACCTTTTATTCAAGCAAGTGCAGACGGCAAAACCCACAGCGAACGCCGTCCAATCGGAGCAGTCAATTATGGACTTAAATTACTTCTTCCTCTAATCGAAAAATATGAAATTAATGCAAAGCTTTGTCATTGGTCAACCGGTGGAGATAGTTTTGATATGATACAAGATCATAGACAAAGATCTCAAGAAAATGGACTCCCATATACAACAGTTGAAGTATCACCATTACATCTTCTCTTTGATACCAAAATGGCAAGTGAAGATCCAAGCCTATGGCTCAAAATTCAAATGAACCCAGCTATTCAAGGACCAATGCATAGAAAGGCATTACTAAAAGGATTAAAAGATGGCTTTATAGATTATATCGCAACCGATCACGCCCCACATACAGTCGAAGAAAAGCATTCAGCATTTAGTCAATATAAAGATCAATATAAGGGATTGAATAATGAAGAAATCGCTCAAAAAATGCAAAAACAAAATATCAAAAAATTCAAAGAAACATGTTGCCAAAACGGAATGTCTGGAGCTCCTTGGCTTGACAATTATGCGTCAATAGTAACTAACCTGATGGCAACAGAAGCTTTTACACCTCAAGATATCGCCAGAGTAACAGCATATAATCCTGGGAATTTTAGTAATCAATTTTTGCCAACTCAAAATAATTATGAAAACTATGGAAAAGGATTTGGTAAAATAGAAGAAGGATACATAGGTTCATTAACAATACTAGAAACCCAAGGGGAAAACTATATCAGTAACGATAATGGACAAACGAAAGTAGGATGGTCACCATTAGAAAATCGTTCACTAATTGGTAGTCTACATCGAGTTATTGTAAGAGGAAAAGAGCAAACAGGTAATTTTACGACAGAATAAGAAATTAAATATCATCACTAGGATGATAGAGTATTACATATATTTTTTTAAATAAAAAAGAACTTATTTGGACAATGTCAAAATTAGAGAATCTAAAAATAAGTGGCCAGATTGCTAACTTATGGCAAAAAAGCTATCCCCAACCTGATGCAAAAGATAGATTACCAATAAAGGTGGAAAGGGTAGGAGATGCAGTATTTGTGAATGATGGCAGAGTAATTCACATTAATTACAATACGGGAAGTAGTATTTGGCAAACTCAGCCAGTAGGATACAAAGATTCTCAAGTAAATCCCGTATATCCAAATCTTATAGATATAAACCGTAAATCACTTTATGTAACAATACCTGAAAAAGAGAATCCAGATATTCTCAGATGCACAACATATGATAGAATCACTGGATCTGTAACATATATAAATCAAATAGATAGTATAAAAAAACAAGAAGCATTTCTAGGGGAGTTCCAAGGAATGTCAATTTTTGAAGGAAGTTGGTACATAATATCAGAAGATAAAGTTGTAAAATTAAAGAGTAAGGCATTTGTAAGCAAAGATCTAGAAGAGTATTTATCCGGTAGTAATATGAGTGGAGAACAAGAGCTCAAAACTCATATCAATAAACAACAGCATGAATTAGTAACAAATCACTTGGGTTATTATCTACTAAGAAAAGAAGCAATAAGAGGAGAAAAATGGGAAGGAGAAATAGGTCTGAGAAAATTAGATAATAATGGGGACGATTATTGGAGACAAGTAACCCTACCCGACCAAACAAACTCTATCTCAATACTCGAAAATCGACTCTACATAGGAACCCAAACCCAAGACCTCTACGCTCTAGAAATATTCTAATACACCCCTGAATCCCCCCCTTACTGTCACTCAAGTGACAGTAACCTTAAAAAGATAGAATCCCTTACATAAAGATGAAAGCAACAATTATCAGCTATGATCCTAATAAAAAAAGCCCAGCCCAACGTAGGAAACTCTATCGCCTACTTTACGGTTATACAGATTATTCAAACAATAATCAGTATAAATATAAACGTAAAGGAGTTCTCGATTTCTGGACCTATATCCGGCTCGAAAAAAGCTCTCTCTTAGTCCCTGAAAAAACAAAAGTCAGAGTCATCAAAGCCCTTAAGGGTAACAATTTCCCCTTCCAAGAAATCCCAGTAGAAATTGACCGAAATACATTCAAGAAACTACTAACACCAGAAGAATACAAAAAATTTCTCCATAAAGAATAATACCTACAACATAACTTACTGTCACTCAAGTGACAGTAACCCTAGCTTGTATATTAAAAAATCCATAGAATACATTTATAAGCACTGTAACATAAAAATTACATATGGAACATAAAAATTACAAAGCAGAAATCGTTAATAATCTTAGAAATGAACAAAATCACATCAGGGGACTAGCAAAAGAATTAGGTACAAATCAAACGACAATTGCGCGAAAAGTTAAAGAACTCGAAGATGAAAACGTAATAGACTACCAAATGAAGGGTAAGAACAAAACTTACCATCTAAAAAAAACAATTGAAGCCATGCAATATCTCTATATAGTTCAACATTATAATGTAATAGAAATAGTAAAAAAATATCCCATACTCAGATCTATTATCGAAGAAATACAAAAAGAACCAAAAATAGATCTCGCAATACTTTTCGGCTCATATGCAAAACAAACAGCTCATAACAAAAGTGATATTGACATATTTATTCAAACTCAAAGCAAAGTAATCAAAAAACAAATTGAACAAATAAATTCAAAACTGCAAGTGAAAATGGGTGCATTAGACAACAATACAATACTTGGCAAAGAAATACAAAAAAATCATATAATACTCAAAGGAAGTGAACAATATTATGAAAACGAATAGATTATACACAACATTAGTAAAGCAAAAGAAAATCCAGTTAATTCAACCGAATAATAATATATCAAAAGCATACCAAGAAAAATCAAGCAAATCATTAAAGTCAGCAAGGGTAACTGCCGACATAGAAAGCTATGAAGACTCAGTTGCTCTATCCTACTATTCAATGTATTACTCCACCCTTTCACTATTCTACAAAATAGGTGTAAAATGTGAGAATCATACCGCAGTTATCATGCTTCTACATCAGATATTTCAAATAGACAACGCTCCTCTCAAAGAAGCAAAAAAAGAAAGGATCGATAAACAATATTATACAGATAATACTATTGCAAAAAAAGATGTACGAGAAGCAATTGGGAAAGCAGAAGAATTTATAGCCCACATAACAGATTTCACACAAAGATTAAATCAAAAAAAGAGAGAGATGTACCAGAAAAAGGCAAAGGAAATACTCGATATTAAGTAAAAAATTTCTCCATAAAGAATAATACCTACAACATAACTTACTGTCACCAAAGTGACAGTAACCCTACTTCCTTCCTCTTCCCTTCAACGCCTTTCTAATAGTATACGTAATCGGATTTTTAATCCCATCCTCTCCCGTAATCCCAAACTCCTTATACACCGGCTTATCATAATTCGGCGGCAAAATTTTTCTCTTGCTAAACCAGTCCAGTTGTCCCCTCATATATCCCTCCTTCAACGGAACCTTATTTTTCTTATTCCATGCAACAATCTGCTCTAAAATTGATTCTTGATCCATCTGTAATGCATTAAAAAAACTCAACAACAAATACAAACACCGCTTACGACCATCACCCTGTATCCCCTTCAAGAGTTTCTTAAACCCAGCCGGATACATATCCGGCGTAATAGTCAAAGTAGAATAATCAAGACCCTCCCCAGAATATTCACGTTTCTCTCCAGTTGCTGCAGTTAATTCCGGAGCCTTCTCCACTCGCCTCTCCTTCAAAGCCTCGAGCAATAAATCCTTCCCCTCTTCAAACTCAACAACAGGCATAAAATCCTTAACCTCAGTAATCTTCAACGGATCCGCGTCAGTCGGTTCAAAAGTATCCAAATCTTCCTCACTAATAACAATCGACGCCAACGCCGTCTTCTCGTGCAAACTATACGGAGCCCGAAACAAATGCCTCGAAGCCACAAGCACAATATCAACCGAATCAATCGCTTTCTCCGCACTAAACGTCTCCGTAAATTCCATCTCACGCTGCCGCTTAATCATTGAATAACTACTCCCACCAGTATCACTAACCATTGATTTCATCTGAGCAGAATTAATCTTACAACCCTTACAGAAATAAACTTCCTCCTCCTCAACCCTCGGCATAGAATCATTACAAGACGGACACATCATCTTCTTTCGATTACTCTTCATACTCTTTACCTCACTCCTACACCTAAAATTCGGGCAAACATACCGTCCAATCTGTTTTTTCACAGTCGGCTTATTACATAAAGGACAAAGACGCTCTCGAACCTCCAAACCCTTTTTTTCCAAATCCTCCGGTGTCGTAATCTTAAAAATCTCATCATCCAAATCCTTCTTAATCAAACGCCCCAAATAGTCAGCAATATACCTCGGCCACTCAGGAAACTTATCCTTCGTTAACTCACCATGAACCTCGTACGGAAACGCAGCAAACGGCACAATAATATGAAACCCCTTCGACCCACTAAACTTAATCCCCACATTTTTCACCCCATGCTCCCGCAAAGCCTTCAAAAGCAACTTCGCCGCAATCTTCGAATAATCAAGATACTTACTATCAATATCAATCAGAAAATCCCAACCAATCTTAATCTCGTTATATTGCTCCGGCGTAAAATCCGTATTAATCTTCAAAGGATCACTCCAAATCTCCTCACTACAATGAAACGACGTCGCCCCCTTATTAGCCGCAATACTAATATCAGTCGGATAATCAAAACAATCAGGACGCTTCCCAAACCCTTCCAAATATCTCGGAACAGTTTCCCTATTCTTGCAAAAATCAAATAATGCAGCAGAAATATCCTTCCTCGAATAATACATCCCAGCCAACCTTTGAACAGGCCTCAAGTCAGCAGGATCCTTCTTCACAAACTCTTTCTTCTCCACCATATAAACAGGACAAAATCTGCATTTTTATATATATAGATAATAAGAATTAATCCCGATATGCATATCTATTCTCCTAATCCACCAAGATAAGTAAAGATATCAGTAACTCCATCGCTATCTCTTTTATGAGCATTCCCTTTCCGTGGAGGAGTCGGACCAATCTTTAGCTTATATAAATGCCCATTATTATCATATGCATTTGCCGTTCCAGTAAAACGTTGATTCACAAAATCAAAATCATAAACTTCATATTCAAGATCACCAATACCAATAGATCCTAGGGAATTACCATTTTTATCAGATACCTGCAAAGTATGGCCTACATAAGGAGCTTTAGGAGTTTTAGAATCATAAATATAGGGAAATGAAGCAGAAATATCATCTGAACCACTCTCCCCCCGTAAGTTTGAAGTACCCTTTTTTATACTAGAAACTCCTTCCCCTTTTCTTGCACCATATCCTTGCATAAACCCTCCATAAAAACAAGAAACTCCAAACAACACAATAGCCCCAAGCTTTACACTTCTAGAAAGTAATTCTTTTCGTCCCATAGAATATAACTAGCCATTATTAGTTTATTAATATTAAGGTGATAATTCAAGTATAATCCAGAAAATATTTTTTCTTCTGGCATTTTTCTCACCCAAAAACGTTAAGCTCTTACCCCCTCTACCCTTAACTAACTCTTAGACATAAATAAAACGTAACCCTGATGGCTTTTAAAAATAGGATTCACTCCTATTTTCAAAAATAATTCTTTTGCTAACTTTTCTTCTTAAGAAAAAGTTGCCGTAATCTTTATAAACCCAAAATCACCTAATATCTTATTCCGTCAGACTACGTAAGTAGAAGGAGTAAAATCTTATTCTGACAAACAATAACATGGAATTTACGCAAGCAATAAACGAGCTAAAAAACGAAAAAGCAAGAAAGTTCTCTCAGTCAGTAGACCTAATCGTAAATCTAAAGAATTTCGACGTACGAAAAGAAGCATTAAACACATTTATCTCAGTACCAAACCCAACAGAAAAGAAAATCGGTGCATTCCTGACAAAACCATCCAAATTATTACCAACTATAACCGAAGCTGATTTCGCAAGATATAAAGATACAAAAGATATCAAGAAATTAGCCCAAGAATATGATCTGTTTATCTGTGTAGCGCCAATGATGAGTAAAGTAGCAACAAAGTTCGGTCGAGTATTCGGTCCAATGGGTAAGATGCCATCTCCACAAGCCGGTGTAATTCCTCAAGACAACGATGAAGTCATAGAAAGCATGATGAACAAGATGAAGGCAATGATTCGAATCAGAACAAAAGAAATGTCTGTAAAATTATCTGTAGGGAAACAAGATATGGACGATGAAAAATTACAACAAAACATTAATAGCGTCTTAGAACAATTAGAATCAAAGTTACCTCGAGGAAAAGATTGTATTAAGAATGTGATGGTAAAATTAACTATGACTAAAGCAATTAAAGTAATTGACAATACAGTCAAGAAGAATAATGGTAAAGAATAATTCCGTCTCAGACGCAAAAACTGCATCACTAAAAAAGATAAGTGATAACTTGAAATCTCATTCAACACTAATGGTAGTATCATTAAATGGGCTTCCATCAAGACAATACCAAGAAATTAAGAAAAACTTACGAGACAAAGGAAAAATTATCGTTTCTAAAAAATCATTATTACGAAGAGCTATGGATGAAGCAAAAGTTGAAGGACTAGATAAAATTATTCCATTCATAACTGACGCAACTGCCCTTTTATATACAAACCACGATGCGTTTGAAATATCAGGAATTCTAGCAAGAGAGAAATCACCATCAAAAGCAAAAGCAGGACAAATTGCACCAATGGACATTGAAGTAAAAGCAGGACCAACACAATTAGTACCAGGTCCAGACATTTCTGCATTATCAGCTGTAGGATTAATACCTAAAGTAGAAGGCGGAAAGATTTCAGTATTACAAGACAAAGTTATCGTTAAAGAAGGCGGATTAATAACGCAAGCACATGCTTCAATAATGGCAAAGCTAGACATTATCCCATTCGAAGTAGGAATTACACCAGTGGCTGCATTTATGGAAGGTAAGGTATACGATGATATAATAATTGATATTGATGCAATGGTTACAGACCTAGAATACGCATTCTCTCGAGCATTACCATTCGCAGTAGAAGTAGGATACGTTAACGATCAAACTCTAGACTTCGTAATCGCTAAAGCAGCAATTCACGGAACAGCAATCGAAACATTAATCAATGAAAATGCAGACGCCCCAGTAGAAGAAGAAAAAGCGCAAGAACCTGCCGAAGAAACCAAAAAAGAAGATTCAACTGAAAGTAAATCAGAAGAAGCACCTGCACAAGGTGAAGAATCAAACTAAATAAAACAAACAATAAACATGGAATACGTATATGCTGCACTTTTGTTGCACAAGCTAGGGCAAGAAGTTAACGATGACAACGTCACCAAAGTTATTGCTGCTACCGGAGCCGAAGTAAATGACTCTAAAGTTAAGGTATTAGTAGCATCACTTTCTGGCGTAGACATTGATGACAAGCTAAGAAACGCATCTATAGCAGCTGCACCCGCAGCCGGCTCAGACGCACCAGCTTCAGCACCAAAAGAAGAAGAAAAGCCAAAAGAAGAACCTAAGGTAGAATCTGCCGCTGGTTTGGCTTCATTATTCGGTTAATTTTTTATTACTTTATTTTTTAGTAATATAAATTACTGCAAGTGAAGTCATCCTAGATGTTTCACCGAAAGTGACTCTTTAACAAGAATGAAGTCAACCTAGTTGTACTTCAATCTTGTTAAACCCGCCTCGAATGATGCAAGTCATTATAGAGGCAACCTTATTTTTTTATTCTTTACTTATCCTTTTCAATTTTACAAAATGTCCACAGATAACACATTACTAGTAAAAGAACTACACGAAATTAGAAACTATCTAACAGAGCAGTTTCCTGGTTACCCAAAAGGATACACAGAAGAAACATCTCGTTTAGTCTCAATGCATACATCTCTGCAAGAACAAGCCGGCTGGATTAAAATACCCCAACAAGCAGATCAATTTCATGTATGGAATATTGACTTACAAACACACACACACTACGACTTAACATTCAATCAATATTGTCCAATATTCCCAGATATAATGATATTTAAAGACGATTTCCAAAGTATAGAAAGAAGTAAAAAGTTAACAGAACAACAACGAACAAAACCTATTTCAACATATCAAAATATTGACTTATTACAACTATACAACAGCTTTGTACAAAGCCTAAGATAATAAATTTTTTACTTCAAAAACTTCTTCACATTATCCACAGTCACATCAAAAATCCGCTTCGACGCCTCGCGAGAATTAAACGCATTATGTGGCGTAATAATAACATTCTTCATTTTGATCAACTTCCTCTCATCCAATATAACCTTCAAGTCAGCAGAATTAGTCACATCCTTTCTCTTCAGAGCAACAGGCTCCAAGTTCGCTCCCTCATTCTCTAACACATCCAACCCAGCCCCAGAAATCTTCCCACTCTTCAAACCCTTCAAAAGAGCATGAGTATCAATCACCTCACCCCGGGCCGTATTAATAATAACAACCCCATCCCTCATCTTCCTAATCGCAGAAGAATCAATCAAATGCCTCGTCGTCTTAGTTAATGGAACATGCAAACTAATAATATCACTTTTTTTCAAGAGAGTATTCAAAGAAACAAACTGCTTTGACTTTCCACCACTTCTCGTATGAACCAATACATTCATACCTAACGCCTTCGCAACCTTCGCCAAATGCTTCCCAATATGACCATACCCAACAATACCCAAAGTTTTCCCAAACAAATCAAACCCCTCCAATGAATCATCCGTCTCAAACTCCCGATCAATATGAACCCGAGAAATAGAAGCATACAATCTCTTAGAAACAGCCAACATCAACGCAAGAGCATGCTCCGCAACAGTCACCTTCCCATACCCAACAACATTCTTCACACTAATTTTTTTACCCTTAGCATATCCCACATCAATATGATCCATCCCCGTCGACATAGTCGCAATCAATCCTAGATTAGCAAAATGATCAATCACCTCAGAATTAACCGCAGAATGCACAAAAACAACAATAGCATTAACCCCACGCAATTCATCAGTAAACTTCACCTTCCCAATCGGCTTACTATAAAATAACAAATCATATTTTGAAAATAACTTTGAGAACTCAGCCTTATCAGTAGAATCAACCTCAAAAAATGCAATAGACTTCTTTCTTATCACCACAAATAAAATAAGCACAAGAGATTTATAAAATATAGCATAAAGAAAAAAAAATAGTAAAGTTTATACCCTTGATATATTACTATAATAAGATGGAACAAATTACTTTTGAAATATCTCAGAAACTAAGGCAGGCCTTAGAAGATTATAGAAGGAATTCAAGTGAGAGCTATGAGAATACTTGGAAGATAGGATGACAGTTTCAGATGAAACAAATAGCGCAATTAAAGAGTATGAACAGAAGAAAAAAGACGGTTCAATAGAGACAATATCGCTTGAGAATCTATGAAAGAATATAGTGTAAAATTTACGAAAGAGGCCCTTAAGTAATTCTATAAAATAGATTCTAGTAATCAAGACAGAATTGAGGCAGTATTACAAAGGTCTAGAGAAAATCCATTATACCATGCCAAGAAGCTGAAGGGAACTATATATTTCAGAATTAGAATAGGTAACTATATAGCAATATGTGATATAGTAGAAAATCAAAATAAAATCATCATAATCAAAGTTGCGCACAGAAAAAATATTTATAATTAATCACCTCTTTCCACCTAAGCATATTCTTCGTTATGGTAGAATAGAACAAGGCTTTCGAGTCAAGATAGTATAAGCATACAGTTTGACTCGAATAACGCAGTAATATTCAGCAGAACTAAGAATATCTGTCTGCAAGAAGGACTCCCGCAATAGCCCCAAACAAATTAAACACCAAATCCAAACTCGTATTATAATAATCCCCAATCCCATTATTCTTCACAAACAACACAACTCCAAACTCAAAAATCTCATTAAGTGCTCCAATACCAACAGCCGCAATAATAGCAGTAAGTATCATCATAGCTCCAACTTCTCCCTTGCCATCATCTCCAACAACATTTTCCCGAACAATATAATACATAATGGATCCAAAACCAACATAACAAAAGAAGTGAATAAACTGATCATACTTTAAGATATGATACGGTGCCCCAACAATAGGCCATAACATTGCTCCATACATCCAAACACCATTAATAGTCAACCCACCAAACATATGCAAAAACATCCAGACGCAAAGCCCAATCCACACTAAGAAAGGAAAATGATATGTACGATCTAGCTTAACAAAGAACCAAAGAAGACCAATAATCACAATAGCATATGCAATAAATTCATAATTTTGCTGCATCCAATAAAACACCAAAAAAATAACAGCCATAACATGCGTCACAACAAGCAACCACTTTTTACGAATATCTAAATCAGCGAACATAATAAACCTCTAGATATAAACGATCATCCAAATATATAAATCTTTTCAGAGAACCCTTGATAACCAATAGAGCATTCCAATAATGGACACAGAAGAAATATACACAAAGTAAATTGCAAAAGAGGAGTATCCATAATACCAACCTATTAAGGATGCAATTAATCCATGAAGTAAGAGAGCTAAAATGAGAACTATTGAAACAAAGGCATAGGTTAGGGATTTGGATATACCAGGAGTGGGTGAGAATTCATCATAAATAATATAGGATAAGGGTAACAATAATAGCGTAAAGCTAATAATTAAATAAATATCATATCCTTGTAACATATT
>JBNMFJ010000019.1:0-14346 GCA_051269935.1 Patescibacteria group bacterium | reverse complement strand
TTTACTCCTAGTTCAGTTGTTAGTAGTGGCATTCTTTGATTTATTGCTCGATGTCTTTGTATGTCTCGAAATGATCCATAATCTAACGTAAATTGTGCCTGAATATTTCCTAATTGCCCTAGGTACTTTGGTAATTCTGTTTTTTCTGGTCGTGCTTCCAATAGCCTTCTATTATCTTCAATACCAGAAAGAGAAATGTTGTTTTCCAATGTTAACCCTTTGGCTTGTGGATTATGATAATAATATTCTGCTGCTATTTCATCTTGATAGGCCTCAGATGCTTCATACCTTTTATCTGAGAATGAATTTGGATGCATTTCCTTAACTGCTTCTCCAATCCCCTCTGCTATTTCTCTTACTTCTGCCAATGGGTGATGCCTTAGGAATAATAGTCTGTCTGATACTTGCCTTAAGTTACTGTGCCATGCAAGGTTTGTTGTTGCTCCTGCTGGTAAGAACCCTCGTGTTATGTCGAACCCTCGAGCGTTGATTGCTTTATCATATATTGATTCCTTTTCTCCATCTTGCATTGGGAATTCTTCTTTTAGTGCTGCCCTCACTGGATCTTGAAGTTTCATGTAAAAATCTCTTTGACTCTCCTTTATATTAAATCCATTATTACTGTTAGTTGGGTCAATAAAATGTTGTTTTGAAAAATCAATGTACCTTGTTGAAGCTTCTTGTCCATTATATAATGGGAAGTCTTGGATTGCTTTTGCCGCGAGCATTGAAACATCTTCGATGAACATTGTTGTTGTTCCACAATCTCCGATTGATTTGTGTCCATAACCTACGTAAAAATTTTTCATAAAATTGTCTGCACCCCTTGATGCCAATTCCTCTAAATGATGTTGCAAACCACCTGTTGACCTAGAATGTAATGCTTGGAGCATTGCTGTTGCCTCAGCATCAATTACTGCACCTGTATCTATTACATATATATTTGCGCCCCTTGGTGTTTCTACATGTGAATGTTGTAAGTCTGCTAATGTTCTACCTTCTTTTACCATTATTATTAATGAGAGGGTATCCCTTATAAAAAAATATATAATTGAATATATAGATCTGAGAAGAAGTAAGAATGCTACAAGAGATTTAGTATATCAATTATAACTCTTTATCTCACAATTATAATAATAGTATAACAAAAATTAAGACAACATTCAATCAATACAAACGTATATAGACATCATCCTAAAATAAACCCTATCAAAACCTTTTTAAATTATCATTCGTCTTTTAGATTGTTATTCTATACAATTATAGGCTAACTCGTTGTTTATATCAGGTAAACAATCAGTTAATAATGGCTTCGTAGCTCAGCCTGGTTAGAGCACTGGACTTTTAATCCAGGTGTCGGGGGTTCAAATCCCCTCGAGGCCATCTCTCTTATTGTTCACTCCATCGCAGGCTTAATAGCAACTAGTAACATTTTGTTTGTTTTTTTTAAAAGTGTAATTTACGGGATAATTTTTATAAATCAATAGATAAAACTTAAATACTTAATTCTATTCATTTTTATATGATAAAGGTGATGAAATGAATATGCCCTATTGGCTTAAAGGAGGAATAATTTTTTCTCTTATTATTGCTATCTCTATACTTATTCGTTTCTTATTTGGAGAAGATTTCTCAATGATTCAATTTCTTATAATAGTATTTGCATTCATTATGGGTGCAATAGTTGGAAAAATACAAGAAGCCTCAAGCGAATGGAATAGTTGGTTGAAATTTGCATCACGATTTGCATCTTATACTTTTCTAATTAATATACTTGGACTTATGTGGGAAGGAAGTCTAGAAATATTATTAGTATTGACGGCTCCAACTTATATAATATTCATCTTTGCGTTTATGGGTAATGATAATCCATCAATAATGGATTTTGCCACCATTTATTCTTTAATTCTAGCTACAAGTGCAGTTTTTTGGTTCATCATTGGTTCAATTTTCGGACTTGTTTTTGGAAAACTAAAAGAGAATCAATGATGAACTGTTAGATTCAATTAATGTATCATACCCTCCGTAGGCTTAGAGCACATAGGCTTGACTCCCTAATGTTTATAATTTTTACTCCTATTATTAAGGTAGATTGAAGTCCATTATTTTTTTTACTTTAAGAGCATGATTAGGTGGTTGTTGGCAATATTATTCACGTATAAGCCCCTGAGGCGTTATTTAATGCATTTATCTAGCCCCATATTCTCTTGTGAAAATTATGACTGTTCTGGACTTTTAATCCAGGGCTTAAAACCGACACTACGGTTCCAGTGGTTACCTTTTTTAAGGTAGTTAACAGTAAATATGCAGAGAAATATATGGCTTCGTAGCTCAGCCTGGTTAGAGCACTGGACTTTTACGTTCCTCATGAATGAAGATATCCAGGTGTCGGGGGTTCAAATCCCCTCGAGGCCATTTTATATTCTATAAAATAACACGAGTATTTTGAACGACCGACACCGATGGTGTTGCGGGGCGAGCAATTCGCTTTCAAAAAATAAACGAATAGTGATATAATATTTTTTTGAATGCAAATTGTCAGTAAACGAAATCCCCCTTGCCCGCTCCAGGGGTACGCCTTTGGTGCGAGGCCATTAATTTTATTCTCACAATATAAATTACTTCTTAACAGTTAAAATCAGTCCATATCATTACTTAACGATAGATATTTAAGGTATAATATCTTACCCTTATTATGATACAAGAACAAGAAATAAAAAACGAAATAGCTTCACTGAAAGAAACATGTGAAATTTTATCCAATACCAAGATACTCAAGTCAATCAAAAGATCATTGGAGCAAATAGAGTCAGGAAAAGAGATGCCTCTCTCAAGTTTGTGAGTTTATTCTCTATTGATTTCCCTTAATTTGTTGTAAATATCTCCACCATCTCCACGAGTACCAACAGTTAATATTAATACTTTTATCTTATTATTCATCACGCGATAAATTAACCTATGGGAGTTTTTATTGAAATGAACAGAAGTAAACCCTCTTAAATCTCCATGTAAAGGAAGGTGAAAAACTCCATGGATTTTCGTGCCATATTCAATACTTTGAAGAATATGTTTGACTTTTTTTTGTAAGCTTGTGTCAAGTCTCTCAAAGTCTTGTTTAAATTCAGGTGTAACAAGCACCTCTCTAATAATCATGTAATAGCTAATAAGAAGAGACTTATATGTATTCCTTATCCCTTCCCCCCGCCAAGCCCCTTCCAACAGCCTTATAAACCCATATTTACTAATTAAAATATTGAAATTGGTAGTATCTCAAAGTACTCAAAAATTAACAAAAATCAAAACATTTAAAAAGCATATTTTTGTCAATTTCATATCTAAAGACCCGTCACAAAAAAATGCACATATTAGAACCAAAACACACGAAGCTTAATAGCGAGGAAATAGAAAAAGTTCTTTCTCAGTATAACATAGTTGTTTCTCAATTACCAAAAATATCTTCAAAAGATCCTGGAATCAAAGAAGAAGTCAAACCAGGCGACGTAATCAAAATAGACCGTAAGGAGGAAACATACTTTAGGGTAGTTATCTAATATGGAAGAAAATAAAAAAAATCATGCAAAGAATCACGTTCTAGTTAAAGAATACTTAAACAATCATTCCCTTGTAGAATCAAATATTAGATCATTCAACGATTTTGTAGGCCATAAAATGCAGGCAATCGTTAATGAGTTGAACGAAACAATCCCAAATGAAGACTTTGAAATCAAATTAGGAAAAATTTCTGTAGGTAAACCTAATTTAGTAGAATCAGACGGTTCTGTTAAATTAATTGCACCAGCTGAAGCACGATTACGAAATTTAACATACGCAGCTCCTATTAAGTTAGAGATGAGTATTAACTTCGCTGGCCAATCAGAAGCAGCTGAAATTGAATTAGGACGAATTCCAATTATTGTTAAGAGCCAGTCATGTAATTTATCAGGTTTATCTGAAGAAGAATTAATCGAAAACTCAATTGATCCTCGAGATATGGGTGGATACTTTATGATTAACGGTAATGAGAGAATTATGATTATGGCTGAAGATTTAGCTTCTAATCAAACATTTATTGAGCATCAAAAGATTAAGAATCAATTAATGCTAAGATTATTCTCTCAAAGAGGAGCATACAAAATCCCACTCTCATTAGTCGAAAGCAATGATGGAATTTTAGAATTTTCTTTCTCAAGATTTAGAGATATACCAGCTATCGTATTATTGAAAGCATTAGGTATGGGATCAGACGCAGAAATATCAAGATTGATCGGTCAACAAGTTGATGCATTAATCGTTAATTTCTATGAATTTGCAGCAATTGGAAGCCAAGAAGAAGCTCTAATGTGGATCGCAGAAAAGTCAGCATTACAAGGTACAGAAAAGGAGATTCTAGCGAGAGTAAAACAAAGAATCGATTCATATTGTTTACCTCATATCGGACTAGAAGAATCAGACCGATTAGAAAAGGCAAGAACATTATGTAAGTTTATGAAGCAATATTTTATAGCTAAAGAAAGCCCAGATGCATCTCTAACAGATAAGGATCATTACGCAAACAAGAGAATTAGATTATCAGGTGATTTATTATCAGACTTATTCCGTGTAAATATGAATATTTTATTACGAGAAGTACAACATACATTACAAAAAACAGTAAAGAGAAGAAAATTCTATTCCATCAAGACATTAGCAAAAGCAACATTATTTAGTCATAGAATTGAGTCAGCAATCGCAACAGGTTCTTGGATTGGTGAACGAACTGGTGTAACTCAGAATATGGATAAAAACAATTCATTCTCCATTATGAGTCAGCTACAAAGAGTAACTTCTAGCCTCCCTGGTGAACAAGAAAACTTCGCAGCAAGAACAGTACATCCAACTCATTACGGTCGATTTTGCCCTGTAGAAACTCCAGAAGGAACAGAGATTGGTCTACGAAAGAACTTAGCAATCCTTGCAAGAATTTCAACAGAAAATGCTTCTGACCATACAGATACCATTAACATCCTAAATGAGATGGGAATGGGACCTGAAGGTAAAATTGATGTATTCTTTAACGGACGATTTATCAGTGCAGTAGATAATCCAGAAAAATTTGTACTGAGTGTAAGAGAAGGAAGACGAACTCAAAAATTACCATATGAAATTTCCGTAAAGTACAACGATGTATTAACAACAATCTTTATCTCAACTGAAGTTGGAAGAGTATTACGACCATTGATTGTAGTAAATAAAGGTGTTTCAGCACTAAAAGATGAGCATTTAGAGTTAGTTAAAGCAGGATCATTAAGTTGGGACGAATTAATAAAGCAAGGAATAATAGAATATATTGACGCTGCTGAAGAAGACGACATTTTAATCGCAATAAACGAGTCTGAATTAACAGAAGAACATACTCATTTAGAAATTGATAAGATTGATGTATTAGGTGTTTCAGTATCCATGATTCCTTTTGCAAATCACAACCCTCCAGCTCGTATGGTTAAAGGTGGTTCAAGAGCATATAGACAAGGCCTAGGTATCTACGCAGCTAACTATCATGTAAGAATCGATACAGATGTTTCATTATTACATTACCCACAAAAACCAATTGTACGAAGTTTTGTATACGATACTTTGAACGTACATCCAGTAGGTCAAAATGTTGTCGTTGCAATTATGCCATACAACGGATATAATATTGAAGATAGCGTAGTTCTAAACCAAGGTTCAGTTGACCGAGGATTCGGACGAAGCTCAAGATTTAAGCCTCACACATCTATTGAATTGAATTACGCAGGTGGATTACGAGACGAGATTACCATTCCCGACAAAGATGTCTCTGGATATCGAACTGAAGAAAGTTATAAATGGTTAGAAGATGACGGAATTGTATACCCTGAAGCAGAATTAACAGAAGGTCAGGTATTAATTGGTAAAACATCACCTCCAAAATTCTTATCTGAAGCACGAGAAATCTCTATTCAATCTAAGAAAGAAAATTCTGTAGGACTAAAGCAAGAAGAATCAGGAACTGTTGATGTAGTATTTATCACTCAAGATAAAGAAGGAAACAAAATTATTCAAGTACGAACAAGAGAATTACGAATTCCAGAATTAGGTGATAAGTTCTCAGTACCTCACGGACAGAAAGGTATCGTCGGTGGAGTTGCTCCAGAAATTGATGTTCCATTCACAGCAGGTGGAATTACACCAGATGTTATTTTCAACCCTCACGGTATACCTTCACGTATGACAGTAGGATATTTAATGGATCTATTAGCTGGAAAAGTAGCAGCACTATCCGGAAAAATCATGGACGCATCTCCGTTCTCAGGAGAAACATTAGGCTCCTTAGAAGAAAACTTAAAGCAATTAGGATTTAGACAAGACGGTAAGGAATCATTCTACAACGGTATTACAGGACAAAAAATGCCAGTAAAAATTTACGTTGGGAGCATGTTCTACTTGAAATTGAAATATATGGTAGCCGACAAGTTACACGCACGAGCAACAGGTAAGATCGCATTATTAACACGTCAACCAATCGAAGGACGATCACGTGGTGGTGCATTACGATTAGGAGAAATGGAGCAACAGGCATTAGTTGGTCATGGTGCATCTCTTTTATTGAAAGAGCGTTATGATTCTGATAAGGTAGTTGTTCAGATTTGTTCTAAATGTGGAACATTAGTTGTCGATGATCAAATCCATAATAAGAAAGTATGTAGCCTATGCCATTCCAACCAAGTTGAACCAGTAGAAGTATCTTATGCCTTCAAATTATTGATCGAAGAACTACAAGGATTACATTTATTAACTAAATTCGAATTAAAAAACAAATACGAATAATATGGTAAACATAATTAGAAAACAAATTGCATCTATGGACTTTCATCTATTAAGCCCTGAGCAAATTAAGAAGATGTCCGTCGGTAAAATAGTAACACCAGAATTATATGACATTGATGGATACCCGGTTGATGGTGGTCTAATGGACTTACGATTAGGGGCAATTGATCCTGGTGTAAGATGTCGAACATGTGGTGGAAGATTAAAGGAATGTTTAGGTCATCCTGGAGTTATTGAGTTAGCACGACCAACAATTCATATCAAATATTTACCAATAATCGATTTAGTATTACGAAGTACATGTGAAGCATGTGGTAAAGTATTAATTAAAGATGAAAAGGAATTAGAAAAATCTGTTAAAGATAGAATCAAAAAAGCAAAAGATGGAAAGAAATGTCCTCATTGTCAAATCATACAAGAAAAAGTTAAGTTAGAGAAACCATCATCTTGGAGAGTTGGCCGAAGAAGATTATTTCCAACAGAAATTCGAGAAAGATTAGTTAAGGTTCCAGATGAAGATTTGAAGATCTTGGGCATTAATCCAAACACATTACGTCCAGAATGGGCAGTTCTTACATTGTTAATGGTACCTCCAGTAACAGTACGACCATCAATCACATTAGAATCCGGAGAGCGAAGTGAAGATGATCTAACACACAAATTATCAGATATTATCCGAGCAAACCAAAGATTATGGGAGAACCTAAACGCAGGAGCTCCAGAAGTAATTATTGAAGATTTATGGGACTTATTACAATATCATATTACAACATTCTTTGACAACTCAATTGCAAGAATTCCACCAGCAAGACATCGAAGTGGACAACCATTGAAGACTATTGAAGAAAGAATTAAGGGTAAAGAAGGACGAATTAGAAAGAATTTAGCAGGAAAACGAGTAAACTTCTCTGCTCGAACAGTTATTTCACCAGATCCAAACTTAAAGATAAATGAAATTGGTATTCCAATTGAAGTTGCAAAAACATTATCTGTAGCTGAAAAAGTAACCACATTAAACAGAACACGATTACAAGAATTGATACAATCTGCGCAATACCCTGGAGTAAATTATGTAATTAGACCAGATGGAAGAAGAAAAAAAGTAACATTGGACCTAAAAGAAGATATTGCAGAGGAAATTGAAGTTGGATATATTGTTGAGAGACATTTAGTTAATGGAGATATTGTATTATTCAATCGTCATCCTTCATTACACCGATCATCCTTAATGGCCCACCATGTAAAAGTATTACCTTACAAAACATTCAGAATGCATCCATCAGTATGTAATCCGTATAACGCAGATTTTGATGGTGATGAAATGAACATCCATGCCCCTCAAAATGAAGAAGCAAGAGCAGAAGCAAAAGTATTATTGAATGTAAACGCAAACCTATTCTCCCCAAAAAATAATATGAATCAAATGGGTTGTATTGACGACGCAGCAACAGGGAACCATATACTACAAGATGCACAATTAAGTAAGGAAGAAGCTTCTCAATTATTATATAGTGCAGGAGGAAGAGATTTTACCCTGAATAAGATGAATACCGGTGCTGATGTATTCCAAAAGATATTACCAAAAGGATCCAAAAATATGACTCCATTAGGGTTTAGAAAAGAATCAGGAGATGATTTGAAATCTATCGATAAAGAATTCGGCCGCGAAGAAGCAATGGAAACATTACGAAAAGTATTCTCACTAGGACTTACATTCTTGTCAAGAAATGGGTTCACAGTATCCGCTTCAGATTTAGATGTAACTGATGAAGTAAAGGCTAAGACAAAAAAGATTATTGAGACTGCAAACAAGAAGACTGAAGAAGTCATTGAATCGTATTACAGTGATACATTGGAATTATTACCAGGACGAGATGCAGAAGAGACAAGAGAAATTAAGATTTTAACCGTTCTAAATGAAGTACGTACCCAAACTGCTGATTTAGTAAAGCAATCTTCAGATAAAGATAATAATGTAAGTAAAATGATCGCGGCCAAGGCACGAGGAAGTATGCTTAATATTACACAAATTGCATGTTCTGTAGGTCAACAAGTATTGAATGGTCGAAGAATTGATTTTGGTTACACAAAGAGGACATTACCATTCTTTAAACGAGGAGATTTATCACCACAAGCTCGAGGATTTATCGAATCTTCATATATGACTGGATTAGGACCAACAGAATTCTTCTTTGGTGCTATGACTGGACGAGATGGTCTGATGGATACTGCTCTAAGAACACCAAAATCCGGTTATCTTTACCGACGATTAGCTAACGCATTACAAGATTTAATTGTAGCATATGATCACACAATTAGAGACGCCTCAGATAACATTGTACAATTCCGATATGGAGAAGATGGATTTGATATATCGGCTGAACACAAAGAAGGATTAGTAGCACCAGGTGAAGCAATCGGTGTAATTGCCGCTCAATCATTCGGTGAATCATCTACACAAATGGTTTTGAATACATTCCACGCAGCAGGTGTTGCAGAAATGCAGGTTACGTCAGGTCTACCACGTTTAATTGAAATTCTAGACGCTCGTAAATTACCAAAGACACCAGCAATGGAGATATATTTGGATAAAGAAAATAATAACGAAAAAGATGCTCGAGTTGTAGCTGAAAAATTAAGAGAAGTAAAGCTAAAAGAAGTTATGGATGATATTTCAATTGACTTCGGAACAAAGAAAATCAAAATCAGTATTAACTCTAAAAGCCTCAGAGGAACACATCTGAGTTTAGATACAGCAATTGATGTTCTAAACGAAAAAGGATTCCCATCAGAGAAAGATGCTACAGGAATTATGCTTGACTTATCAAAGGAAGACTTCAAAACAATTTATAGAACTAAGGAAAAAATTAAAGAAGTAATCTTATCCGGTGTTAAGAAAGTGTCGCAAGTATTAGTTGTAAAGCGTGGAAAAGACTTTGTAATTTTAACTGCAGGTTCTAACTTAAAGGATGTATTAAAATTCCCTGGAGTAAATATTGATAAAGTTACAACAAACGATATCCACGAAGTATCAACAGTATTAGGAATTGAATCCGCAAGACAAGCCATTATCGACGAGATAAACAAGGTAACATCATCTCAAGGTCTTGATATCAACGTAAAGCATACATTATTGGTAGCTGATACAATGACAGCATCTGGTACAGTAAAAGGAATTACAAGAATGGGTATTATCTCTGACAAGAGTTCTATCCTTGCAAGAGCATCTTTTGAAACTCCTGTAAAACAATTCGTACAAGCAACTAAGACCGGACGAAAAGATAAAATAGCTTCAGTAATCGAAAACGTAATCTTAAATCAACCAATCCCAGTAGGGACAGGACTTCCAGGATTACTTGTAAAGGTAACTGGAGATCTGAGTAAACCTAAAGAAACTAAAGATGAGGCTAAAGAAGAATAATGTCAGTTAAAGAAATCAAAGAAGCAATCGAGAATAAAAAGATACTATTCGGAATAAAACAAGCAATCAAACACAAAAAAACAATAGATACAGTATTTATTGCTAAAGACACAAGAGATGATACCGTAGCAAAAATTGAAAACGCAGATATGGAATTTGTTGTTCTTGGTACCAAAGCAGAATTAACAAAAAACCTAAATCTAGATTTCACTTCTGAAGTGTTTGCAATTCAAAAATAAGATGGGAAAGATAATTGACATGCAATCTATGCGTCAAATCAATTTATTTTCGAGAACAACAAAAGTATTAACAAAAGATTTCTTTGAGTATGGAAACACATTAATTTTTGCCGTACCAAAATCAAAGATTTCTCAAGCAATTGGCAAAGATGCAGTCAACATTAAAACGCTAAATAAGATACTACGAAAAAAGATTAAAGTAGTTGCTATGCCTAAGGCTGGCGACGACAAAGAGCTCGCAAGATTTATAGCAGACGTCGTAGCACCAATCGAGTTAAGTAAGACAGAGATCACAAAAAACAGAGTAGAAATATCAACAAATAAATTAGATAAAGCAACTTTAATTGGGAGAAATCACTCTCGAGAGAAGGAACTAACAGAAATTTTAAAAAACAATTTTGGCATCGACGAGTTAAAAATATCCTAAACAGGGTATCGGGCAAGAGAAAAGTTTTTAAAGGAAAAATTCGCACTACATATATAAAATGGGATTAATGAACGCACGAAAATTAAGCAAGAGAAGAAAAGCATTTAGAGACAACCGTCTGCCAGACAAAAAGAAAAGGTTAGGTATCTCTCTAAAGTTCGATCCATTGGGACGAAGCGCACAAGCTAAAGGTATTGTAACAAAGAAAATTCAAAAAGAAGCAAAGCAACCTAACTCAGCAATGAGAAAATGTTGTAGAGTTCAATTAGTAAAAACAGGAAAAGAAGTAACAGCCTTTATTCCAGGAAACTTAGCACAAAAATTCGTAGATGAACACGATGAAGTAATTATCGAACGAATCGGTGGTAAACAAGGACGAACCAAAGGAGATTTATCCGGTGTACGATTTCAAGTAACTAAAGTAAACGATCAACCATTATCTAGACTATGGTCAGGTAAGATCGAGAAGGGACGTCGTTAAATGGAACAAATGAAAGTATTTGGATTATATGACCCAACACAAGTTAAAGTTGAAGATCCAGGATTAAAGAGAGCAATTAACTTAAACCCAAAATTAGTCTTAAAAGCACACGGACGAATCAAATGGGATCCAGCAAAATCAAAAGTACACGTAATCGAACGATTAGTAAACTTATTGCAAGTACCAGGTTCACGAGGTAAGAAACATAAGATTATTACTTCCTGGATTACCGGAAAGCATGAACGATGTACAGGAATTGTATTAGACGCATTCAAAATTATCGAAACTAAGACTAAGGAAAATCCATTAAAGATATTCGTAAAAGCAGTTGAAAACGGTGCTCCAAGAGATGAAGTAACTTCAATCGAATACGGTGGAGCAAAATATCCTCAAGCAGTAGACGTTGCACCACGAAGAAGATTAAACTTAGTATTACGATATCTAGTACAAGGTTCATACGATCGAGCATTTAATAAAAAATTAACAATGGCACAATCCTTAGCAAAAGAGATTATGTTAGCAGCAGACGGCTCAACTGAATCTTATATTCTTGGTAAAAAGAACGAGACCGAAAAACAAGCTGATGCAGCTCGGTAATGTCATACAAATAGAATAAGTTATTTTTTTCTAAAAATCCAATAGTCAGAACATTTATTAATACCTATATCATACTTAGTCTATGAATAAAAAGGGTAGTTTAGGAATATATATTATATTATTGGTGATAGTGATTATAATGGGTATCGGGTCTTATTTTATATTTTTTACAGGATGGGAGAATAATATCTACAAAGGGGATGTGGGACATTTTTCATTCAAAGAAGCTTCTCCATATAAGGTTTACTCTGAAAAGATTTGTGACTTTGCTAATTCAGGCGATGAACAATGTGAATATTATAGGGGTAATTATAATTATTATTCAGATGATATTGATATAGTTCAAGTTGTAATTGAAATTCCTTTTAGTGATTTTGATATATCCCAAGCTGCACTAAATCTAAAGAATCAAATAGATGGAGAAGTTTATATTGATAAAAGATTTTGGAAGAAGAATGGATACTGGTACCTAGAATCTGAAGATGCAGTAAATCCAGAAATAAAAAATATATTTATAGTTTGGAAAAGTGAAGATAAGTTAATTATGATTAATTTTGACGATTTTAATGATGCTACACTCACTAGAGACGTATTTAATCCTCTTTTAGATAAGTACTTTAAAGGGAATCCTTCCTCATAACTATTTTATATTAACCCAATCATAAAGCAATCTTTTAGTAGTTCCGTTTATCTATAGGCTATTTATTATAGATCATCTCCTGATATATAAGGTGAAAGCTTATTAAGTAAATATAATAGGTAATAGGTAATAGGTATGGATATATTTACTATTGCATTAATTGTAGCACCAATAACTATGCTTATACTATTTATAGTCATACTATGGATACGGATTGTCACATGGAATGAAGTAAATAGGAAAGTTACAATAAATGAAAATAAGATAATAACCCCAGAGGTAGTAGGTGAGAATAATGTCGATAGTATAAGATTGAAGACAAGGGGAATGGGGAGAATAGTAAAGTTCTTTCCATGGCCAATGGGTATATTTACAAATTTAAATAGCGCAGATATAATTTTCAAAAAGAATGAAATAATGTATACTATTTTTACAGGGAAAAATAGTATACGCAAAGAAGATGTAAAAGAAGTCTCTTACCTAAATATCTTATTCTCAAAGGATATCATAATTAATAGTAAAAAGCTAAAGATGAATATTATAGCAAATATAATTAACAAAGGTGCATTAGTAAAAACATTAAAATTCTTGGATAAAAATAAATACCCTTTATCAGCAAAAGCATTAAGGCTAATAAAAGCAGATTGAAAGAGGTGTTATATCTAACTGTGAAGGAAGCAATCTTCCAAACGCAAAAAAACTCTTTCACAAGAATCTTTATAACCCACAAGCTACATCTAATAGAATGATAGACATCGAGAAAGTAAAAAGAGATATACTCGTATATATCGAACAAAATGGCCCTTCACTACCCGTAAAAATTTCTAAATTAATCAACATGGACACAATGTTTAGCTCAGCTATATTAGCAGAACTCACAAGCTCTCAAGACCTCAAAATGAGTAGCATGAAAATAGGTTCATCCCAATTATACCTAAGGCAAGGCCAAGAAAAACAGCTAGAAGACTTTGCAGACCAATACCTCAAAAACGTAGAAAAAACAGCGTACTTAACCCTCAAAGAAAAGAAGTTTCTAATCGACAAAGATCAAGAACCAGCAATTAGAGTAGCTCTCCGTAAAATAAAGGACTTTGCAACCCCATTCAGATACAAAGACGAAATAATGTGGAGATACAACTTTACACCCAAAGAAGAGCTCCAGGAGCTCCTAAACGGCAATACGGCTCAAGAGAAAGAGGAACCAGTCATCCAATCTGTCGAAGAACAAATAGTTGAATCTGATCCTATTATCTTATCTACCCCAGAAGAATCCAATCAGGAAGAAAATAATCTTCAAGAAGAAGGCAGTGATAATGAAGAAGACCAAGAAAAAAACACACAAGAAACCTCAAATTTTGAATCTCCACTCGAGCCCCACAAAGAGTTGAGTGAAGAAAGTGAAGATGTCATAGAAAAAGAGACAGACGAACAAACCCAAGATGAACCAGAAGAAGAAATTCAAGAAGAACAAGGTAGCTCATTTGCAAATGAAGTAAAGCAACATCTCAATAAAGTAGGAGTAAAAATATCAGAAGAAATCGAAGATTCAAGGAACGAATTCATATCCAAGATAGATATATACAGTGACCTAGGAAAGATTCCTTTTTTGCTAATAGCTAAAAACAAAAAGACAATATCAGAGGCTGACCTAATGCTTGCCCATCAAAAAGCAGCGGAGGAAAAAATGCCACTATTACTCTTACATAAAGGGAA
>JBNMFJ010000018.1:0-15671 GCA_051269935.1 Patescibacteria group bacterium | reverse complement strand
CATTCCTGCGAACAAGGTGAGCAATTTCTTTTACCAACTTTTCTTCTTAAGAAAAAGTTGAGATTATTGTTGGAAACCAGGCAAAGAAACATTAACACCAGGAATAGATTTAGTCGGAAAAATATAAATTCTAAAAAAGCATCACCTCACCCATCCAATAGTATTCCAAAGCAATCATTAACCTCACAATAACCAAAAAAGTGAAGTTTGATTATATGTGTTTCAGTCAAGGCGGAAGGTTACGTCACGTACATGTTCGTATTTATGCCCGTTGCGAGTACGTAAGTGTTCTTTCAACGCAGAATCAAACCATAAAATCAAACTTCAACGCCGAGCTCGCGAAGTTTATCCACAATAACATCCATCTCAGACCTAATCTCAGGCTCCAAAATAACAATAGGAGAATCAATAACAACCTCACGAGGAGGCATAATCTTTTTATGCTTATTCTTATGCTTTTGAGGCTTAGGAATCATTCCCTTAAAACGCCTAACAGCGTAGATCACCTTACCCATAGAACTAGCAATAGAAATCCTCTTTGTATGTTCCAACTCAGTCATAGAAACCAAACGCTTAACACGTTCACGACCCATTAATACATTCGATTGAGCAGACAATAAATGAATCCTTGCTTGACGTAAATGTTGCGCATCTAAACTTAAAAATAAAGACTCACGTTTACGCGCAGAAGCCATTTATATATCTCCAAAGATCTGAGAGTCAATTAAAGAAAGACGAGAATTAATCTTCTTCAATTCATCTTCCCACATAGTAAGTTCTTTTATTTCTTTCGACTTAATATCCTTTAATACTTGAATCTCATCAGAAATAGATTTAACCTTAGAATCAACTTCAGCCAAATGTTCTTGAGCCTTGTTAAACTTATCAATCTTAACATACACAGTACTAGATGCAACACCCCGAGATCTAGTCGTATCAGTTTTATAATCAGCCCTCAATACAGGAACGTCGCTCACATGATGAGTTGGCTCATCATGCGAAAGTATCACCTCTTGTTCCACAGAAGAATCGACAACTGCAGACTTAATCATCTGCTCGTTTAAATTTCCTGAATCATGATATGGTGACATAGAAGGTAATTCGGAAGGACTAGATCCCCGAGAATCAATTTGAGGTAATGTTGGCATCGTCGGTATTTTCGGCGCCTCCTTATTGCTTGAACTAAAAAATCCCATAATATATAGAATTCAATTTTCTTTTTAATGGTTTATGTTCATTTTAAAATGACAGGGAATCCTCGACGACAAACTCTATCATACAAAAATAGTTAAAGTCTAAGTCCCATTAAGAAGTATGGTAACAATAACAAAAATTGGTTTTAGTACTCTAGAAGAAGCAGAACAAAATGAATTCACAAATGCAGTTGAGGTCGAATTAAAACATATTAATCATATGGTTCCAGAATTAGACGAAGTGATATTCCACCTAAAAGAGCACAGTAAGTCAAACGCAAATCCTAACCATGAACTACATGCAAAATTTATATATAATGGAAAAGTAACAGAAGTAGACACAACAGACAGAAATCTCCTAAAAGCACTGAACCTCATCTTTAAAAAAATAGCAGAAATATTAGAACACAAACTTCATCTAAAAGGTCATCATAAGTAATAAAACACTGTTTTTACACATAAATTCACTAAAAAATAAGAAAGCTATTTAAATAGACTCTCCCATTTCAATAAATGCAAGTTAAACTTCTTAGTAATTTAGTCGAAGAGCTAGCCGGCGAGGAAACAGGCTTTATCGCCGAGATCCTATTTAACAAAAAAGACGTTAACGAATTCTTAATCGCAAAAAAGATGGAATTAACCATTAATCAAGTCCGAAACATTCTATACAAACTATCAAACCACGGACTAGTCTCCTTTATCCGTAAAAAGGACACCAAAAAAGGATGGTACATTTACTACTGGACACTAAACGTACAAAAATGTCTCGAGATGATCGAGAAATCACTAAACGATAAAATTAGCAAATTTGAACAAGGGATTGAATCCAGAGATACCGAAAGATTCTATATCTGTAAACCATGCGGCATTGAAGTAACCGAAGAAAAAGCCCTAGAACATGGATTTTCTTGCGAAGAATGTGCTGACATATATGAATTATCAGATAACGCCCCACACTCTAGAGACTTAAAAAGCAAAAGAACAAGATTGCAAAAAGAATTACAAACAATCCAAGAAGAATTAAGCGAACTAAAAGCAAAAGAAGCTAAAAGGAAAAAGAGAGCAGAAAATAAAATTCTAAAGGAAGTTAATGCAAAAAAAGAACTCATAAAAATGGCAAAAGATGCAGCAAAGAAAAAATTAGCATTAGCAAAAGATTTAGCCAAAAAGAAAATCGCAGAAGAAAAGGAAAAGGCAAAAGCTGATAAAAAAACTACAATTAAAAAGACAGTAAAAAAAATAACGGAAAAAATAGCAGTTAAAAAAACTAGTAAAAAAGCGGTAGTAAAAAAACCAGCCAAAAAGAAGAAATAATTATCATAATGAAAAATAACTTACTAGACTCAACTACTGCAAAATTAATTCTCGCAAATACGATTGCCTTCATCGCCTTCATAATATTAGGAAATGAAACAATTCTTTCTCACCTAGCCCTCCAACCCTCAGGAATCATAAGGGGAGAAAAACTCTACACACTATTCACAAGCATGTTTATGCATATTCAATCATGGCACTTCTTCGGGAATATGTTCACCCTATACTTTATCGGAAATTTCGTTGAAAAAATAGTAGGGAAAAGAAGATTCCTATTCGTCTATATATTCTCCGGATTATTCGCTGGAATATTCTGGTCACTAACCTCCGGACTCCTATCGACAACTCCATTATTAACAAGTATCTTTGGCAACCCAGACATATGGGGCATTGGAGCCTCTGGAGCAATCTTCGGTCTAGTAGGAATCTTAGCAGTTCTAACCCCAAAGGCAAAAGTCTACATAATAGCCGGACCATTATTAGCAATTATCCTCGAAGCAATTATAACAGGAGCCCTAACAAAATATAACTTATTAGAAACAAGTCCATACAATATCCTCTTACCACTCTTCAGCCTAGCTGTAATAATATATTTCTTTATAGCCCTCTTCTCAATACTCTCCTTCGATCCCAAAAGAAGAAACATAGCACTCCCACTAGAAATAGAGATGTGGCTTCTTCCGGTAATTGCGATAGTACCACTCATGATCATAGGTCTATTCGTGAATTTACCAATAGGTAACATCGCTCACCTCGGCGGTCTAATTGCTGGTCTCGGCTATGCATATATATTAAAAAGAAAATTCCCAGAAAAGAGTAAGATACTCAAAGGCATGTTTAAATGAAAAAAGAAAATATAATCAAAAATAAATATAAGCAAGCAGGTGGAATAGTTCATAGAGCAAAAAAACAAATCATAGCAATAACCGCCCTACTCTTTTTTTCAGCAATAATAGGTTTCTTATTCCCGTCACTCTTTCAAGAACAAATTCTAGAAATCATCAAAGAATTAATCGCATTCCTCGAAGACAAATCTACCAACGAATTAATTATATACATATTCTTTAATAATATCAAAGCAAGCGCCCTCGGAATGTTACTCGGAATCGCAGCCGGAGTATTCCCTATATTCACCACTATACTTAACGGGTACATTATCGGATTCGCCTCAAACCTAGCAGTTCAAAACGGCGGAGTATTCGTACTATGGAGACTCTTACCTCACGGCATATTTGAAATCCCTGCAGTATTATTATCCCTCGGAATCGGCCTATATTTAGGTGGAGCTTTCCTAAAAGAACAATTCGGAATCAAAAGCGGCAAAAAACAAATATCAATCGCCTTATTACTAACCTTACTTCTCACCCCAATATTCGTAGCATATTATAAACTAGCAGAAACAATCCCCTTATTTGATAGCATAACCCCTCAATTAATTTCAGAAAATATCCTAACAATTATCTTCCTAGCATTAGTAAACTTAGCATTCTTCGGATCCTTAATCTATATCCTATATGTATTTTTAACAAACAAAAGACTAAAGAGGGAATTAGCAGACGCAATAATATTCTTTATCTTTGTAACTATTCCCCTATTAATTATAGCCGGCATAATAGAAGGCCTACTTATCGGATTAAGCAGCTAAAACTCACCATACTAATTCTTATAAAAGGAATAATATACTCAATATTTATGACAAACGAAGAACTTTACATAAGAGAGATTCCACAAAGCGGTTTACTCAATCAATCATTCAAAGATTCATTTTTAAAAACACTAGATAGATTTCCTTTCAATGATGCACCACTCAATATTCCTCAAGAAGATGCATTAGATATCTACAAGAGAATAAAAGAACAAGGCAGTTCAATCATCACGGCAATTTCAAATGGTGAAGTAAGAAGTACAGCAACAATATTCTATCTAAATAATATCGATGGATCAAAAGCTGCTTACATCGAAGACGTAGCAACACACATAGATCATGAAGGCCAAAAATTATCAGGAAAAGTGATGAACAAAGCAACAGATAATGCAAGAGAAAAGGGAGTAGATTCTATTTCCCTTGATTGTGAAGAAGACCTAATAAAATTTTATTCCACATTTGATTTCCAAACAATTCCAGGAAGACAAATGGCAATGTATCTCGATGATCACACACTTCAATCTCCGACAAATCCGAACGGATATAAAATACAAGAATTAACTCAAGAAAATATGCGTCAAATATATGATGTTATTAAGACTCCAAGTCAAAATTGGTATGACACTAGAAATCTCATAAATAAACAAAGGGAAGAAGGCCACATTCACTTATTAGCCTACCGTGATGAAGTACTACAAGGATACACAAGCCTATTCCTAGAACAAAAATTCCTCCGAAACGGAAAAATTGCCGCACATTTGTTTCCCCAACATAAGGTAAATGATAACGCAGACGGCATTGAAGGAATATTAATCCATGGAGCAATCAGAACCGCAAAAAAACACAATGCCTATAAAATCATAACAAGTGCTTCCCCAGAAGAAAATCCACTCTATGGAGCTTTAGGATTTCAAACAAAAGATTATACAATGAAATTAGATCTAATCAAATAATTACTTCTTTGAATTCTTATTCAAGAAATCAGCAGCTCCACCCTTAACACTAATCTTATCATCATCAATACAATGAATCTCAGGTCTATTATAACCACGCAAAGAACGAGCATCAAAATCTTCCTGAACATGATTAAAAAGTAAATCAAAATTATTCTCAGCCAAACTCCCCTTCACAACAATATAATCAGGATTAAAAGTAGCATTAAGACCCAACAAAGAATCAACAATAGCTCTTTGTTGAATAGCAATAATAGATTTTTGTGGTAGCTGTTCAAGATTAGTATGATAAGCCTCATACACATCACGACCTGAAATAGAATTCAAAACAGACTCTCTAGTTTCAGAATTATTCAAAACATCCGCATAATTAACACCTTCCCTCTCCATACTCCTATCCAATATTAAATTACCACGAGCATTACAATACTCATCACTATCTATTAAGTCTCCCAAAAACATCTGGGCCATTTTTGCAGCTCCCGAAGCAGAAACATAAGGCTCAATACATTCACCAGAATCTTCATTATTCAACTGACAACCACACGGAACATACCGAAAAATGTTAGGAAAATCTCCCATAGGATGATAAGGTGTACCATGCCCCATTTCTCGAGCAGCCTTAGAAATCAATTTCCCATCCTCAGCAACATTTGCATTATATCCAGTCGAGTAAGTAGCTAAAACAACAGTACCAGAACTATAATCACCCCATCCCTCTCGAGCCAGTGCCATAGTTTCTCCCTTTATATCACCAACCATACTAATTTGTCCACCAACAAGTCCCTCCAAATCTCCAACCAAATCAAACGAATTACCAAAAGGTGAATTTTCAGTATTCAATATTTTTTTCGCATCCTCATCAACAACACCAGCCACACAAATACCAATATCAGCCCCATGAGGTATCTTAGATGCAAGATAAGTAACAAAACCACCATAATTACTACCAAGGTCACTCAAGGCCCTACGTTCAAACGTCCCTTCATACACATTCCCCGTCGTAGGATCAACCCGTCCTAATTGAACATTCGTTCCTCCAAGTCCAATACCATATAATTCTTTCATAGTATCTCCAAAAAAATACCCCTTATAAAGTTTACCATTAAGAAGAAGTAACTAGGAGACGATCTTCAAGATAAGTACTTAGTGTCCACCATACATATACTCAATTACAACAATCTTTATATAGTGTATTAATTACATTAATATTAAGACGTAAAACATACACTAACTACTCTCTAGAGATAGTTACTGTCGATTTAACACCTAGGATAAAAAAATGGAAACAAACAAAACCTACACAATTGAGGACTTCGCAAGAGGCCCAATAGAAACACCCCTCTGCGTGGATGGAGACGCATACACTATCGCAAGTCATAGAATCGTCGGACAAAGCGCAAAAGAAAAGTCAGTCTACAACATTGCGCTCCGACGAAGTCCAAAAGATACACCAGAGTATCAAGGGATCGCGCAAGATGACAGAATGTCTTCATTTGGTGTAATCGACTACCTTAGAGATAATCTTACAAAAAGACTAACAATGGAACAACTTGAAAGTTCAAAACGCTTTATGAAGACAGCTCACGCATTCGGCGGCGAATTAGATTTCGATCCGGAAATGTGGAAAAGTGTAATCCACGATTACGACGGATACCTCCCAATTAGAGTAGAAGCAGTGCCAGATGGAACAACAATATATCCAAATGAACCAATGGTGCAAGTCACAAGCCTAGAGAAAGGATATGGAGAAATAGCAGCACTCGTGGAGGCAAACATGCTAGGAACAATAGCAAACGCGTCTTCAAAAGCAACACTCACACGACATATGCTAGAAAGGATAGTCGAATACGTAGAAGACGACAATCCCGGAAATAGCTATGAACAAAATATAGGGGTAGCAGAATGGTTAATTCACGATTTCGGAATGCGAGCATATGCTCATCCAAACGCAGCACTCATCGGAGGGAAAGCACACCTCCTTAGCTTCAAGGGAACAGATACATTCAACGCAGCCTACCAGGCATGGTTCTTAAATGAAGAAAAACCAGTTGGTGGATCACTTCTCGCTCAAGCTCACAGAATAGTAATGGGACACGAAGAAGAACTACAAGGATTCTACGCTCTACGAGATGCGGCAGCAATAGGAGGTATTGGATCATTCCTAACAGACACATACAACACTAAAGAAGCACTAGAAATGATAACAGAAATAGCAAAAGACTCACATAACAATGGTGGGCCAATAGTAGTTGGACGACCTGACTCTGGACATTACCTAGAAAATACAGACAACATCATCCGAAACACCCTAAGGGAAAATCTCTACACAGTTGGAGCAAAGGACAGAATCCGACCAACAACACTAAGAAACATAGCTGGAGATTCAATGGATTGGAGAAAGACACAAAAACTCTTAAACCATTACCTAGAAAACGGATTTGCACCAACAGCATCAACAGTAGTAGGAATTGGGGGATGGCTTGTGAACACACCCTCAAGAGATGCACCGAGTGCAGCAATGAAACTCTCAGCAAGCGGAAAGGGATTAGACCCCAAAGTAAAACTAGCAGAAATCCTCATAAAGATGAGCGTGCCAGGGCCTGTACAATTACTAAGAGGAACAAATGAAGCATCAGTGCGATTAACAAGAGAAGAGACACCCCAGGGGGCATACAACATACTTGAAACATTCTATAATGGAGCAGAAAAAGGAGCAGAAAAATTCTCAGAGAGATGTATAGAGCCATTCGGAATAACACGAGAACGTAATATCTACGAATTCGCTCAAGCATCAAAGGAAAGGAAAGTCCTCAGCGATAAGATAGTAAAACTACAACTCGAGACACTAACAAAACACGGTAAAACCCTGGAGAGTTACACAGAATGATAGCCGAGCCGAAAGTATACATTAACCCAGCCGCAACTTCAGATATAATAGTAGAAAATTACAAACGTGAAATACTCTTAATCCAAAGAGGAGAAGAACCTTACAAGGACATGTGGGCTCTTCCCGGAGGACACCTGAACCTAGGTCAAGAGACCGCAGAATACTGTGCCAAAAGAGAGCTCCAAGAAGAAACCGGATTAATAGTCAAACTTAAAAATTTAAAATTAGTAGGAGTATATTCAGAACCCAATAGAGATCCACGAGGACATTACATCACTCACGCCTATGCTACTAAGTATTTTACAGGAGAAGTACAAGCAGCTGATGATGCAAAAAATGCGCAATGGTTTTCATTAAGTCAACTACCAGAGTTAGCCTTTGACCATGTAAGAATCATATCAGATTACAAACAATTAGAAGGAGGTAGAACATAAAATGCCAATAGGCCCACAAACATTACTCGACAAATTAACCCAAGAAGATGAAGCACTAGTGTTTCGAGTTGAAAATGAACTTGATAAGAAGCTTCAAGAATCATACAATGGAGGAAACTTCGAATACTCTATAAATGGATCTATCAGAGTAGTAGCCCAAAAGAAAATACAAAGCGATTACGAACAAGCAGGTTGGGGAAAAGTAACATACACCCATACCCATGATCAAAGAGATGGAGATTACACAAGAATAAAACTTCACCAAGAACGAGCTAGCGCAAACGATTGGTATGGAAAATAAACATGGAATACATAGAATGCCCACAGCCTTTAACATCAGAAAACACTAGCATCTTTTTAGCCGGAGGAATAACAGGTTGTGAAGACTGGCAAAAGAATATAGTAGAGTTACTAAAAAATCAAAACGTAACACTAATCAATCCTCGAAGAGCAAACTATGATTTTACTGATCCAAAGGCCGAAGAAGAACAAATCACTTGGGAATACCACATGCTAAAAAGAGCAAACATGATTTTATTTTATTTTCCACCCGAGACACTCTGCCCAATTACATTATATGAATTAGGAAAGGCCCTGATGTCAAACAGAAAAATATTCATAGCAGTCCACCCAGGATACAAGCGGATAAGAGATGTCGAATTTCAAACTCGATTGATAAAAGCCGAAATAGAAATCGTACATTCTCTAGAAAAATTATCACACCAAATAAAAAAAGAACTTACCAAATAAAAAATGGAAACGAAAAAAATAGGTATACTCGGAGGAAGCTTTAACCCAATTCATAATGGACATGTAAATATTATCGAACAAGTAATTAATACAAAGGCAGCAGATGAGGTATGGCTAGCACCAACCCATACTCATGATTTTGGAAAGGACTTACTAGATTTTAATAAGCGAGTTAATATGTTAGAAAAATTATTTAAAAATAATGCACAAGTAAAAATAATAAAAATAGAAGAAAAGTTACCAAAACCTAACCTTAGCTTCAACACTATAAAGGCCTTACAAAAAAACCATCCAGAACATAAATTCTATTTTATCATAGGATCAGATTGTGTAGAGAATTTTCATAAATGGATCAAAGGACCTGAACTCGCAAAAATAACAGAATTCATAATTTACAAACGAGAAGGATACCAAGCCGAAAATTCAATCTTAAGAATAGTCCAAACAATAGAAATAAATTCAAATAATATTTCCTCAACAATAGTACGAGAAAAAATAGCAAAATTAGAACCTGTAAATGATATTATACCTAAAGTTATTGAGCAAATAATTTGGGAGAACAGACACTATGGAATCTAAATATAAAAATATACTAATAGCATATAGCGAGAAAAGAACTCCTAAACATAAAAAAACATTACAAAAAGTTCAAGATATCTTAAGCGAGAATGACATTCATCACATTTCAAAAAATATAAATAACATTACACATACTGATCAAAAAAATAATCAACTCATAATTTGCGTTGGAGGAGATGGAACATTCATTAGAGCCTCCCATCATGCAATAGATATCCCAATATTAGGAATAAATTCAGAATCAAATAATTCTCAAGGATTCCTGTGTACATTAAGTGAGACAAACATTGAAAAATTAATTAACGTACTAGAAAGCCCTCAAACAAAACAATTACCTAGAATCCAAATCACATTAAATGGAAAACCTCTCCCCCACCTCGCAATTAATGAAGTCTACATCGGTGCAGAATCCCAGTTTAGTACCTCAAAGTATACCATTTCAAACCAAAACACAACAGAAGAGCAAAGAAGCTCAGGTGTATTAGTAGTGACCTCAACAGGTTCAACCGCTTGGTACGCATCAGCCGGAGAAGAACCATTCACCGATCCAAGAACTATTAAATTCCTTGTAAGAGAGCCGTATACTAGTAATATCTTCACACCAAAACTAATAAACGAAGAAGTAAACCAAAGCATAGATTTCACATCAAAAATGTGGGATAATGGAATAATCGCAATCGACTCAAACCAAATCTATACCTTCGACCATAACAACAAAGTATCACTTGCATTAGTAGACACACCGCTTAATATTTTAACACTATGATATAGATTATAATTACCCAAAACCCTTAAATAGAACATTAGTGTAAAAGTTACATGGAGAAAACAAAACCCTTTAATTCCTACGAAAAAATTTCAGTAACCATAGATTTAGTCATATTTTCCTTCATCAAAGACAAACTAAGCATTCTATTAGCAAAACGTATAAATGAACCTTACAAAGGTCAATATGGCTTACCAGGTGGATTCGTACAAGTAGGAGAAAACCTAGAAGAGACCATAAAACGAAAATTAAAAGAGGAAGTCGGAGACGACAACATTTATTTCGAACAACTCTATACCTGGGGAGACAAAGACCGAGATCAAAGAGGACGAGTAATTACAATCTCATACTTTGCATTAGTCAATCAAGATAATATAGCATTAAATGAAAAAGATGTAAAATGGTTCCCAGTAGAAGAAAACATGAAATTACCATTCGATCACAAACAGATTATTGAATATGCAATAAAGCGGTTAAAATGGAAATTCGAATACACCCCCCTAGCATGCTCATTACTACCAAAGGAATTCCCAATCACAGCCTTAAGAAAACTGTACACAACAGTTTTTGAAAAAGAATTTGATAAACGAAACTTCAATAAAAAAATCCTCTCAAACAAAATATTCGAAGAGATAGGAATTCAAAAAGATGTCCCAAACAGACCAGCAAAACTATACAAACTCAAAACAGACTCCCCAGAATTCGTCTCAATGATATAAACCAACCATAACTATTCTTTTAAAGCACTCTGAATTTACAAAGGCATGAAAACATTTAATCCCTACATCCTTAAAAACACAAGCATACCAATCATTGTATATCCCTTTGAGAATGTCGAAATAGACAAAAGAACACTAAACCAAGAAATACAAATTGGATACCAAGATCTATTATTACCACGAGATCCAATCTACGCAATTGCACTCCCCTGGAGAAAAAACGAAAAGTCATTCTGTATAGATTTTCATGTATACAATGGAGAATATAATAATTGGGAAGAATTTAATCCCTCAATTAGAGATTTCCAAACAACAAATGGAACAGCAATAACCAGTGGAGACAATTCATGCGAAAGAGGAATCATAATCCGAGGAAAAGAAGGAAGTTTCAGAGTAAAAAGAACTTCAAGCCTTCAAGATTATATTAATAGAAGACCAAACCAAGACAGTTCATACAGTAATCTAAAAAATCTAGAATAAGCAATAACAACTAATATGCTTTAACAATCTTCCAAATACCATGGATAAAGGCCAAAGCTTCAAAGAACCACATAATATACAAAGTATACATAATCACCGTATTTGATGCAGGAATATTCCAAAGAGTATTAAATCCCCAATAGAATAAAATAACAATAAAATACGTAGAAGACACAGCCATAATAGTCAAAAGTACAACAATCAAAATCCTCAACCCTAGCCCCATCTTATCATGAGTTGATGTAACATCATGATCTTTCTCTTTTCTATATTTAACAAGAACAACTAAACCTAAAATAACAGCCGTAATTATAGAAACATAAATAGAATATAATGTCATTACCTCAAAAGCCATACATATCCTAATATTCCAGACTTTATAAAGTTTATTTTAAAAACCACATAAATCATTATAAAGAAAAAAAATCCAATAAGAGATAATGGGAAAGTACCAATTCGCTCATATTCATCACGGGGACCTAGTCCTCCGAACAAATGACCAATCACACAACCTCGGATACAATTATACACTCTCCCAACCAGTGCTATCATACCTCACCCACTGGTAATTCACAGGAGAGAACCTATTCCAAAAGTCATTACCAGAAGTGCCATTAGATTTTCCAGCGGGAGAATATATGGACCTTAAAGATTACATAGAAGAAGCAGCTCAATTTACAAAACAACCACAACTATCTCAAAACTCAGATCTCAACGACACATTGCCCTTCGGTTATCTCACTGATTTTTCAGATGGAAGTAATTATAATTATGACTATAAATGGACGATGCAAGACAGAACGATAGATCTTACAGTAGAAAAAGAAAACACTCCAGAATTACTTCTGCTCTCCCTCTCCCCAGAAGAACACAAAAAATTCGCCATATCACACGCAGAATATGTACTCAATGAAAAAAATTCGGGCCATACCAAGCTAAATATAGAACTATAGTAGCTTACCTACAAAAAAACTAACACCCACTCAACAACTTACTGTCACTCAAGTGACAGTAAAGTCAAAACCAACTTTGCAAATCTTTCTGCTTCCCATATTCCGAAAGCAACCAACTCTTATCCAAATACTCATGTCGCAATTTCTGATTATTCCTTATATATTCAATCGCAGCAGCTCTACTTTCAAACTCTAATGGTTCAGAATTAATCGCCCTCCTCGCAGCTTCCCTTACAACCCCAACACCCAAAGGCGCATAATACTCCTTCGTAATCTCCCGAAACACCAAAACCCCACCTTGAACCTTTATCCGATCCAAATATTCAGTCGCCGGCAACCGCATCGCATAATACCCACCAGTAACATTTGACGCATATTTTTTCCTCCCCGTGAAACCTTCAAAATCATGCGCAAACACACTCTCACCACTAGAATCCCCATTCTCTTCATCCTCCCAAATCTCAATTCCCTCAAAACTAAACTTCCCAGGCAATATCAAAATAGTAATATAATTACCCACATAACTCCCAGTCAAAACCCTCACATGATCAATCTCATCATACACACGAATCTTCTCAAGCAATTGCTTCGAGAGCATATCATCAACCGCCGTAATACTCCACCTCGTCGGAACCATTTTCCTATTTTTTTGCAAACCAAGCATCCCAGCCGATAATAACTTCTGCAAATGATCCCCCCGAACCTCTTTCTTCAATTCACTAATAACATTCACCGTCAACGCATCAGTATCATTAATCAAATAATCAACCTTCTTTCCAACCTTCACATTATCTTCTAAAAGTATCTTTTTAACCGGAGCAGGATTAATCATCGGCCGAAACACTGATGAAGCAGTCATCCTCCCCAACACCGGTTCCTTCTTTAAGAAAAACTCAGAAGAAACTCGTTTATCAGTCAACGCCAACTCCTGCATAACAGATTTAATCTTAGCCGGTTGCGTAACATGCCCCATACTCCTCCCATACACCATTCCAGAACGCAAACGCATTACATTAGCAATCGAAAGATTATCCTTCGACCAATCCTCCGCACTCCGAAATTCATCATGCAACGTATCATACGAAGTCGGAGCCATCACACCCATACGAATATTCGGATACCCCATACGACCAACAAAAATTTCAGGAGGACTCGGACCAGAAAAACGCAATTTAACTTTAGAAGTAGCAGCAAAACTATTCAAAATTTTATGTTTAGGACATAACTTATCCCCATGACAATTAGGACATCCAATTACCATGCAAAAAAACACCTAATTCCGCAACTCAATAATACCAAGAACAAGTAATCCCAAACCAAACAATAGAAAAGCCCACATTAAACCACCCAAAAGAACAGTCAATGCAGCACTACCAAGCCCCATAAAATTAGTAACCCATGCATAAATTGGAAGAATCAAAAATATCAAACCAACAATCACAGTTAACAAATTACCCATAGTACAAATAAACAATATTTCTTTTTATACTTAATGACACTCCAAGATATATTATTCAAGTAAATAAAACGTTTCAATAGTTCCCCCCAAAACAAATCCATATAAACCCCAATATCAATTTTTATTCAAGATGTCACCAAATCGAACAACAGAAGAATGCGAGACAAGAGAAACATTGCAATCAGCATTTTCCCTCATTCAAATATCTCCAAAATCCCAACGACTATACGAAGAATTATACCACACGATAAGCCAAGGCCTAAGAGAAGAAGGTAAAATAGTAATAGATCCATTCTCATATAGAAAAACCGTCAAAACCGGAGATTTTCACTTAGAAGAGTGGGTAGGATTCAGCAGAAAAACAACCTCCCTAACAACAAATCTAAACGACCTAGAACACACAATAGAAATTAAAGCAGATAAATTCATCCTCGAAAAACCATACAATATAATACACTTTACCTATAACCAAGAAACAGAACATTACAATACAATCTCACAAGTAAAAATGCCAAACGCAAGATGGCATTTCTCCTATCAGGGCGATTCTGAGTCAACAGTGACGACACAACTTTTAAAAAGAGTTTAGATATAACTAATAACATGGATGCAACAGATAGCAATTTCGCAAAAGAAGTAATCGAAGCTTCAAAGACAAAACCAGTACTCGTAGACTTCTGGGCAAGCTGGTGTGGACCATGTCAAGTATTAAAACCAGTTCTCGAAAAAGTATCAGCAGATTACACAGAAAAAATGACATTAGTAAAGTTAAACGTCGAAGAAGCACAATCAACCGCACAAGAGTACGGAATAATGAGTATCCCAGCAGTAAAACTCTTCAAAGACGGAAAGGTAGTCGACGAATTCATGGGCGCTCAACCAGAAGCAAAAATCCGTGAATGGCTAGACAAAACATTATAATTATATCTAATAACATAAAATTGTTACTCCTTAATAGAAATGACAAAGGCAAAGACTTATAAAGCTTAATCTAAATAAAAAATATATGGAAAATTTAAAACAATTACTACAGCAGGCATATGAAGATCCTGGGCAAAGGCAAGACTACCTTGATGCACTTGATCCAATACCTTATTGCCAGAAAGTAATATATGCTCCAACTATTCAAGACAGAAATCAAAAAAGCGAAGAATGGTTAACCCAATTAAAATGTCCTGAGCAGTTAATAAAAAACCTCACATCAAACACACATGGTGCAATTAATTCCTACACAGCAGGCTTTTCCTTCTTGCCAATACTCATAGGACAAATCAAAGAAGTTCCCCTCTATGTAGGAGAAAAAATATTTCAAAACCAAGAATCTCATGAAGACATAGATTTTACACTTAGAGCTCACGAAGGCCGTCATTTATACCAACAAACACAGGGATTTCCTCACCTCATTTCAAATCAAGAACTTAAAAAAATAGATATGCGACCCCAAGTCCTCTTTCAAATAGCTGAACTCGACGCAAACTTGAATAGTCTTCAAGCAATACAAAATGGGGAGTACCATATTACTGACCCTCTTAAAAA
>JBNMFJ010000017.1:0-15877 GCA_051269935.1 Patescibacteria group bacterium | reverse complement strand
TTTGGAACAACCTGTTTACAATTCACATGAACCCCATCAACCAATCCGCCACAAACTTCACAATGTAAACCTTCCTTCTTAATAATGCGCAAAATTCGTAAAATCTCTTTTACTGAATCGCTCTTGCTTTCAAATATTTTTTGAGCACTCTTTAATATCTCAGATGCAATTTCAGGATGAAGCTTAATCTTAGCAGCCCTCTTCCCTTTAATATATTGAGAAACCGCCGATTTGGTTAATCCAAGTAACTTACCAGTATTTTCATAACTAACCTTATGAGTTTGAACTAACTCCTTCGACAAGTCTCGTCGTATAGCTGGTATAATATACCAAACCTCTATTTCTTGTGGTAACGTGTACATAAGTTAACATATGTGAACATTAGTATATAAATCTATCGAGGATAACGCCTAACAAACCGTATGCGCTGATCACGAAACACTTATAGATAAAGGTAAACACTCGTTAACTATGAAGTAAGCTATGGACTTTGGGAGTATTTGCAACTTTACTAGTACACTTACCTAGTATCTCCGCTAAGTTTGTGCTACTTCTAAGTTAAGTATGAAAGATAGGCGTTTTCTGGTTTATGTACGGCAGAAAACGCAAAAATATTTTTTCTTTCCAAAAAAATATCCCAGTGTTCCGATGCTTATTTATAAACAGCGGAGATACTGTTACCAGCATTCACTTTATCAAACCCGATGACCGTAATTAATGTAATCTGGCACTTAATAGGACTAAGCGGATTATATTTAGTTTGGACAACAACAGAATAAATACACAATTTTTTTTTACTTTATTTTTTATCAGGGGGAAACCCCTGAATAATATTTTTTTATTATACTAATTCTACACCAAATATTCTTTCAATATCATCTATTGTTTTAGATTTCATAACACCGAAGCGCATTTTTTTCGCACCTTCTTTTCCATGAGTAAACATCATCGCATGAGCCTTTATTTGACGAAAGAATAATCCATGTTTCCTTGCAATCTGCAAATAATCAACAAAACTAACTTCTTCACCCTCACACCCCATCTCAATAAAAATATTCGGATTTCCCATAGCAGCCCGAGCAACATAACAAAAATCAAAATCTTCAAGTATCTTTTCATAAGTATCCAAGTTCACATTCCCTGAATAAATAACAGGTATACCAAGACTTTTCTTTAACTCTAACGCAAAAAGATAATCCGGTTCATCAGAATAATTCTGACTTTTTGTCCGAGCATGAATACCAACACCATCAAACCCAACTTCTTCAGCAATTTTTGCAATAGCAATGGCATAGGGAGATTTACGTAATTTTATCGTGCAAGGTTTATCAGTAGATTTTCTCATTACACTAAATATCTCTCGCAAAGTCTCAAGTTCTTTATGCATAAAGGCCCCATGATTTAATTTTCCAGAAAGCTTAGAAGGACACCCCAAATTAAAATCCCATAAAGAAACTTTGTCATCATACCTCTTAATATATTGCGCAATACCTTCAATACTCGTACCAAATAATTGCAACGCAGGTTTATCATCTAAATCCAACTCCGTCGGATTACGAGGATTACTCAAACCAGTATACACCAATCCAGCGCCAGCCTTCTGGCAAACACTTCGAAAAGCAATATCATTAACCTCATGCAAAGGAGATAAAAATATCCTATTCTTTAGTTCCAAATTTCCGATTCTGTAAACCATACATTACAAACAAAATATCTATTCTTAAAACTAACTATTTTTTTATTAACACATTCACTCATATTTAAAAAAGATTTTCACAAATAAAAGAAATGGCTAATTACATAAAAGAAAAAGTAATCCCTTTAGCAACCGGAAGTTATACAGCATATTGTATAACAAACGCTATAGTAAGTTTAGCCGGAGCAGCTATCGCTAACGAACATGGAAGTGAGATTGGATACTATATGGGAATATCCAGTGCATCATGGCAAGCAACAAAGTTAACAGCATTAGGTGGAGCAGTTCTAACAATTAAAGGTTTAGAAAGATTATTACAATCTAATGAGAAAACACAGTCCAAATAGAAGTTGGAACACGTTCAACCTTAATATAGTCATCATCACCTGATTCAAAGTACCTCTGCATACTCCGGTAAAAACTCAAATAATCTTCAAAATTTTCGGGCTTTCCATCAGTATAGCTAAATCCTATTTTCTCCAAACCAAAATCTTTTATACGGTCGAGAAAATATTTTTTATCCGTCTCTACCTTTAGAAAAGATGAATTTTTCATATATGGTAATAATTGTTTGCAAGGATATCTATGATTATTAACATAAAAAGCACTATTCGCCCATTCAGATCGAAGATACCCAGAATGAATATTCTCTTCATCAATAAATTCATCCAAAAAAACATCATCACCAATATAACTCATCCCCACAGAGAGTGGAGTAACACGAAAGCTTAACCGAGGTTTCAATCCCATATCAGCATCCTCATCAACGCACAAGAATCGATATTCTTTAGGAGCTAACTCATCAAGAGTGTTCCTCTGAATTTTACTCAATCCTCCATAACCTGACCTATTTTGCATTAACACATAAGAAGCCCCATATAAAAAAAGCAAAGAGCCAGCTCGTTCTTCCTGAAACATAACCTGGTCCTGAGCTTTATCAATATCAATAACTATCATAAAAAATACATGTAAAAAGGATTTATAATAATGTAGGTACTCCCAGAATCTCCGCTGAGTTTTTATCACTTCTGAATTAAGTATGAAAAATATCCCAGTGCTCCGCTGTTTATTTATAAACGGCGGAGATACTGACTCCATCAAAACCTATTTAAAGTCAAATTAATTAATAACAATATAATGGCAGAATTAGAAGTAAACGGAAAGTCACACAAAATAAAAGATGGTGGAGCAATCAAAGCAGCCTGCAAAGAAGGCGACATCCCATTCGCATGTGAAAACGGTGTATGCGGAACTTGCGAGATAAACATCACCTCAGGAATGGAAAACCTATCCCCATTAAGCCAAGAAGAAAAAGACATGCAAATGGACAACAACGTCCGACTCGCCTGCCAATGTAAAATAATGAAAGGCAAAGTCTGCTGCAAACAACATTAATCACACACATCATAATGACCTTTTTTTCAAACCTATCAAACTACTCAAACCTAATATCAATCCTCGGAGTCGGTCTAATCGGCCTCGGATGGATACCCCAGATCATACAAACCATAAAAAACAAACACAACTCCCTCAACATAAAATTCAACATCCTCTACACAATGGGATCACTACTTCTAACAATCTACTCATTCATCATAGCCGACACCCCCTTCATCATCCTAAACCTATTCGCACTTCTTATGTCAAGCATTGGATTATACTATAATATAAAAGAGAAACGATAAGACCACAAATTGTATAATGTATTAATATTTTATCAATACATAGCAAAACAAATAAGCAATAGAGAAGCAATCCTTTCCCTTCAAGGAATTAATGGAGCAGACGAAAACATTCTTAAAGAAAACGACAAACACTGGAAAATATGGCAAAAAGAATTTCTCTAGATCTGTATCTCAATAAAAATCACCTTTCTATTAATTAATGTTATTAGAATAGCGAAGCCTCAAAACACCAAGACATAACGAAGGATATTTCATTGTGAGTGTTACTAAATCTCTAAAAGTGGCTTTGCCACCTTTTAGAGCAAACTATATTTTTCTGGAAAAATATGTTCTTTTGCCAACTTTTCTTCTAAAGAAAAAGTTGAGTCTTTTAATACCAGCCGTTAGCCTTAATTTTGACATAGCTAACATACGGCAAAAACACCAATGCATCACGATCAGCCCCTTCACCAAAAACTATCCTAATAGATGTCGAAGACGAAGACACCGTTGGATCCAATCTATGAATCCGAATAAAACTCTCACCAACCTCATCCAAACCTTGCGTAAACTCAATATTATCCCTAGCATTAAATAACGCATTAACCCCATGAACTTCAGAATCAAAATCTAACAACTTTCTCTCAACACTCTCCTCCAAAATTCCTAAAGTATCCAATACCTCTTTCCCATCACGAACAACACTTCGATGCAAATGATCACTCCCCGCAAAATAAAACGCTTCAAAAGGTAAAGTAGAATTCAACTTCAAAAACTTAAACAAAGTATACTCACTAATCAACGGCAAAGACTCATCCATAATAGGAAACTCACCAATATCTGAAAAACTAAACAATCCACCAAACAATGCAATCACATCACGAATCATTTCATACCTCGCCTCAACATCAATTAAACTAGATTTCCTCGGATCATTCCCACCACTAACAAAGACAACCCGATCAAACTTCTCCAAAACCATCGCATCCAACGCCGTCAACAAATGTGCCCAATGAGGTGGATTCCCAGCAAACGGAAAAAACAAAATCTTCGGCTTAAAATCGACATCAAATTCATTATCATCATCACGGTTAATATTACAAACAAACTCAGGATTAATTTCCTCACGATACATCAAATCAGTAATATCATCCAAACGTTCATTAAAAGCATCCCGCAAATCAACACCAGACTTATGCATTGAAACAGCGCTAACATCAATACCAATCTCAGTTTCCATTAATTCAAACTGCCGATTAATATTTTCTCGAATTTGCTCAATATCTACAACCATATATCATATTGCAATAAACACTTTAAAAGAATTACGGAGTAAATTACCTATCCAGCCTTACAAAGACCAGTACAAAAAGCACAATGCCCACCTGTCGGACATCTAGGTCTAGGAGTCTGAGAGGTATATACCTCTGCAGCACGACGCAATTCTCCGTACACACTGTCCCCACTAGCATACATACCAGCATAATCTGCTCCACCTGAACGTCCACTTGAATAACTCATACAAACAAATCAAAAAACGAGTTAATAAAATTACCTATTCTAAAAAATGCCTTTACAGCAAACACCCAAAAATAAACCTTACCATCTCTGTATTTAGGATTTTAGTGAGAATAATATGAGGCACTTTGTATGTGTGGCATACTCAGGTATGTAAACATACAAATAACGATGTAGAATTCCAGTAAAATTCTAAATACTAAAAATAGATTAAAGAGGAAGGAGGACAAGTCCTCCAACCTCTCAATATTATAAAAATAAAAAAAAGAGCTAATTAAAGCTTAAAGTTGCTTAGCAACCAAAGACTTACAAACACCAGCAGCTACTGTGATACCAGCATCTCGAATAGCGAAACGTGCCATATTAGGATTATCAGCTACAGACTCTAACACAAGGTTACCGACTGGCTTTATTCTAACAATAGCGACATCTCCATTCTTCAAGAAGTCCGGGTTCTCTTCAGCAACTTCTCCGGTAGCAGGGTCGAGCTTTGAAATCAATTCAACGAATTGACATGGTACTTGAGCAGTGTGAACGTGGAATACAGGAGTATATCCTTTAGCCACGACAGTCGGATGGTTGATGATAGCGATTTGTGCTGTAAATTCCTCTACAATCTTTGCTGGGTTAGCAGCATCACAAATAACATCTCCTCTAGCCATATCCTTCTTTCCAACACCACGTAAATTGATACCAACATTGTCTCCAGCTTCTGCTTCCTTTAACTGTTCATGATGAGCTTCGATACTTCGAACTTCACCATTAACACCAGAACCAGTTCTACCGGGTAGAACAACGATTTTTTGGCCAATCTTCATAACACCAGTCTCAACTTTTCCTACTGGAACAGTTCCGATACCTGTAATTTCGTAAACGTCTTGAATCGGCATACGCATTGGAAGTCCAATTGGTTTCTCTGGAGCTGGGAATTTATCGATTTGCTCTAAAATGCTTAGTCCTTTATACCAAGGCATTTTATCACTACGCTTAGCGACATTCTCGCCCATTAGAGAAGAACCAGCTATAAACGGAGTTGTCTCCGGGTTATAACCTGCTTGCTTGATAATAGCGCCTACTTCTTCACGAACCTTGTTATACTTCTCCTCAGAGTAGTCAACAACATCCATTTTGTTAATGTAGACAGCTAAGTGTTTTACACCCATTGTTCTAAGTAACCATACATGTTCCTTAGTTTGTGGTTGTACTCCACCATCAGCAGATACAGTCAGAAAAGCAGCGTCAGCTTGAGATGCACCAGTGATCATGTTTTTCACAAAATCCTTGTGCCCTGGAGCGTCGATTATAGTAACTTCAAAATTCTGAGTAACAAGCTTCTTATAAGACAAGTTAATAGTAACTCCTCTCTCTCGCTCTTCTTTCAAATTATCCATTACATACGCAAACTCAAATCCAGCTTTACCATGCTTTTCAGCTTCTTCCTTATACTTCTTCATTTCTTGTTCAGACACAGCACCACCGTCAAAAAACAGTCTTCCAACTGTAGTTGACTTTCCGTGATCCACGTGACCAACAAAAACGACATTTATGATAGGTTTTTCTTTTGCCATATTATTTTTTTTGTTTTAATTTAGTTAATATCATACCTTATTGGTATAAATATGATGTGCGAGTTACGTTTATAACCCTATTGGTTCTCTGCTAATCCTTTACGCTCTCTAATTTGAGAGATAACTTTATCTTGGAACTCTGCAGGTAACCGCTTAAATGTCTGACTTACCAAACTAGAGACACCACGCCCTTCAGTTGCACTTCGTAAATCATTAGTCCAACCAATCATTTCACTAACCGGTAATTCAGCTTTAATACTAATTCCAGACGCATCTTGACCAATATCTACTAGAGTACCTCGTTTAACAGTAACTAGAGAAGTGACAGGACCCATAAAGTTAGTAGGAGCTTCAATTAAATGAACCTGAACAGGTTCAAGCATAACCGGACCAGCAGTCTTCATAGCTTGCTTCAAAGCATCTCGAATAGCAGGATATACTTGAGCAGGACCACGATGAATAGAATCCTCATGTAATTTCATATCAACCAAACAAACCTTAAATCGTAAACCAGGTTCACGAGCTAATGGGGCAGCTTTCATAACTTCCTCAAAACCATCCAATAATAATTCAATAACTTCACCAATATGAACTTCACCTTTAGTCTTATCTAAAAATACATTTCCATGAAAGATGTTTCGATATTGTTGAGCTTCATCTCGTGAAATACCAACCTCTACCATAGTTTCATTCAAAGTTTTATCTTTCTTTTTAACTCGACCTTCAGGCAATTTACCATCAACAATCGCTGCAGAAATAGTATCATCCAAAGGTTCAACTGTGATAAAAAAGCTATTATGCTTATTAGGACTTCGCCCTTCAGCAGATTCTGAAACCTTAGTAATAGATTCACGATAAACAATAATTGGTGGACCCATAACGATATCCAAACCCTTTTCAGTCTTAATTCTATTCTCGATAATTTCTAAATGTAATTCACCCATACCACTCATCAAAGATTCACCAGTCTCTTCATTAATTTCAATTCGTAGAGATGGATCTTCCTTTCCAACTTGTCGCAATATTTCAATTAACTTAGGTAAATCAGATGTCTTGGTAGCACTAATAGATTTTGTAACAACAGGCTCAAAAATATGAGTAATAGCATCAAATGGTTCAGCCGGATTAGTAGTAATAGTCTCACCAACAACAACATCTCTTAAACCAACAATACCAACAATATTACCGGCAACAACTTCATCTAACTGTATTCGAGAAGCACCTTTGTAAACAGAAACTTGCTGAGCCTTAACCTTCCTACCTGCAATATTCATATATAATTCATCACCTTGCCTAATCTTTCCAGAAAACAATCGACCCGCCGCAATTTCTCCAGCATGAGGATCAACTACAATCTTAATTGGAACAAAGGCAACATCACCGTCAATATTACAAGATACTAGGTCCTTACCTTGCTTACTATCAATATCACCATGCCAAATTTTTGGAATTCTATACGCTTGAGCATCAACTGGATTTGGATGATTATCAATAACCATATCTAATATAACTTCGTGAATTGGAGCCTTCTTAGCCAAAACTTTGTAAGCCTCTCCACCAGCTTCATAAGCATCAATTATTTCTTTAAAACTAATATTATGTTTCTGCATATACGGAATTGACAAAGCCCAGTTATGAAATGCACTACCAAAAGCTACAGTACCGTCCATAACACCCACTTGCCATTTCTGCTTATATTCTTCATCAGCGATTTCCATAATTAACTTATTAACATTATTAATAATTTTCATAAACCGTGCCTGCATCTCTTCAGGAGTCAACTTAACTTCTCGAATTAACCGGTCTACTTTATTAATAAATAATACAGGTTTAACTCTTTCACGTAAAGCCTGTCGTAATACAGTCTCAGTTTGAGGCATAATACCCTCACTAGCACAAGTCAAAACAATAGCACCATCAACAGCCCTCATAGCTCGAGTAACATCACCACCAAAATCAACGTGACCAGGAGTATCAATTAAATTAATCAAATAATCAGCACCATCAACAGTATGAACCATAGAAACACTGGCAGAATCTATAGTAATTCCTCGCTCAGCCTCGTCATCATGAAAATCCAAAGTTCGAGCCTTCCCAGCCAAATTCTCACTCATCATTCCAGCTCCCGCTAATAAATTGTCAGAGAATGTAGTTTTACCATGATCAATATGAGCACAAATCGCAATATTACGAATATGCGTTGGATCACTTTGCAATGTTTTGATCTTATCAATACCTTCAGCCATAAGTAGTAAGTAAAAACTTTTCTTTTTAAACCTTACGACATCTTTAAAGAATAATAACAATTTATGAAAATAACGACCTATGAAAAATGTTTTTTATAGGATAAATAAGTATTACTATCTAAAAATTTCAAGAGCTCACTCTCAGGAATTCTTCTTTCCCTTGAACCAGGAATCATAAAACCTCCTAATTTATCCGAATCAATCCAACGAGCAACAGTCCTTGGAGTCGCACCTGTCTTTTTAGAAACCTCTCCAGTAGTATAGTGCTTATTGTCTAAATAACTTGAAAGACCATTCCTATCTACGAATTCATTTAATGAAGAAGCAGGAATTCTTCTCTCTCCTGAGAATGGAAATAAAAATCCTATTAATTCTTTAGAATCAACCCACTTCGCAACACTACTCGGGCTTACACCCATTTTAGTAGCAACCTCACCAGGAGTATAAATCTCCTGATCTACATATTCTATAATACCATATTCAGTTAACATTTCTACAAAATGATTATGAGAAATCTTTTTATGTTTTGAGAAAGGAAGTGTATATCCAGGTAAAATACCTGAGTTAAACCATCTCTTTATAGTTTGAGTTGAGAATGGAGTCTTTTCTGAGAGTTCATTAACACCATAAACAGTATCATTCAGATATTGATACATATCATGTTCCGCAAAAAAATGAAGTAAGTTTTCTCCCAATATTTTACGATGAGATCCTTTCATTGAATGTATTAGTCCATTCTCCCTATCAGTCCATTTAGTTACCATTCCCGGAGACACATTTGAAATTTGAGCAACTTCACCGGTTTTATACTCACAAGATGGGTCTATCACAACAGGATCCTTTGGAATATATTGAAAGCTTGAAGTTTTCTCCCTACCCAAAATACCTAAACTTACAGTAACAATCTTTTCAATTGATTCCGAACTATAATCTGGAAAAACAACAAAAGAAGAATCATCTAAATCCTTCTCGATCTGACCCTGCATTCCTGGTTCATAAAAACCTTCTTTATAAAACCCAAGAACTGGAATATTACCATCATATGATGCCCTTATATTATCCTTTAAGCTATTCCCAATAACAGTAAAATCTGCAATAACAATATTTGTATTAGCATTTGGGGAGGTATTATTCCTAAAGGAGAAATCCACTTTAACATCAAGGGAAGTTAACCCATCCCTCAATTCATTATAGAAATCAAATCGAAATCCACTCAAGGAACCTGGCTCAGCTGCTAGCATGATATTATATTTTAAATCTTCTAGCATTACGATGAGAATTAATACTAATTTATAAATATTCATATAATGAGATTCTCCTAAAAACTATCTTTATAAAGCCAAATAAGCTTCCCTCTTTATGGCAAGATACCTAGATAAAATACCTGTAAAATTCAAGACCCTATGTGAAGACTTTATCGTAGAGGAAATAGGCGAAGAATGGCAATGCGAGATCTCCCCAGTGGAACATTTCGGAGAGAAGCCAGACCTAAGCAAACTACCAAAAGAAACAATAAGAGAATTCTTATTATGCGAACTTGAAAAAAAAGATATTGACCAATTTAGAGCCAGAAGAGAACTCGCAAGCGAACTACGAAAAGGAACTGACGCATTAGGAATCGCCGGAACCAAAGACAAAAAAGCAGTAACCTCTCAACGAATCTCAATCTTCCAACCAGACATGGACAAAATCGAGCATTTTCACCATCCACACATGTATCTCAAAAACTTCAAATGGGGAAAACGAAAAATAAAATTAGGATATCTTGACGGAAATAAATTCACTGTAGTACTCAGAGACCTAGAAAAGAAACAATCAACCAAAGTAGGCAATGCAATGAGAAAAGACACAAGCTTCGCAAACCTATTCGGAAAACAACGATTTGGATCAGTCCGTGGAAACAATGCTAGAATCGGATTCTTAATCGTAAAGAAAAAATTCAAAGAAGCAATCGACGCAATATTAACCGATATTACACAAACCGAAAGAGAGGAAACAACAGCAGCAAGAAAACGCTTAAGTGAAGAACTAGAAAAAAACAAAAAGGACCCCCTTGTAGCCTATAAAGACGCAATAGAATACTTCCCCATGTACTTACGAATGGAAAGAGGTCTCATGTATACATTACTTGAAAACAAATGTGATTACATCAAAGCAATACGAAGAGGTGATAAAAAACAATTTTTAATGTTCGTCCACGCACTCCAAAGTAAAATGTTTAATGAAATCACCGAAGCAGCTCTAGCCGACGGAATCAGCTTCAAAGAACACGGACAACAACGAGTTCCCCTATTCGGATACAAATCAAAAATAGACGAAGACAAACTTGGAGAAATCGAAGAAAAAATATTAATAAACAACAAAATATCAATGCACGATTTCCGAATAGACGACCTAAAATTCCTCAGTTTGAAAGGAGAATACAGAAGAGCATTAATTGACGTAAAAGACATAAACATCGAAATCGACGACGATGAGTTAAACGAAGGCGCAAAAAAAATAACCGCAAAATTCTCTCTCCCATCAGGAGTATACGCAACAACATTCCTCTCTAACTTCTTTGTATTAAACGAAGTCAAAGACTAATCTAAATTCCAAACATTTTTTCTATCATAAGGCAGTAATAATTCCTTTAAAGATTCATGTTCCAAAGCATACCGAGCTACCATTAATGATCCATATTCCCCATTCGTCAAGCAAACCGTAGAAATAGGAGCCTTCCCTGAAGCAACATCAAAATATTCAGGATCATATATCGCAACATGACCTGCCAATCCACTCCCACCCGAAGAATCTCCATACAAATCATCATAACTCTCAGCCATAAAAATCCTATATTGTGAAGCATCCAAAGCTCCCTCAATTCTATAACATAGTAAAGATAAGGGTGACTCGAAATGACCCATAGAAGGATCCACTGAATGGAATTCATACTTATCAGCTACAGATCGAACAGAATGACCACTAACCACCGCAAGACGAGAGATAGACTCAGCATACTCGATAATCGTATCATTTTTCATTGGTACCATAGAGAAGAATCAGAATTCACTACTATTTAACGTTTTCTATACTCGAGTATACACCCCAGATACTCTTCTAACCTATCTAACATTCTTTATATTACTTCGAATCTCATCCCTCAAAGTAACCAACTCAGAATATCCATAAAAGAACAACACCTTTTGGTCTTTTATGGTATTGCCGGTAGGTTTATCCTGCAATACAAACAAGGCAAAACTCTCAGCAAAATCTTCACCCAAATTAGTGCCAGCATAATCACTCACAAACTCATCTTCACGTCCAGGATACAAAGTCTCACCCTCCTCAGCATCATACAACTCATTAGCACTATCTTTATCAGCATCACTCCAATATAACTCATCAAAAGCCTTCCAATACGAGCCATCCCTAGGACAACCCTCACCAGTATGAGCATATTCTCCACAATCATCTACAGAAACACTCACATCAACTTGATCATTATTCAAAGCAAGCAAATGGGCAAACTCATGAACCAAAGTACTCAAAAATTCTTCTCGATCAATATACTCACCATCAGAATCATACACATCATACACATCAATACTAATCAGCCACTTAACCTCATTATCTTGAGTTTGCTCAACATACGCCATAGTACCATCAATACCATCACTCACCACCAAATAACTAACCAAATAGGAATCATACATTCTCTGCGGAATTAAAGTCGTATATAACCTCCAAATCTTTTCCTGTTCACCCCGACTCCTTAAATTTCCATTACCATTATCACTATCCAATTCCAAACTCATATCACTAGCAATACTAAATACTACACGGTCACCATCACTACCACTAAACCCAGAACCAGCAGCACTCTCTCCAGTATAATCCTCATCAAAATAATCATCAAACCCACCAAAATATTCCTCATCCATAGCAGCACACTGCGCCTCATCAGAACAATCCAAATCACAAGTAGCATCTTCAGCATTCCAAACCTCAAACTCAAAACAATCCGACTCAGTCAAAGGAATCGCTTCCAAAGCAGTAAAAGCAACATCATACTTCTCATCTAACTCAGCACAGTCAATATCCGTCTCACACTCAGCATAACACCCATCCTCCTCAGTAAATACCTCAAATTCAAAACAGTCGTTCTCATCTAACAACTCATCATCATCCCCGACCAACCCAACCGCATTCTTAGCAGCATCAACACCAGCGCTCACAGCTTTGTCAGCCTGCTCAGCAGCAAACTCCTTAGCATCACCAGATAAATTTCCCGAATCAATATAATCAGCTGTATCACTCACAATCGGTATAACATACCACACCCCCACAATCAACCCAACAACCACAACTAAAATCACCCCCATAATCATCATACTCATCATCTTTTTAGCAAATAGAAATAAAGCTAACATAGCAACCAAAATCAACACACCTATAACAATAACTGAAGTTGCCACCATCTTACAAATAAAAACGCCAAGAAGTATTTAAAGATATCAGTAAAAAATAAAAACTTTATTACAACACGTTACTGTCACTGAAGTGACAGTAACGTAAACAATCTCAATCCCCAAAAAGCATATTTTTTATGAGATAGAGACTAGGCTTTGTTTTTAAAAATTAAACAATCTCTCATAATCTTTATGATTCATCCAATCCAAAACAACCGTAATAATCTCAACTTTATTTGGAGATTTAATTGTATAAAGCAATCGCCACGCTGATGGAAGATTATATTTCCACAAATTGTTTAAGTTTGAATATTCTTTTGGAAAGAGTTTCTTAGGTATTTGAATGCCACAAAATGCATTTTCCAGAATATCATTAAATGCTCTCTGTAGATGCTTATATAATTCTTCATCTGTTTCTTTAACTTTCATAAATGCATCCCTAATTGAAATATTTGAGAAATCTAATCCGTCACTCTTTTTAATCATGCCCATTTTAACTCGTCCTTTCTTTCATAGTTTGGACTCCAAATATAGCCTATTTTTCCTTCAGGATCTATAGCTATTTTGTTTATTTCTATTAAATATTCTATAATTACCTGAAACGTTTCCCACATTACTTTTTTTGGTAATGAGTTGAATAATTGTGTTTTCTTATATTCCCCACTATGCTCATTAATGAAATCTTCCACCATCAATACCGTTTGCAATGTTGGTGATCTCGCAGATGGATTTATATCTCTATACTTTTCTTTTATTATTTCTTGCATAATTATACTATCAATTGATAGTATATAAATGTTTTCATTAGTAATATCCATATATAATTACAAAAAAATATCTACAAGTACGGATCTTCTCTATTTATATCAAATTTCATAAATAAAACTAGGAATCTGTTTATTGATAATTACCGAAGAATAACTCTCTAAGAATCTCGACATAATTCCTCATTGAAATTTCTTATGATATAAATCAATAATAAACACCATCTCTTTCTCCAAATCAAACATATATGACAACCGATACGGTTTAATATAAAGCTCCCTCATCCCCTTGCGACTATACTTCATAGGTTTTCCCACCTCAGGATTATCCTTTATCTTCTCAAGCTGTTTTATCACCTTCTGCTTTACCACAGAGTCTTTTATCTTAGAAAATGATCTTTTAAAACTATCATGAAAAGTAACCCTCACCATGTCTTTACTTCATCAATAAACTCATCAAAATCCATATCAACCCCGCGACCCTCTTCAATATTTTGCAAAGCCTTATCAGTTCTCTGTGCAAACTCCAAATCTTCCTCAATATTAGATTCAAAGTCTTCAGCCTTTTTCAAAATAATCTGATTACCGTTTCGTATTACAATCAACTTGTCCCCTTCAACTATGCCTTCCCTAAGATCAACAGGCAAAACAATTTGTCCCCGAGAACTCGCTCTAGTAATTCCGATCTGTACCATCTAAGGTTAGTAAGAGAAATCTTACTTATATAACTTCTGATTAAGAAAACTAACGCAAACAGACTATCCCACACGTTACTGTCACTCAAGTGACAGTAACCCAAAAACCTCCACCAATCCCAACACAGAATCAACGATTGGTTTTTGAAGGTAGGAACGGTATAAATCTATTTAATTTATCCATACCTTTAATTAAAATTATTAATCAAAGTCGCCACCCCAATCATCCTCAGTAAAGATTAGTTATAAATATGGCATAGCTATCCATAATAATAATGGAAGGAGTAAATAAGGAGCTAGAAATAGTAATATTTTCAACCATTTCTTCTCAACAGAAAAGTATATTCTACCAAAAAATCCTAATCCACAGAGAACTGGAAGAATATAAAATCCAACCATTGCCCCAAACATAAAATAGCCAAAGTCTTCCTGTCTTAATATAAAATAAGCTATTCCCAATGGAATAAGCAGTGAAGCAGAGCCAAACAAAAACCCATACACAAAAGATTTATGAGTAACAATAGTTAAAATTATTGGTATCAAGAAATAAACAATTCCCTCGATAGAAAATATAGTACTTAAAACATTAAAAAATAATTGGGAGACACTAAGCTGGAAATTACCAAATTCAGCTCTTATGAAAACTAATACTAAAAAAAGAAATAAAAAATAATATAAAAAAGTCAAAGAGATCTGAAGAAAATTTCCATTTGCAGGTGGTAAACGCCGAGGGTTAACATTGATTTTTTCCTTATCAATTGCTAAATTTTCATTCTCAATTACTAAAGCCTCATCTTCCATATATTTCAATAGCGCCTCCCATTTAAATATATACCTAACAAACCCCCGGGATTTTTATTTTTATGAGATAGAGACTAGGCGCAAGGTTGTGTGGCGTACTTGTTCGTACGCGAACGTTCTTGCAACGAAGTATCTATCCATAAAAATAAAATATCCCCCTGCCCAGAATCGAACTGGGAACACCGCGGGTTTTGCATAAAACCCTGTGTCCGAGTTAATCACATATCATCCATTAAGCACTTTAGCACTCTGTCAATGTTATTCTACAACCGCGTGCTCTACCTTTGAGCTACAGGAGGAATAAAATACAATAAGATAATCAATTTATAAATGTTGGCAGAAGCCCCAATTAATCATAAAACCCAACCTTCTGTCGAATTCCTTCAATCTTATCCCTACATTCAGCAGCATCCTCATAATCTTCAGTTCTCACAGCATAAGCCATCTCAAATTCAGCATCCCGAACATCACTAG
>JBNMFJ010000016.1:0-15956 GCA_051269935.1 Patescibacteria group bacterium | reverse complement strand
AAGCTTATACTCTTCGCCCTCTACGGCCACCTTTTTTCTTTGGTCCGCCTCGAGGAACTTTAGTTGTATCGGCAATATTAATTATTTTGAATCCTTCCTTTGTTAATGTCTTAATTATTGCGTTTGCACCTGGGCCTACTCCTGTTGCGCCAGTTTGTCCTCGCATGTTAACGTATAAGTCAGTGATTTTATAATCTTTACAGATGTCTTTAATCTTCTTTGCGATAAACATTGCGATTGTTGGGTTTGCTCTCATTCTGTCGTGCTTTGTTACTTGGCCACCACTTGTTTTAGCAATAGTGTTTCCTGCTAAGTCTGTTAGACTTGCTAGTGTGTTGTTAAATGTAGCGTAAATATGTAATATTCCCGTGTTTGTTTCGTTCTTCTTTGCCATCTTATGCTACTACCTCCATAGCTTCTGGGGATTCTTCACTTACTTCTGGGGCAGTAATTACTTTTACCTTTTGGGGTATTTTTTCAAGCTTTGATTCTAATTCTTGAGTTACCCAGAATGATGGAATATTTACAACTTGTCCGTCTACTTTGATGTGTTTGTGTACGATTAATTGTCGAGCTTGATTTGGTGTAGCTGCTAATCCTTGTTTTGCTAGTACTGTTTGTAATCTTCTGTCTAATAAATCTTCTTCGTTTAGAGCTAATACATCGGAAATACTTGTTACTTTTAATCCCAACTTGTTTAGCTTCTCAAAGAAGACTTGTTGAACTTGAGCATCATCTGAAATCAAATTTTTAGCTCTCTTTCGGAATGTTGATACAAAAGATTTTGCTTTCCAAATTTCACTTTTATTCTTTAGTCCATATTTCTTAACAATTACATTTTCTTCGTCGATTCTCACTCTGTCGAATAATTGTTTTGGCCTACTATATTGTTTTCTTTTACGTTTTATATCTCCCATATTATTTCCTTCCTGACTTCTTCTTGTTTGGCCTGAAGTTGGATTTAGTTCGTTGGCCCCTTACTGGTAATTTGTTACCATGTCGGATTCCTCTATAAGTCTTAATTTTTCGCAATCGCTTAATGTCGAATTCCTGTCTTAGTGTTAGGTCTGCCCCAGATACATGCATATCCTTTCCTGATTCATTGTCTTTTTGTCTATTCATCATAAATGATGGTAATTGTACATTTTTCATAAATTCTTCGATTTGTTTCAGTTGTTCTGGGGTAATGTCTCTAATTTGAGTTGTTTGGTTAATTTTTAGAATTCGACAAATTGCGCTTGAAATTGCCCAAGAAATACCTTTAATTTTGGTTAAGCCCACGCTAATCCTGTTATCTCCACGTAAATCTTTTCCGAGTACTCGGATCAACTCTACGTTGTCTTGCTCTTTGTGTACATAAGGTTTTTTTTCTGCCATGTTATTGTATAAACAAATTGTGTCTTTGTATGATTGTTAGCTCTTCGAAAATTCTCTTTTCGACAGCTTTTGCAGGGTCTGGAAGGTTTGCCACTCTTTTCTTGATATCCTCGAAGGATTCAAAGTCTCCATCTTCTTTCGCCTTCAATATTGCTGATGTGTGTTTTTTACCGAATCCGGGAAGTAACTCAAATTGGTGTAACCGTGTATTCATTGGTTGGGCTGTGTTAAAAAACTTAACAAAGCGTTCTTCATTATTTTCTACAGCATCCTTTATAAATTCACCTAATTGAATTTTGGATGTTTCGGTTAATTTTTCTCGAGGGCATCGTCCTTGAATATACTGGACTTTGTCTCGTTTTCCGTCCCCGATATATGCTTCTTCTCCGACTTCGAATTTTGCATCTCGTCGTGGAACTAACTGTAATAAGGTAAAGTTTGAGCTGCCTATAGCTTGAGCTATAGGAAGTCGCTTATTCTCTAGAGGATACCCGTAGGGTAGGAAATCTAGTATTATTGCTTTGTCTTCTCGTGTCATTGTATCTAATATTTTTTAACGACATCGAGGATCTTTGCTACTTCATCTTCTTCAAATGATGTATCGATTAAAACTTTATTTAGTTCGGACGCTGTTTGTGGCATAAAATCTATGATTTTTACCACGCTTGTATCCTTTAATCTAATTAGGTTTAATGCATTAAGGTCAGTTTTCATTTCTTCTGCTTCTTCTGGGGATAATTTAACAAAATCTTTTAAGAATAATTTTATTTTTTCTCCCCTTTCATCATCTTCGATAGAATTGTATACTTCGGTTAATGTTATTGGTTTTTCTGATGTGATTGCCATTATATTTTTTTTAGGTGAACTGGGTGGATAAGAAATGTCTTTTCCTTTTTCCCATCATTTAATTTTACAATTTTACATGAACCTCTAGTACCTTCTACTACTCCACTCTTTCCTTGTATTCTACATGGAAATGCATGAACTACGCTTTTTTCTTCAACAACAGCTACTCTGTCGCCGTCGTTTATTGATTTAAAGTAGTCACTAAATCTAATCTTTCCCTTTTCTCTGATTTTTTTTCCCTTTACCATGTTGTATATGTAGACTAGAACAATTTCGCTGTAGTCAACTCGGACTTGATTTCTCATATCCTGACTTCTTAAGAAAAATTCCATTTAAAAACCTTTTTGTTGTGATGAATAATATATTTATTCAAATCCTGGGGTTCCACTTTGTGAATATGTGCTTTTTGGAGCCACTTGGTGTTCTGGGTCCGGTTCTTGATGTGTAGGTTGAGTCTGACTAACGTTCCCAAGTTCCAAATTCCCAGAGTCTTTTTCACGCTCCATATTGGCAATAATGGTATGGCTCATTTTTTCTCCCCATACTTGATACATGCAAGGTTTACACATGTCAACGACTGAGTTTTGTTCGACTCCAGCGTTGCAATAAATACATTTCTTTACCATCTCTTTTATAGGAATTATCCAAATATACTTTTTAAGCTTTTATGAGATCTTCCCTATTTGTAATCATAACATTTAAGAATGTTTACTTGCTTATTTAATTATGAAGAGATTGGTGGTAGTGTTTTTGTTCCTGGCAATGTTTACTTTTGCATTTGCTGAACCGTGTAGTGTTTCGGTTTCTATATTAAATCAAGATCCTTTTCCTGCTGTCCCTGGTGATGTTGTAGAGGTTGTCTTTGTGCTTGATGGGATTGATTCAGATGAATGTGGAACTATTGAATTCTTTGTTCAAGATTCTTACCCTTTTACTGTAATGCCGTATGACGAATCTAATTACAGAATTCAATCCGGGACATTTGTCAAGGATAGGAATTCTCAAAAATTAATTCCTGTGGATTTTTTAGTCGATGAGAATGCTATTGATGGAGCTAATCCACTAGACACACGGTATACTACTACTGCTTCAGTTGATGCTGAATTTACTCAGACCTTTGATATTGAAGTTAAGGATGCTCGAGCTGATTTTGAGATATTTGTTTCTGACTATGATTATTCTACTCAAGAATTAAAATTTGAGATTCTTAATATAGGGAAGTCTGATATTGAAGCGGTTACGGTTGAAATTCCTACACAAAATTCTGTAACTATTATTGGGGCTAATAGAAATAATGTTGGTGACTTATCGAGTAATGAAGATACCTCTGCTGACTTTAATGCTGATATTAATGGTGAGTCTATTTCATTGATTGTTTACTACTCTGATTCTATTAACGAGAGAAGGACATCTGAACATGTTGTTTTTTTTAATGCTGAACAATTCGCATCTACAAAGGCTCAATCAAATAATACTTTAACTTATTGGGTTATTGGAATTGTTATTATTGTAGCCTTTTTCTGGTTTAGAAGTCGAAAGAAAAAGCATTCTAAAGAATGATTTTATGTATATATCTCTTAATCTTGTTAGAAATATGTCTCCTTTAGAAGAGTTAACTATAAAAAGGGATTATGCTTCCTTAAGATAATGTTTATTTTACCACTATGATTACTGAGATTATTAAAGAAAAAACAAGTGCGGATCACTTGTTGTATGTAAGCCTTAAATATACTAAGACTTGCGATGTTATTCTTAACTTACTTGCTCGTTGGAAGAGTTTAATTGAGCTTAGTTTTGACTCTATTATTCAAGTTAAAGTAGATGCTGGCGTTATACCTGGTATGCCTGCCAGCCCTAAGGAACGAATCGAATTTGTTCGTAAATACTTTACGGAATATAAAAATATTCTAGCAATTATTCCTACTTATGTTTTTTTCAAACGTGTTCCTGATGCACCAAAAACTCGTGAGGGTGAATTTCGAAAGAATGTTAATTTAAAGGTCAAACTACCTAATGATGTTATTAGCGTTAATTTACTGCAACTTGAAGAATATTCTACTCTTATGGATGATTTTATGAAAGATATCAAAGAAATTGTTATTCATACAGAAGAGTAATTATTCAATAATCTATACTACACCATAATCATGTAATACTTTCTTCGGATTTTTGGAATATTCACTTAATACTTTTTGGACTTCTTCGTAACCAATTACTTTTTTTACATATAAGTTGTATATTAGCTTTGTTCTTATTTGATACTCATTTACTAATTGGGTTTTTGGGACCCCTATTTTTTCGGCAATTTTATCGAACATTGTACTTTCGGCATATTGATAAAATCTATCATCTCCAGGGTTCCACTTAAATGGAGTATTTGTCACAAATGTTCCATCATTATTTACTTTATTAATTTCAATTATTTCTCTTAGTCGTCTTGTTTCCTGGCCACCCACAATTGCGTGAGTTTGGACAGCTACTACATCAAGGCTATTAATTAATGTTGGAGATAGGCTAATTGGGGGGGTTGATAATCTATTGACTATTGCTTGCACGGAATCTGCGTGGAGTGTTGATATTGATGCGTGACCTGAAGCCATTCCTTGGAATAGTACAGAGGCCTCTTTTCCTCGAACCTCACCTACGATTACATAATCTGGGTTTTGTCTAAATGAACCTCTTAATAAACTGAACATGTCCACATCACCTGTACCACCCTCTGTAAGGCCTGTTCTTACCACACTTGGTAGCCAGTTCTCTCTGGGTAAATTTAACTCTCGTGTGTCCTCAATAGATACTACTCTATTTTCTGGAGGAATAAAAAATGCGATTGCATTTAATAGCGTCGTTTTCCCTGAAGCTGTTCCCCCTACAATCATGATGTTAGCCTTATATTGTAATAGAATCCAGAAATATGCAAGCATTTCTGGGCTTATCGTATTAAATCCTAATAACTGAATTGGGGTCCATGGCACTTTGGTAAATTTACGAATTGTGAATGTTGGTCCTTTTGAGGATATATCTTTTGTATATGTTGCATTGACTCGTGATCCGTCCGGCAAACTTCCATCAAGTATTGGTGAGGCATATGATACATGCCTTCCACTTTTTTGAGCTAATTTTTCAACAAAATTAGAAAGTGCATCCATTTCGTTAAATTTCAGCGTTGTTTTAATATTTCTAAATATTCTATGGACTATATAGATGGGTTGTCCCATTCCATTACATTCTATATCTTCAATAAAATAATCTCTCATAAGGGGCTCTATTTCATTTAAACCCACAAAATTTCGGAATAGAAAATAAATTATTTTTTTAAATTCTTCATCCTTGATTGAAAAACCCAATTCTGCTGCAATCATCTCGGCACTTTTTTGAATGTAATTAAGAAGGTCTTGATCTGATTTATCAGTTGATGTTAGGTTGATATTTATCATTTCTTGCATTGCTTGCTCTATTTTTAGAAGCTGCTCCTTTGATCCTTCTTCGAGTATGGGTTCTTCTACATCATATACCACTTCAGAAATTTTTGGATCCCAATATATGTGGATTGAGACGAATGGTGCGATAACCATATATCTTACATTAATTTGAGTTTTATCGTCGACCCTTGGGATGCTTGGGGCCTTTGGGGTTAGGTTAATTTTAATTTGTTCCATTTATAGTTCACCTATATTTATTACGGTGTTTCCATTTTGGGTTCCTACATTTTCAACCGTAATAGTATTTAGCGTTGCTGATTGTCCTATTGTTTTTAGAGCTTGAGTATTTTCATATTGAATATCTAGGGGATAATTTATTGTTAGTCTCACAGTGTATGGGCTTGCGGCTTTTGTTAGAATAGTTATTTTACCTAAAGAAACTTCCACATCTTCTTGGCTATATTCATAACTTGATTCGACTATCCAGGACAATTGGTCATTTCCGGCGTCGATTTCTATTTCTCCTTTACCTATCTTAAGATCTAATTTTCTTTTATTTCCTGTTCCACCGAGTACTTCAGTAATTTTAGAATCGATTACTCCTAGTCCACCAATTGCTTGTTCAATTAATGCTTTGTCTCTTTGTTTATCTAATTGGGGTTTGGATACTGCTAGGAGAAGTCCAATTATTGAGAGTCCGATTAATGTGTAGATTACTGTTTCAACCCACACTTGTGCTTTTTTCTTTGTATTCACTAGGCTACGTATCTCCCTCTTTTTCATATTTCTTAAGCGGGAAAGCGATTTATATAGTTACCTTTGAAAATAAAAAAAAGGAAAATAAAAAAAATAAAAAATGACCTATTGCTAGGCCGGTAAAATTTAAACGTTGTTTCTCATCTCAACTTCTCGGATTGCTTCACAGCTGGCCAATTCACCATCAATGGTTAACATTGGGGCGATTGATGCCTTAACTTCTGAGCCAGTTACAATTTCTCCTGTAGTTATTCCTAACTGAGTATTATTAAAGTAGAATACTTTCGCTCCGTTAGCTGTTAAATCAGTTAAGTTTTCTTGTTTAAAGTTACCAACTGTTGATCCGTCAACTTCTAAGAATACTTGGAATCCCTCTAATCCACTTGAAGTTGCTCGTCTTTCAACTCGAATTGAAGCACCAGTATTATTTACAAATGTAAATTCAGCACTGCTATCTAAGTCGATCGCATTTTGTAAGTTGAAACATGCTGTTCCTTCTGCTAAGTTCTGATCTACGAGAGGAGAAATTGAAACCCAAAGAACGGTCACTGCAGCGACGGTAATTAGTACTATAAGTACTGTTGCGATTACTGTAGATATACCTTTTTTGTTTATTATCATATTTTTTTCAACCCCCTTTCACTATATTTATGAGCCTTAACTCTGTATATTTATGCTATTTTAGATTAATAAAGATATGGATTTTTGCTCAAGATCTCGTTGTTTTGAAAAGTGGTGAATAAAAAACTTTATAAAGCGAAATTTATCTAGTATGTTATGTTCTACGAATTATTAGTAACAGATTTTGTAAGAGTCGAGCCGACTAAGTTTGGTATGGATAGTGCCCTTGCTGTTCGACGGCAATTAGAAGAGTCCTATACGGGTTTTCAAGATAAAGATATTGGTACAGTTGTAGCTGTTTTAGAGGTTATGAGTGTTAAGGAAGGTATAGTTATCCCTGGCGATGGTGCTGCTTACTACGAATCTACATTTAAAATCATTGTTTTTAGACCTGAATTACAAGAAATTGTATTTGGTAAGATTGAAGAAATTACTAACTTTGGTGCATTTATTGATATGGGTGTTATTAAGGGAATGATTCATATTTCTCAAGCTATGGATGACTTTGTCTCTTTTAGTGATAGTGGTTCTTTAGCTGGTCGAGATGGAAAGCGAACTCTTGTTCGTGAGGATGTTTGTATGGCTCGAATTGTTGCTATTTCTTATCGTGGTGAGGAACCAAAGATTGGTCTTACTATGAGACAACCAGGACTTGGGAAGCTTGAATGGATCGAACAAGATGCTGAAAATGCTAATAAACCTAAGGCTCCAGATGCTAAATCTTTAAAAAAGGAGAAAAAATAAGTATTCTATGGCAGCAAAAGAAAAAGCATGTATGAACTGTAAGGCAATCCATATGGATGACAAATGCCCTGCATGTGCTCATAATCAATCAACTCAAGATTTTAAAGGTAGAGTATTTGTATTTAATGCTGAAAAATCTGAGATTGCACATAAAATAGGAGTTACTGGCGAAGGTGAATACGCCATTAAGACAAAATAATACTATGAAAACTACAATTATATCACAAAATAAGAATCTATTTTTGAATAGGGAAGAATATATGCTAGAGGTTAGTGGGCATCATACTCCTACTGAAGCTGAAATTGTTGCTGACTTGGGTAAAGATGCTAATTTGACTGTTGTACGACGAATTAATCGTGGTTTTGGAGCAGGATCTGTTGTTGCTGATATTATTGTATACGATTCACTTGAAGCTAAGGAGAAAAATTTGGTTTTACCTAAGAAGGTTAGGGCCAAAATGGAAGCTGATCGTCTCGCTGCTGTTCAAGCAGAGAAGAAGAGAGTTGCTGAAGAGAAAAAGGCTGCAGATGAAGCTGGTGCTGCAGAGGCTGCGGCAAAAGAAGCGCAAGCTGAAGAGCCTGCTGAGGAAGCAACAACTGAAACTGAAGATAATACTGAAGATAATACAAAAAAAGCTGAGGAGAGTGCTCAATAATGGCTATTAAGTCCAAGATTAAGGGTAAGAGTAAGCATAAGAATAAACCTACTTCAAAGCGATATACTAAGTATAAAATTGATGGTGACAAGCTTATTCGAGAGAAGTGTTGCCCAAGATGTGGTCCAGGTATTTTTTTAGCTGGTGGTGCTAACAGGTTATACTGTGGTCGATGCCATTATACTGAGTTTACTAAGAAAGCTATTGAAGCTAAATTAGAATAGTTTTTTGTTGACTTTCTTGTATATATATTTTTATAAAGTTCTATTGTATTTCTTTTCTATGACAGACTCAACAGATGGACGTGAAAAGAGTGTTAGTTGCCTTGGTTCTGATGAAGAGTATAGAACAGCTTTTCCGAACGGATCTGGACTATGGGCTGGAACACCTCGTAAAACACATGGCCCAAATCAATCAGCCTCTGATCAATATGTTATTTATTATCTAGGAAGCACAGGCTCTCAAAGACAATCTCTCAATACAGACCTTATTGGTCACCTAGAGGGTTTTGGGGGTGTACACCCTCTAAAAGAAAGAACCTATGAGAGCCTTTCTCGTTATCTTTCTAATTCTGATGTTTTTATTGCTGAGATGAGCAACCCTTCGTCCAAAGATTTAGTTACTATGGGAGTTATTATGGGTTCACATCAACCTCTATTAGTTCTATCTAATACTCGTACCTCTTCACCTCCATTTTATGATAACTTTACGTCTTCGGCGACATTTGTAAAATATGGTTCCAAGGCTGAAGCAAAGGATAAGATAGACCAGTTCTTTGCTAAGTTATAAGTATAAGAAGAATATTATTTCTGTTTCATATGTATAAGCGTTTTATATTTTCTACTATTTCTTTCAGTAGTTTTGTTACTTTTTATGATTCTTTGAGCTTAGCTCAAGAGAAATAATATTCTTTGTTATCGTCGATAAGTTTGATGTATTGTCAAAAATATTTTAAGTATATTTTTGAAGTTTTTTTAGAACCCTGGGAGATGCGATAAAGCGCTATAAATAGATGCTTTATCGCCGTCTCCTGGGGAAAAAGAGGTGATAATATTAGTGGCTAATTATACTTTATAAAGCTTTTGGTTTTGGTGTAATTATGAAGTGACACTTGAATATCTAGGGGATTGCTCTACTTCTACAGGTACAAACCCCATATCACTCGCAGTCTCCCATACCTTATCTAGGAATTTATTATCGCTACTAATTATGTATCTTCCAAACACGTGAGACAATGAGAATCCTCTTGTGAGATGCTCCTCAATGGATCGACTTGTTGGTGTCCTTGTGTTTTTATCGATATAAAACTCTTGTTCTGTATTATTCCGATAGAGGGCTCGCCCTAAATAACCTGTACTAAATACTGGGCATAATACATTCATTGATGGGGCATAGTCTTTCTCATCAATATCTCCTCCCATCCATTTCTCATATTTTCCTATGTACACTAATTGCTCAGGTTTAACTATTGTATCTGGAAAATCGTCTGTATTCCGTGACACCATAATTCCATTCTGGGGATGACTCTCTTCGTATCTTGGTAAAAATGTTACTAACACTTCATCTTCATATACACTAATGCCTCTTCTTTCAAGGTATAATGTTTTTTCTTCAAATAAGGTATCTTTAATTTTAGTCTTACTGTCAAGTTCCTCATATATTACTTGTACTTTTGCACAGCAATTTGCTGTTTCCGGATTTAAAATTTCTTTATCTCTTCTTGGCATTTCCTTTTCTCTGATTCATTACTTATAAGTATTTATTTACTCAAATACTCCCGATATTCTTATAATCCCTTCTGGCTTGGTATTTGCATGGAGAAAGGGGAGCGCATTAATAATACTCAGTTTTATCATTTGATTACGGGGGATGAGTTATCGTGGCAGTCGATTATTTATGATTTGATTAAAACGGAGCAGCTTAATCCGTGGGATATTAATTTGAGCGTTTTGGCGGATAAATATCTTGAGGCTGTTGAATCTCTTGAGGATGGGGATTTTATGGTTTCGTCGAAGGTTCTTTTAGCATGTAGTTTGTTATTACGTTTAAAGACTGAGATTTTGGCTAATTCGTATATTGCTGAATTGAATGATGTATTGTTTGGGAAGAAAGAATCTCAGAGGACTCTTGATATTGAGAAGTTTATTATTAATGAGGGTGACTTGCCATTGTTGATTCCTAAGTCTCCTATGGCTCGGCATAAGAAGGTTACGCTTGATCAGTTGATGGTTGCCCTGAATCATGCTATGAATACGGAGAGTCGGCGAATTAAAAGAACGATTAAGACGCATCAGGCTCAGAGATCTATTAATACTGTTTTGCCTCGTGATCGCTTTATTCCCTTGAAGGTTAGAGTTAAGAAAATTGTTGATGTAATTACGGGGCATTTTTCGATGGGGAAGAAGGAGTTGAAATTTCATCACTTAGCCCCGGGAGAAGAGGAGCGACTTGCGGCCTTTTTGCCGGTCTTGCATTTGGCAAATGATTCACATGTGCATTTACATCAGCCTGTTCACTTCGAGGATATTTATATTACGAAGGATATTCACCCGGATGATCATGTGATTAGTTTGGCGCAGCTTGAGGCATATGGTCCGGATGAGATTGAGGCTTAAGGTTAAACATAAGGTTTAAAAGTAATATTTTGATTGGTATAATTATAATGATCCCATAGGCTAAAGTAACTCTCTTGAGTTTCATGAATCCTACGCTTTCATTAACATGATCCCATAGGCTAATGGTAGACCATCTCGCTTACACCGAGAATACCCAAGTTCGATCCTTGGTGGGATCATTTTTATTTTCTCCTATATCCAAACCCTTTTAAATCACCTTCTCTCTATCTATTTATGCAAATTAATGGTAATTATCCCCATTGTCAGAATGAATAGTTCTAGCTTTGCCACTGATCCATATCTTTTTATACCCAAATTCACAAATTCTAAATGTAATGGCGGTTGTAGTTTAATGGTAGAACTCATGGTTGTGGTCCGTGAGGCGCGAGTTCGATTCTCGCCTTCCGCCCTTTTATTATCTGGAGGTACATTTTATGGCTGTTAGTGATACGGTCAAAGGATTTACTGATTTTGTTGGCAAGGATGCTTTGAAGCGTTTGAAGATTAAGCGAATCATTGAGGATGCGTTTTTAGAATTTGGTGTTGAACCTGCGGAGACTCCTATTATTGAAAATGAGGAATTTGTAACTGGGGGAAATAGTAATGATGAGGCTGTTCGAGATGTGTATCGTTTGCGTGATCGAGGGGATCGTGCGCTTGCTTTACGGTATGAATTTACGTTTCAACTACAGAGGATTGCCAAGAGACAGAAATTGCCCTATAAGCGATTTCAAATTGGATATAATTTCCGTGATGAACCGATCAAGAAAGGGCGTCTTCGTCAATTTGTGCAATGTGATTGTGATGTTATTGGTAGTACTGCAAAGGATGAAGCTGAGTTATTAGCTCTTGCTTCTACTATTTTTTCACGACTTGAAATTCCTGTTCAAATCGGGATTAATAATCGAAAACTGATTAATGAAATTTTAGTTGACTTTGATGTTGCTGAAAATAATCGTGAGCAGGTTATTCGTGAAATTGATAAGATGGATAAAATCCCTCGAGACAAATTAGTCAATAATTTATCTGCTCTTGGTGCAGAAAAATTATTGGATGTTTTTGATGGCAAAGAAAGTGCTTTTGAAAAGTATGGATCATATAAGGAAATTAAGAATTTACAAATATTATGTAAGAGCTTTGGTATTGATGTGATTTTTAAACCAACATTGATGAGAGGATTGAGTTACTATAATGGAACTGTGTTAGAAATTTTCAATTCTGATATTGGAGTTTCTATTGCAGGTGGAGGTGCCTATTTATTTGATAGTGTTCAAGGTTTTGGATTTGCACTGGGGCTAGAGCCTATTATGTTAATTTGTCCGCTGAAAGGAGATGCTCCTGATTACTTACTTGTTTCTTTGGAACAGGATGAAGTTGCTATTGTCTTGGCGACGAAATTACGTGGGGAAGGCAATAGAGTTCAGTTATTGCTAGATAAAACCAAGAAGAGGGCTATGGAGTATGCTGATAGTAAAGGTATTGGGAAGGTTGTTATTTTGGGGGCTGATGAAGTTACTAGTGGAGAATATTCTGTTCGTGATATGGTTAGTGGAAAAGAGCAGAAGGTTAAGTTATAATTGCAGTTCTGTCCATACTAAATGATGGTCGCTTATTGTTTTTTGTGGAGTAACTTTTATTCCTGTTTGTATTATATTATCTTCTAGGTTTCTGTTTATTATTATTCTGTCGTATGCGCAATGCGTTGCTCCTACGGTTGTGTCTTCTTCATCTTCTATTAACCAAATCCAACTATCGAATTCAGTTTCTTTTCCTGGGTTATAATATCTGCAGTCTGCATTTAGATCGCCTAAGATGATTATATTATCTTCTTCGATATTGCTATTTGCATGTATTATTCTTTCAAGTTCTTGTAATTCTGCCTGGACATCCAAAGGTTTTGTGTGTATATTATATATTGTTATTTCTTCGCTATCTAGCTTAAATGTTACTGCGACTGGCTCGCGTTCAAAGATATCGTCTGGGTCTTTAGTTTGATAATCTTGTAGGTCTACTAGCTGGATGTCGTTTTTGTATATTATTCCATATTGTTCTTTAATGAATGATCTTCCTGCTCGGCTACTGTTTGTACATTTGTAGCCCGGTAGCTTGGTACATAATTCAATAAATGATGAACCGTCTTTGTCTCGAATTTCTTGAATAAATAGAATGTCAAATTGATTTATTGTTTCTATATAATATTCCACATTTTCTGTGTTAGTTATTTTTTTATCTCCGAATATTTGAATGTTAAAATTGGCTATTCTTGTATTATTTGTTTTCTTTTGGGGAATGGTTATTTCTTCGGGTTGGGTCTGTTCTGAATTACTATATTGATCTAAAAATTCATAAGCTTCATATTGTATCTGATCGATTGTGAACTGTGTGTTGTTTTCTCCGCCAAAATATGCTCCAGCTATTAATATAATAATATATATGAATAGATTTGCCTTTGTCACCTTCTTCTTTTTTACCATATAATATGAATAGATTTCTAATCGTCAACTCGTTCGACGTTTTCACATTTTGTACATTTGTAAAACTTTGATTCGGGTTCATCGCCTGCTCTCATTTGCTGGATCCAGAAGTATGCCTTTTGATTTCCGCACTTTTTACAGGGAAAATCAGTCCTTGGATTTACTCCATCTTTTCTTGACATAACTGCAACTTCAACTTTTTCGTCGACCTTTTCTTTCATTTCCATGTCAATGTCTTCCTTACTTACATAATTACATCTAGGACAACCTGCCTTTGTCTTCTTCATCATTAACATTGCATCGCATTTTGGGCAAAATTCCATCTTGTATATAGACACAGCTATCTTATAAATCTATTGAAACTGTCTTTTTTAATCAGAATAATTTTAGTATAGAACTAACTAGATTTATGATCTTTTTAGCTTTCTTTTATGTTTTTCCTTCTTGAGTCTCTTCCGTTGCCATTTCCAACGCATTTGACCTTTCTTTTTCCATCTTCTACTGGATCTTTTCATATTATTTTATTTCAGTTATAGCTTTATAAAAGTATGGGTATAGAGGAGAAATTTTAGATTTCAGAGAATCTTCTGATCCATAGAATGAGTCCGAATATAATTATTATGGAGATTGTGAAGATTAGTGGTTCTTTTATTAGTGAAGATATAGGAACTGGTGCTAATTTAAATTGTTGCTCTGCTCCTGCCGTTTGATTGTCTCCGTAGAAAATTTCTGCTTTTACTGTATATATTCCATAATCAAGGTTTAGATACTCGAAAGATTTGAAGATGCTATCTTGGGTTTGTACTACTTTAATATCTACTCCGTGGAATACCTCTTCTCCTGCTGCATTGATTATACTATATACTATATTAATTTTTGAAGCTCCGTCTCCAAAGTTTTCAAAAAGAACAAAAGCTCCTAGATCTTGTGTTGAATAAATTAAAGATTCTTTTAGTCTCATTGTTACATCGAATAATTCAAAATAATCTCCGGTTAGTAATAGACTTTCTTCTTTAAATCTCTTGATGAAAAATTGCGCTTGTCCTGAATTTGTTCTATTCATAAATACTTCCACGTCAGAAGTTCCATCGTCATCTAAGTCAACTATGTATGATTTTTCAAATTCTAAGAATAGGGTTCCTTTTCCAAAGAAATGTAATGCGGCATTCTTCTGCGTGATATTAATGATAAAAATTGTAAATTCTGATCGTAAGTGGTTTAATCGAAGGGCTTCTGATTTTTCGATAGGGATAAAGGTTCCTACCTCTAACGCTGTTTGGCTAATCTCATATGTTTTCTCTATTTTATCGTATAGTTGTACAGGGCCTCCACCTGGTTGGCTTGAAATTACTTGTGATGTTGCTGACTTAAATTGGAATGCTATAACGAAGAGAAAAATAAAGACTACGACTACGAATAACACTTTGTGAAAATGTGAAAACCCACGCTTATTTTTAGTATGACCTCTTATCATAATAGAATAGAGGAATTTAATCTTATAAACATTCTTATATTATTTATTTATTCTCGGAAGCTTTATAAACGAAATTCTCACTTTGATATAATGGAAAAACGAACTAAAATTGTAGCTACTATTTCAGATATGAACTGTGATGTATCTTTTTTGCAATCACTTTTTGATGCTGGTGTTAATGTATTTAGAACAAATACTGCTCATCAACAGCCGGAAGATACTCTAAAGATTCTTAACAATGTAAGAGCGGTTTCTAAAACTGCTCCTGTTATGGTTGATACTAAAGGACCTGAAATTCGAACTACTCCGTTGAAAGATCAAGAAGTTCCTGTTAAGACTGGTGATAAATTAATTTTTAAGGGTGGGAGTAAAGAGCTAACTTCTGCAAAAACTATCTATTTGAACTACGACGGTTTTCATAAAAATATTGATAATGGTGCTAGTATTTTATATGATGATGGTGAGATTGAATTTAAGGTTGTCGAAAAACATTCTGATCACTTAGTTGTTGAGGTTTTGAATGATGGTGTTATTAAGGGCAAAAAATCTGTTAATGTTCCTGGTGTTTCTTTAAACTTACCTTCTTTGACGGAAAAGGATAAAATGTATGTTAAATTTGTTGCTGAAAATGATGTTGATTTTATTGCTCATTCTTTTATTCGGCATAAGGAAGACTTGAAAGCTGTTCAAGATATTTTGGATGAGCATAAATCTTCTGCTAAGATTATTGCTAAGATTGAGAACCAAGAAGGTGTTGATAATATTGATGAGATTTTAGATAACTGTGCTGGGATTATGGTTGCTCGTGGTGACTTGGCTATTGAGATTCCTACTGAGCGTGTTCCTCCAATTCAGAAGAGATTAATTAAGCGAGCGATTGAGAAGAGAAAAATTGTGATTACTGCAACTCAGATGTTACATACTATGATTGATAATCCGCGACCTACTCGAGCTGAAGTTAGTGATGTTGC
>JBNMFJ010000015.1:0-16024 GCA_051269935.1 Patescibacteria group bacterium | reverse complement strand
TTGTACATTAATATCTATTTTCCTAAAAGATTGAACGGCATCTGTGTGGAATGGAACTTTGTTTTCTTGACAGATTTTAGAGATTTCCTCAATTGGCTGTATTGTTCCGATTTCGTTATTTACATGCATTATTGAAACAAAGAGGGTATCTTTTGTTATTTTTTTCTTAATTTCTTGTGGGTCAACTAGACCATCTGGGCTTACAGGGATATAATCGACTTTATAGCCATCTTTTCTGAGAAATTCGCATACTTCTAAGACAGCTGGATGTTCGATTACTGACGTTATTATGTGTTTTTTAGCTGGGTTTGCTTTGGCTATTCCCTGAATAAAGAGATTGTTGGCTTCGGTAGCGCCTGAGGTGAAGATGATTTCTGAAGGATCTGCTCCTATGTATTTGGCTATTTTCTCTCTCGCAGCTTCGATATCTTCTCGTACTTTCTGTGCTTCTTTATAGCCTGAAGATGGATTGAAATATTGGCCTTCCAGATAGGGCTTTATTGCTTCTTGGACGTCTTCATGGATTTGTCCTGTTGCGGCGTTGTCTAGGTATACTTGCATGTTTTCCTATGGAATTTTTGCTATTTAAGGCTTTTTAAATAAACATCTCTCGTCGAAAGGCTTAAATATAAGGATTCTCTTGAATTTTCATGTGCACTGTTTATAGACATGAAGTTCGGGATGGATTCTCAGTAGGAGCTATTGCTAGTGAAATTTATGAGGCGTTTACAGATGGCCTTGATGATGGAATTCAACTTGTTAAAGATTTATCATCCTTCACACAAGAATCTCTAGAATTTCATAATTTAAGAGGATATCTAACTGACATGAAGAGACCTACTGGCCTTAAGTTTCAAGTTTCTTATAATTCTCTTGAACAGGTAATTAATATTTTTTCAAAAGATCTTTCCAAAGATCAACTTGCTGCAATTGTTAAGAATATTCCTTTTTATAATTAGTTTTTCTGTATATATTCATGTGCCGCATTCGCTGCGACGGCGCCTTCGCCAACGGCGGTTGCGATTTGTCTAATTTCTACGTTGGTCATGTCGCCTATTGCGTAGGCTGCTTCGACGTTGGTTTTGGTGTCTTTGCTGGTTATTACGAATCCGCCTTCGTCCATTTTAATGCCTAACATTTCTGGGAGTTCTTTTAATGGTAATAATCCGATTGTTACGAATATTCCGTCGGCTTTGATTTGGGATTCGATGTCTTTTGTTTTTATCTTGATTGATTCGACTTTATTTTCTCCGGTTATGGCTGTGGGGATTGTGTCATATATTACTTCAATTTTGGGATTGGCTTCTATTCGCTGTTTATAGATTCCTTCACATCGTAATTCTTGGCCTCGGTAGAGTATTTTTACTGTTTTTGCGAGGTCTGCTAGGTATAATGCTGCTTTTGCTGCTGAGTCGCTTCCGCCGATTATTACGACATCTTTTTGTTTGAAGAACATTCCGTCACATGTTGCACAGTATGAAACTCCTCGTCCTGTTAATTCTTTTTCTCCAGGGATTTCTAGTTCTCGGTTTTTTGTTCCGAGTGCAAATATAATTGTTTTCCCTTGTACTTCTCCGCCATCATAAGATATTGTAAAGATTCCGTTTTCTTTCTTTACTGCTGTTGCGTATTGCTCTACTACATCGACATCGTATTCGGCTACGTGCTTTTTGAAGACTTCTGCTAATTCTACTCCGTCGGTGACTGGTACGCCTAACCAGTTTTCGATTTTTCCGGATTTTGCCACGAGTCCGCCCCAAGATCCTGTAATTAGGCATGTTTTTCGGGTGTATCGTGCGCTATATAGTGCTGCGTTTAGTCCTCCTGGACCGCTTCCTAAGATTAATACGTCATATACTTCTGCCATGATGAGAAAGATGCTTTATGCTTTTTATAATTTGTGTAGACTGGGTTGACTAAAAAAGTTAGTTTGATGAAGCAGTATACTTTTTGTGATCATCTTCGACTTCGTGGAATTGGGCTATATCCTTACAACTCCTTGGAATGAAGGCATAGGGTGACGAATTTATCATTCTTTTTGCGGATCCGTATATACCTTGTATTGTTGGATTACGGAATCCTTGCTCAATTCTTCTCTCTACATCTGCTGTAAGTTGATTATATGCTTCGTGAATTTCTTTATAGTATCGCCTATCGATTGTAAGCATTTCATCAGTACTATCAGGCCTAAGAAATAACTGTGCTATTTCATCTAACTTTTGAGCTGGGGATGAAATTATTAGCATGTCTTTTGTTCTTTTATAGAATGATCTTACTATCTTTGCCTGCTGGAAAATTCGTGTCGCTGCTTGCATTCTTTCTGTGAGAGTATACTTCCCTAAATCATTTTCGAGTACGCCAAGAGATTTTAGGTCGGCCATTTCCTGTTCTTTTCTAGTTACCATAATTAGAGCACTGGTTTGGGCTTTTTAACTTTTTCTATTGTTATAAAGTTTAATATTTGTAAGAAAAATACTAGATGCTCAAGTAAACTTTAAATAAGATATCAATTCTAATATATTATGGATATTGACGAAAAGGTTGCTTTATGTCGTGAAGTTGCTGAAGAGCTTATTAATGAGGAAGAACTTCGGGCGATTTTTGCTGCTAAGAAGAAGCCGGTTGCGTATGATGGGTTTGAACCTTCTGGGAATATACATATTGCGCAGGGTTTACTTCGAACTATTAATGTGAATAAATTAACTCGTGCTGGGATTCACTTTAAGTTTTATGTTGCTGATTGGTTTGGAATGTTGAATAATAAGATGGGTGGGGATATGGAGAAGATTCGAACTGTTGGTGAATATTTTATTGAGGTTTGGCGTGCTTGTGGTATGGATTTGAATAATGTGGAGTTTATCTGGGCGAGTGAATTTATTAATTCAACTCCTGATTATTGGGAAACTGTTATGAAGCTTTCTATGAATTCAACTTTATCTCGTGTTATTAAGTGTGGTCAGGTTATGGGGCGAGAAGAGAGTTCTAGTAACCCTGCTTCGCATATCTTTTATCCGTTAATGCAGGCTGCTGATATTCATCACCTGGGAGCTGATATTGCGCAACTTGGTATGGATCAGAGGAAGGTTAATATGCTTGCTCGAGATATTTTTCCAAAAATTGGTTTACCTCCTCCTATTGCTATGCATCATCATATGCTTATGGGATTGACTGAGCCGAAAACTGATGCTACTGGTATTGACGGGGCTATTGCAAAAAAGATGAGTAAGAGTAATCCTAATTCGGCTATTTTTATGACTGATACTCCTAAGCAAGTTAGTAAGAAATTTAACAAAGCGTATTGTCCTGAGGGTGTTGTAGAGGATAATCCTGTTTTGGATTATTGCAAACATATTGTTTTTGAGATGGATGATACTCTTGATATTGAACGGCCAGAGAAATTTGGCGGTAATGTTTCCTTTGAATCTTATGAGGCTCTTGAGACTGCCTTTGTAGCTCTTGAATTGCATCCTGGTGATTTGAAGAGTGCTACTGCAAAAGCCATTAGTCGATATTTGGAGCCTGTGACAGCTCATTTTGAAAAAGATGCTCGGGCGAAAGAGCTTTTGGCGAAGGTTGAGTCGTTTAATGTGACTCGGTGATTAGTCATAACATTTATGAATTACTTTATTCTTTATATCTTATGAAGAAAGGACAGGTGACGTTATTTGTGATTTTAGCTGTGGTTATTGTTGGGGTAATTATTGGCTTATTTTTCTTGCTTTCTTCGGGAAATGATGCTGAACATTTTAGTAATTCTGCTGTGAAAAATCAGGTTGATAATTTAAAAATTCATACTCAGGATTGTGTTGCTTCCACGACGAAAGAGGTTTTGATTAAGGTTGCTTTACAGGGTGGATATTATGTTGCTCCGGCTCGATCGTTTAGTTATGCTCCGGTATTTTTTCCGTATTATTATTATGAGGGTGATATTGAATTTCCAGAGATTGTGGATATTGAACGGAATCTTGGTTTGGCAGTTGATGAATTATTTTATGAATGTATGAAAAACCATAATATTGTAACTTTGGAGGTTGAATTTTCTCGGCCTATGACGGTTGCGACGGTTACGTCTGGGAATGCTCATTTTGTTATTGATATGCCGATTTCTGTTTCTGACTCTACTGCTACGACTTCGATTGAGGGGAGTGATTTTGATTTGAATTATAATTCTAGTTTGTATGCTATGCATGAGATTGCTTCATTTATTACGGAATCTCATATTGAGGATCCTGCGTATTATTGTACTTCTTGTGTTGCTGAAATGGCGCATGAGAGAAATTTGGAGGTATATATGTTTCCAGGGATTGCAGATGAATTGATTACGGGGACCGTTATTGTCGACACGACGACTGGGGTGGCGCAGCAGTATAGTTATATTTTCTTTAACAAATATACGGGCGAAGAGGTTTAGAGGTTTTTATTGTTCTTTAGAGAACCATATGAACTTTTTGGAAACCGATTTAGGGATTAACAATACGCCCCATTTCCATCGATATATGTCATTGCGAAATCGAAATCTTCTTCACTAACCATATTTCCTCTTAAAGCAGATAACTCAGGGATATGTTGGTAGCCATTGTTTTGTTGGCTCGAATATTTTTGGCCGTCTTTTAATTCATATGCGACTCCTGGTTTTATTCTTCGAGCGTCAGATTGAATTAAATTCTCTACTCTTCCACCTTGTGGTGATAATTCTAATAATACTCCGAGGTCTCTGTCTTCTTTTGATTCAAACCGTAAATCACCAAATCCATACACCATTTGATATCTGTCCTCTTGTTCTTTTTGGAGTTGAGGGACTGAAATCATTGATTGATATAGCTGTCCTTCGTGTTCAAAGAATGCCTCTAGGGGTCTAAAAACAGACTGGGTGTTGTCTCTTAAGTAAGAGCTCAAGTCATCTGTTCCAATTCTGTCTGCTGCTTGTTGTAGGTTATTTTGGAGGTATGATTTTCTTTCTTCTCCGCTTAGGTTATTGGCTTGCATGTTTGTGCTATAGAAATAATCCCGAATTTCTTTCATTGTTTGAGTTGAATCTTGAGTTGAATCTTGGGATAGTTCTTGGAGATACGAAGTTACTCTTTCTATGCTTTCTCTTGCTTCATTGGTATTTTCTGTATACTGAGTAAAATTGGTTGTAGGGATATCTACATTGACATGATCTTCTAATCGAATTACTTGATAGTCTAGGTCGCTTCCTTCGAGTATATCCATATGTTTCTGATAAGTTGATTCTATATTCTCTTTGTGGTTTCCCCACTTTACTTCGTAGATTGTATTGGCTACTTTGAAGTCTGCTCGGGTCTTAAATCTTGTATCTGTTACGTCGATGCAATATTGAGGGATTACTAACTCGTCTGGGTTGTTATACGCGAGGGTTGTTCCGACTACTTGTTCGAATGCTTCTCCTTTTAGGAAATGAATTGGTTCGGCTGATGTTTCTTCGAGGGAGTCGCTTATTTCTTCGAGGGATTTTTGCTTTTTTGGGTTTGGGTTTGGGGCTTTTCTTTTAGCTTGTGTGAATGAATCTGGAAGAGTTGTTTGGGCGTATGTTTCTCGAGGGGATTCTGCTGGGAGAATTCCTAGGCTGACAATGTGCTCACGGAGATCTTGGAGTTTTATATTTTTATTTAATTCAAGAGAATTCGCGATGCTTCTTCTTGGTCTAGTATCAATATCTTCAACAGAGGTAAATCTTTGCTGTAAATATATCTTTCTGTTTTTTATTGCTTGTTCTTCTCCGACAATACCTTCTTGGAAGTACCAGTTTCCTGATGGCTTTAGCTCATAATCTAATGGAATATCAGAGGATACCCAGCCTCTTGTAACTAATTCCCTAGCAACATATTTTGCCCCCCTTTTTTGCCCCAAAAGCCCTGCTATTGTGCTTGAAATACTTTTTGCTGAGATATCGATTAATCTAGGAAACCTATTTGTGAGGTATACTTTTTTATTCTCTTCGGACTGTTTAACTCCAACAACTTCTTCATTAAAGTACCAATTCCCTTGCAGTCCCATTTCATAGGTTTGTGGTATCAAGGGAGATACCCAGTCTTTCCTAACGAGTTCAGTAAGTATAGATTTTGTATTTAAGGGAACCTCAAGCATTGTAGCCATTGAAGTTAGCTTATTTAATTTAGGAACATCTTCTAATGAAGGGACTAGGTTCCGAATATGCCTTTTCTTATTCTTCTCAGCTTGTTTCCTCCCAACAACATCACTGTCAAGGTACCAATCAAATCTACCATTCACTTTGTAGTTTAATGGCACTTCAGGAGATACCCAACCTCTCTTCACTAACTCCATCGCCAATACCTTAGAACCTTTATCAAGACCTAATATTCCAGAAAGTCCTACTAGATTATTCTTTTCCGGGAAAGCACCCAGACTAGGAACTCTATGTGTCACGTATCTTCTTTTATTTTCTTCAGCCTGCTCCTGTCCAACAACTTCTCTATCAAAATACCAATTTCCTTGTGATCGTACCTTGTAGTTTAATGGCACTTCAGGAGAGACCCAACCCCTTTCAACAAGTTTTTTAGCTAGTACCCCTAATCCTTTTTCTACTTGCATAAATGCCATTATCCCTTTCTTAAATCCCCCACTTACTTCTCTTAATGTTGGCATGTGTAAGTTAACATAATGCTTCAAATTCTCTTCAGCTTGCTGACTTGTTACGTCTCCTATATTAGAATTAAAGAGAGGATCATACTTACCTTCTAAATTATGAAATATTCCTGCTACCCAACTTGAATCTTCTTCTTGGGCTAAGCTTTCTTTGTTGGCTGCCTCTACGTTACATAACAGTAATTCTTCTAATGCCATTTATTCACCCCAATTCCAGCCGTCGTATTCGGCGAGGTTTCCGTCTCTTGCCGCGTCTATAAATGCAAATTCCATTGCTCCGTAGTGAGCGATTGCTCGGCCTAGTAATACTGACTGTTCTACTTGATATGGTTTACGAATTATTGGTTTTCCTTTTGGTTGTGGGGTTTCTACTAAGAGGTTGTTTGTTAATCGTTTATAGAATTCTGCCTGTTGTCTTGATGGTATGGCGAAGGGATTCATTTCAAGTGGGGTCATGTTTTGATTATTATTCCATTCTTGATTAATTATTGCTAGGTACGCAGCTACATCTTGTGGTGTAAAATTTGTTATATTTGAATCTTCTCCATCATCTTTTGTAAACCGTATATTATACTGATCGTGTTTTGTTCGGGAAGGTGTTTGTGTTTGGTGTACTTTAGGTTCTAGAGAAAGAACGCTTGCTAGATTATGCTGCCCTCTGTGAATTGGTACATGCTGAAGGGTAAATGAATATCGTTGTTGTTTTTGTGTTCGCGATGGTACTGCTGCTACGACTGTTGCTCCGTGCGTTCTTGCCCTTTTTGCCTCTGAATATAACTCTAGGCCTATGCCTCCTGCGTGTTGTGCTGCATAACTGAATAACTTTGCTCCTTGTGCTAGATATACGAATGGGACTACTCGTTTGGTCTTGTTTGCTCCTTGAACTGGTCGGAATGAATACCCTACATTATGGAGGCCAAATTCTAGTCTATCTTCAAGTTGACCAAATGCTTGGTTTCGTAATTGTAATGGAATTAATGGTGATTCTAATGCGGCTTCTTTTGTTTTAGGTTGTGGGAGAATCATATAGTCTCCATGTTTAAACTGTTTTCGTGCGTTTTGATCAGGTGTTCCTGAGTAAAATGACTGACTTACCTGTGAAGGAATTTTTAAGCATTGGTCTTTTTCGAGATTCATTATCTGTTCCACTATGTGTTTGCTTTCTACAGGTACTTGCTCAAGTTTTTTAAGTTCTGTGACGGTTCGTTCTTTAAAGTATTTTTTCTTATTTGACATTTTCTTTTACTGTATATTTGCTTTAAAAACCTTTGTTTTGTTGTCACTTTTCCGTGATTAATAATTTTACTATAGGAATCTAATTAAATGTTATATTCTTAGATTTGTCATGGTAAAGGAAAAGATGGCGAAGAAGATGGTTTCAAAGAAAAAAAAGAAAGAGGTTTCTGAGGAAGAAACTTCTAATGATGAAGAAACTTTTGAGGGAGAGGGGAATACTTCTAAGAAAACAGAGAAAGTTGCTATGACTCATAAGCTGGGGAGTTCAAATACTCCGGGGAAGAAAATTTCTAAGAGTGATCGCGATAAAAAAGGCAAGAAAAAGAAGAATGGAGATCCGTTGCCTGTTGGCTCAGCTATGACTGAAGCTTATGTTGCTGAAGTTAAGCCTATTGAGGAATTATTGGAAGAGGAAGATGAGGATACTGATGCGCCTGTTCGTCGTTTGGATGATGTTGTTGGGGAACTGCGGGATGGTGCTCTTGGTGGGGTTAATTATACAGAGAAATCTGAGGGTGTTAGTTATGCTGGTTCAAATGATGGAGTGAGCTATTCGGGAAGCTCTACTGGAGGTGGGTCAGAAACGTATGTGGGTGGTGATCGGCGGGTCTATGATGCTACTCGGCAAGGTAAGACTGAAGAGCAGAAATATATGGGTAGACAAAATGAAGAGGTAAGGGCTGCCCGAGATCAGTCTCGAGATGTGTATACGACAAGTGGATCCAATGTGTATACTCCGAGTGGTGGGGGTTCAGGTGTTTATGATCCTAATGCTCCGACGACGAAACCTGGTGAGCAGATAAGTGCTGATCCTATGAGTGATATTATAAAACGGCAAAGGAATATTGGAAATTATGATTCTGGGACAAGTAACATTTAAATATGTGATTTAACCTACTATATTACAGGTGATGTATGGCAGAGAATGAATATTTTTATGGTGGTGCAATGGATTCGATGAATTCTGAGAATAGTTTTTATACAGGTTTCCATATTCCTGGTGGTCAGTTATCACAATCTATTGATCCTTCTACTGCAAATCAAGTAGATGCGGTCGTTAAGGCTATTAAGACGGGTTTGAAGGGAGTCGAGGTTCAACTTCTTGGTGTTGGTGGTCAGAACCCGGATCAGACTATTCCTAGACAGCATTTCAAGGAAATGCGAGCATTAATGAAATTATCTGGTGTTAAGGCTTCAATGCATGGTCCTTTGATTGAAGCGTCTGGGTTTGGTCAGCAGGGATGGACTGAATTTGATCGTTTACGGGCTGAGAAAAAATATGATGATGCAATGGACAAGGCTTATGAGTTAAATCCTAAAGGAAATACTACGATTGTATTTCATGCGGCGACTTCTACGCCTGGTGAGACCTTTTTACCTGATGAAACTCTAAAACCTGGAGAGAAGGGACGTTTTAAACTGGAAAGTGATTTTGCTGTTGATCGTGCGACTGGAAGGCAAGAGGCGATTAAAAGAGAAGGACAGTTTAGCCCTTTTGACCCGGAAGGGTTAAAACAGGGGAAAAAGGAGGGAGAGGAGGATGATCCCTTAGAGAGAATTGACAATATCAATAGAGTTCAATGGAAAAATAAGCTTACAGAACTTGCGCAGTTTGATAAAGCAGCTAATGAAATAATGGGAGCTAGCCCACAAAAACTTGAGCGTATTAAGGATGCCTATGCCCTTGGAGGTGGAAGATTCCAAACTAAGGATGGCAGACCTATTGAATTAACTGATATAGAAACTGCCGAGTATAACAAACTTAGGAGCGCTGATATTTTTCTTAGTAATATTGAGACTAGTTTTAATGGAGCTTTTGATAAAGCATTTGAATTTGGATCTAAAGAACAAAAGGAAAAATTAATAACATTATCTGATACATATGTTGAGAATAGAGGTAAAGAGGGTGATCCAAAAACTGGAAGGCCTGCGGCGTTTCAGCCCCTTTTTCGACAAGATGCTCTTAATAAAGCAATTCAAGAGCTTCAGAAAATAACTCAAGGAGAAGCACCTAAACAATTTGTTCATGCTAATAAATTTTTCTTAGATAAAACGTCTGACACTTTTGCGAATGTGGCTGCTGATTCATATAAGAAATTTGGAGATAATATGCCTACTGTTGCTATTGAAAATTATAAAGAAGGAATTGCATTTAATCGAGCTAAAGATCTAAAAGAATTAATTGAGGTTTCTAGAGAAAAGTTTGCAAAAAAATTAAACGAGGATAAGGGCATTAACTTAAAAGCTGCACAAAAAATTGCTGCTGATAGAATTGGTGCGACTTGGGATGTTGGGCATGTTCATTTGCATAAGCAATATGGGTTTGCGGATGAGGATTTTGTTAGTGAGACTAAAGAAATTATTCCTGTTTTGAAACATTTGCATTTGACGGATAATTTTGGGTATGAAGATAGTCACTTGGTTCCGGGGATGGGTAATGTTCCTATTAAAGAGCATTTGGAGGCTTTAGAAAAAGCTGGTGTATTGGACAAGGTTCAAAAAGTTGTCGAGGCTGGTGGGTATATTCAACAGTTAAGTCAGAAGGGTGTTCATGGTGAGTCTATGTCTGCATTTGGTTCTTCTATTTATGGTATGAAGATGGATGCGTCTTGGAAGGATCCTCAGTTTTTTTCTGGTAATTATTTTGGTGGTTTGGGGGCGATTAATCCGTCTAATCATCATACTATGTATGGGGCTGGGTTTAGTAATTTGCCGGCGGAGCTTGGTGGGCAAATTCCTGGTGGTGGGTCACGGTTTAGTGGGAATAGTTTGGCTTAGGGAAGGTTAATAAATATGTTTTCGTATATAATTCAATGAGAGAAGAAATTACTAATTGGTGGAAACAAGCGCAAAGAGATTTACTTACTGCTGAGAATAGTCTCAAGAGTAAGGATTTTTACCAGACTGCATTTATGAGTCAACAAGCTAGCGAAAAAGCCCTTAAAGCTTACTTAATGCTTACTACAAAGGAAAGTATATTTAACACACATTCTTTAGTTTTTTTGGGAAGGAAGGCAAAATTACCTCTCAAACTTCTTGATCGTTTACGTCAATTGGCTCCGGAATATACTATCAGTAGATACCCAGATGTTGCTGAATCATTACCCTATGATAATTATTCGGCAGAAATTGCCTTAGATAGATTAAATCGCGCAAAGGAGTTATTCACATGGTTGGACAAACGAATGAAGTAATACTCCCTTTAGTAAAAAAGCTCATTAGGAAAATAAAAGGTGATTATAAGGTGAGCGAGGCAATATTATTTGGGAGTCGTGCTAGGGGAGATCATATGCTTACTAGTGATGTAGATGTATTATTTATCTCTGATGATTTTGAAGGGAAACGTATTAGTGATCGTATGGCGGATGTGATGTTTGAATGGAGTGGGGAAGTTGATCTAGAACCATTATGCTATACTACTGATGAATTTGAAATGCGTAAGCAAAAAATGGGTATTGTTGCAGAGGCTGTCCGTGAAGGGATTATACTTTAAATATGTGATATTATTTCTTTTGCTTTGATGTTAATTGATTTTCCTTTTGTTTGAATTGTTATAGCATCTTTATGAAGTGTTTTTTGGTACGCTTTGTATCTCTCTTTTACCGGCTCAATATTATTGTCATGTCTCGGATCAGATATTACTCTTCTAGTTATATTTTCTACAATCTTCTCAAGGGATGTCTCTAGTTCTATAATTATGATATTTTGCTTAGTGTGTTTTTGCTATTTTGATGAGGCGATCTAGTGATGTTTTGTCTTCGACTTTTCTGTGGAACATTCCATCAAGAAGGACGGTATAGTTTTCTTTTAGGAAATTGGATACTAATGATTCTGTATTTTTTTGTTGTAGGGTTCCTAGGTTGTTTCTGTCTTTTTGGTATTGGATACTTTGTAGGAATTCCCGTATTGTCCTGTCTGCTTGGATGTATGCGAATCGTGGAATTTTTTCCTTGATCATTTCAACTACCCTTCTTGAGATAGTTGTTTTTCCTACTCCTGATGGGCCGCGGATTATTATGAGTTTTTTCATGATATTTATTAGTTATTAGATTTAATAAAGATTTATTTTTTATCTCATTTATTTTTATTCCTTTATTTTACTATATATGATAACTGCGGGGATCAGAAGCAGGCCTGTTAATGCGAAAGTATATTGAGGACCGATTTTATCTATTGCAAATCCTACGATTGGGTAACTTATCACTATACCGAGGGCGAGTACCATTGATTCTACGGACTGAAGGGATGCTCTTATTTTATTTGGTGTATTTCTGTGTAAGAAATGTTTTTTCACTGGATTGATTGCTTCTATTATTCCAACTGTTAGCAATAATATTATTATCATTGCTAATATTGAACTTGTTAGAATAATTGCTGTTGTGAGTATTGCCAGAAGAATATATGAGATTATTATAGCTTTTTTCTCGGTTTTGTTATTTCCGATTTTTAATGAAATTAATGAAGCTAAAAGGGTTATTACCATTATTGCTGTCCAAATGTAACCTAGAGCATAGTCAGGAAGTCCTAGTTCCTTTAGGTATGTTGCGTATACTATGTTTCTCATGAAGGATACTGCTATTGAATAGAGTAATGCTCCTAGTAAGAGGTTGTATATTATGTGATGATTTTTGGCATAAGTTAATGTCTTTTTGACCTGTTTGCGAAGCTCCTTGTATGACTCCCTTATACGTACTTTTTGAGGCTTGTAGTCTTCTGTTATGCAAAGTAAGATAAGTATACTTACGACCATTCCAAATGCTGATACTGGCCAGATTATTCGGAGTCCCCATTGTTTTACAAGTAGTACTCCTAGCATTCCGGCAAATATTATCCCGGCTGCTTGCATTCCTCTATTTCTTGCAAAGTATACTTTACTGTATTTTTTGCCAACTTGATCAACTACCCAGGCATCCATTGCTCCTGAATGTAGTGTCTGAGATAATCCGATGAGCGCAAATATTGCGACTAATATTTCGAATTTGTCTGTGAAAAATATTGCTAGCATTGCAATTAGCTCAAAGGTGTAGCAGAGTATTACCGAAGTTTTTCTTCCGTATATATCTGCTATTGCTCCTGTGGGGATTTCGAAGATTATTTGGGAAAGGAAAAGTGATGTCATTAATAGGGAAATCTGAAATATGGTTAGGTTGATATCTAAGAAGTATAGTGTAATAAAGGGCATAAATATTATTAACACTTTTCCAAGGAAACTTTCTAGATAGAATGGCCACAGTTTTTGCAATTCACCTTTTTGAAAGAACATGAGTAAAAAGAGGTAAAGATGTATTTAAGGATTGCTTAGTTATTTAATATTTGCCTTTTGTTCGGTCTCGGTGTCCGAAATACTAAATTGTATGGCATCCATATTTCTGAAATTAACTATCTCTATTTATTTTAATAATTGTAACTATAAGAACCTTCCCATTTATTGTTATTAGATATCTATGATAGTAATTTTTTGAGTACGCAAAATAACAATCATACTTCTTTTCCTTTTTTGTATAAGCAGTTTGTTCTTTTATGTGTACTAGTTTTTCAGGATTCTGTAGATTTGCTTTTACTTCCTCAATGTCTACATCTCTTGTAAATGCCTGTAGCTCTGCATGCTTGGTTACTACTATATCTTTTCTTTGATATGTTTTTAATTTTTCTCTAAATCTAGTAAGGCTTTCTTCTTTTTTGATGGTTATACTTCTTTTATCTAGGTATAATTCTTTTTAAGGATTGGGTGAGGTTTATATAATTCTTTATTTTTACTATTGTATGATTACACTTCCAAGGTCTGATGTAGAGAAGCAAGAAATTTTGAGTGCTATGGCTGCGAAATTTGAATTGGGTAAAACGTATAAGGGAAGTGAGGTTGCTAAGGTTTTACAGGATAGTGATGTTGATGATTATACTTTGTTTCGGCGGGAGTTGGTTAATTTTGGCTACTTTGATCGGAATCCGTATTTGGAAGAATATGTTTTGAAGAAAAAAGAATTGTCTCAAGAAGAGTTGGAGAAGGTTGGGTTGAGATATCAGGATATTAAGAAGGAATTGGGAAAAGATTAATAAAAGTTGTTTGTACTGTAATTATAAGAGGGATATGTATGAGATTTAGAAAAGCAAAAAAAGGAGATGTTGGTCAGATGTTTGAAATCATAAAAATAAATAGTCCGAAATATCCTAAGAAATTAGCCCTTGGGGAACTTGAGGAAATGTTTTCTGATTCTCTTACTAAACCTACGTTTTATGTTGCGGAAGAGAAGGGTGAGATTTTGGCTTTTGGTGGATTTAGTCCTTCGGGAATGGATGATTTGATATATGATGTTTTTTGGATTAATACTGATCCGAAATATATGGGGCAGGGGATTGGTACGAAGCTGTTTGAGGTTTTACTTGATCGGATACGGAAGGTCAAAGAGGTTAAGGTTACTATGATTATGCTTTGTACGAAGATACCGAAGTATTATAAGAAGTTTGGATTTAAGGTGATTACGCCGAAGTATGATCGGGATTATGTTGTTATGGGTTTGATAATGGGGTGAGGTTGATCAGGTCTACCAGCTTTTTCTGATGGCGTGTTTTTTGGGATGTTTCTGAGGTTTTTCGTTTATTGCTTTTAAAATTATATTTACGACTTGCTTTACTGAGTTTTCACTTGTGTTAATTATGATGTCGCCCTTTTCTGGCTTTACTCTATTCTTTCTCCAGTCTCCTCTCTTTATTTCCTTGATCAGTCCCATTGTTGGTTTGTCTCTTTGATTATCTCTCTTTTCTACATCAGAGTCATTTAGATCTAGAAAGAAGGAATGAATTTGAACGTTTTTTAGGTGAGGCCCTAGGTTCTTTTTTATGTGGCTTATGGAGTCTTCTTGGAGGATTATACTATGAGGCATTGACTTTAGGACCTCTCGAGTTATGAAGTTTGAGGCTTTTTTGCTTATTGTTTTGAGTGGGGTTCTGTCCTTGAGGTTTAATGGCTCGAACATTTCCTTTATTTTCCATTTGTCGATAAAGATATAGTTTGGGAGGACTTCTGCTAGGGCGTGAGATGTTGTTGTTTTGCCGGCGGTGACTAGGCCGCGGATGATTACTATTCTACGGGATTTCATGTCACCAATGTTCTACTGCTATGTAGACAGGTGATTTAGATTTGAGAATTTTTGTGATGCATTTTTCTTTGCCTTGATAGTAGATTCCATCTCCATCGTTGTCGTGGATTTCTTCGCCTTTTTTAGTAATATAGATAAAGCGTTTTATGAATCCTTTTTTGGTATCTAGTTTAATCTTTTGGAAGAACTTTGTTTGGTCTGTGAATCCTAATAAGGTTTTGCCTGTTTTGATTGAATGATCGACCATGGATGCCATGAGGATTTTGCCGTAGCCCTTTTTCTTGACAAGTGAGATTATAGAACATATCCCTAGGATGTTGTAGGTGGTTTTGTTATGTTTGATTTTTATGGGTCTTAGGCCGCCTAATGCGACTGTTTTTTTGTTGTGCTTTACGACGAACCAGATAGTGTTTGGCTCAAAGTCTGTAGTGAAGTTCTTTGTGGCGAATTTACCCCATTCTTGTATTCGGGCGTTATTGATTATTCGTTTTTGGGCTAGTGTAAGGTTTTTGTTACGGGTGGTTTCTATGGTGGGAGTATTGATTATTAATAGATCATATTTTAATTTATTGGATTCTTTAGCATCTGAATGTTCTGTCGCGTGTTTGTAGATTTGAGTTAATGATTCTTTAGTGAGTGCGTTTACTTTATGTTTACCTAGTTTTATCGATGTTGTTGTGGGCTTTCCTTTAAACCAATGATCTATTGCATCGAATTCTATTTTTGCCTTTGCTTGATGTATTGATAGGGTTTTCCATTCTCCTATTGATGAGTCGTCAACTTCTAGGTTATTCTTCTTGGCGATTTGGGCGATTTTTTTGAGGTCTTTTTTATAGACGTAGAAGTCTAGGTCATTTACTTTTAGTACATTTGATTTTGTATAGTGTTTTACGAGGTAACTTCCATAGAGAATTGGCTGGATTCCTTCTTTATGTAATAATGGGATTACTTTGTTTGATAGAGTAATTAAGTTTTGTAGTTTCATGTATCACCTTGTTATGTTAGGAGGAAGATGTTTTTAAGAGTTGGGATATTAATTCCTGATTAAAGAAAAAAAGTAATTA